>JBKJXI010000039.1:0-3740 GCA_046716325.1 Ilumatobacteraceae bacterium | reverse complement strand
TGGAGTGGTTCATGGCCGGCAGTGCGCTCAACATTGTGCGCCAGAAGTTGTCGGCCGCTAGCTAATCGGAACCCGGCCGCCGGTCGGATTCGGTTTCTGGATCGCCGCGATAGCCAGACGGAAAGGTGCGCCTTAGTTCGTCCTCGGAAGGTTCGTAGGGCTGACGAGCGTGAGCCGGCAATAACTGGCTGATCGCATCCATCATTTTGATGGTGTTCTCATCGGCAAGTTCTTCCGGTGTTCCGTCGTAGTTGAGTTTGATCTGTGGACCGACGGTGATGTTTACGTCCGGCGGATTCGTGATTTGTAAAAAATTTGGCATTCGAGCATTGCGTGGCCACACGACCTCGGTTCCCCATAGCCCGATTGGAAATACCGGAGCGCTTGTCATTACCGCCAGTCGCGCAGCCCCCCACCTACCGCGCAGTACCGGATCAAAGAATGCTCGTCCCCGCGGAATTGTTCCCTGTGGCATGATCGCCACCATCTCGCCGGCGGCAAGTGCTTCGGCGGCGGCGGCCAACGGTTCGTCGCTGCCGGATGTTCGATCCACTCGAATTCCTCCAAGCGCCGCGGCCAGCTGGCCGACGATGGGAGCGTCAAAGACTTCCTTCTTGCCGAGAAATCGCACGGTGCGCCCGGTCTTGGCAACGGCCATTGCGATTGCCATCGAATCAAAGTAACTGCGATGATTGCCAACGAGGATGACCGGACCGCTAGTTGGAATCGATTCGGTTCCGGAGATTGTGAATTTTGCAAACGGAAACATCGCCGGTCGGGCAAAGGCAAGGCCAACTTTTTGCAGTTCGGTCCCGACGACCGGGACTTTTGCCACTCCCGGTGGAACGTCAAAGTTTGTAATGGGCCAGCGACGAGCGGCCGCGATGACGGCGAGTCGAGCATCCGGATTGACTGCCACGGGATGGCCGACCGCATTAAGTAGGGGCAGGTCGTACACGCTGTCGCTGTATGCATAGCTTTCACTCAACGAAACGTCGTGTTGAGCAGCCCATGTTTGCACGGCCCGAAGCTTTCCACCCGACCACGCAAACGGACCATCTAATTCACCCGTGTACGAGCCATCAGCGCCGACTTCGAACCGTGTCGCGACCACCGCATCAAATCCCGCCCTCCGCGCAAAGGTCGCAACTAGATCGTGCGGGGTCGTGGTGGCAAGTACCACCTTTCGCCCATTGCTCCGATGAAATTCGATGACCGGTGCGGCGAATAGTTGCACCAGTTTCAGCAGTTCTTCGGCGGCATGCGTTGCCGCGGCAATCACTTCGTGTCGTTGTCGACCCTTCATCACCGCCACGCCCTGTCGGGCCAGCAACATTGACGGAAATGTTTCACCGACGATGTTGAAAACGCGATAGAGCATGTCCTCGGCAGGCGATTTGGCCGAGCTGATCACGCCAGCGGCACGAAGCGCGGCGCCGAAAATCGGTCCCGAGGCCCCGGCCAATAGTGTCCGGTCCAGATCGATAAAGGCCGCCCCCTTGCGACTGGTATCCGATTCGATCACACTGGAAGGGTATTCCCTGGCCAATGGGAAAGGCCCCGCTTTGTGGCGGGGCCTCTCAACCGTGAATCCGATGGCTGGGGTAGCCATATGTGGATTCAGTCGGGCGGATCTGGGGGAGATCCACCGCGATCTGTTTTTAGTATGCCATACCGGTAGGTACCGTTCAAGGCGAACGAAGCGATACCACCCATCTTTTTTAGAGATACCCTCCTGATTGATTATGGAAATCCGCCACCTCACAAGCCTGATCGCAATCGCAGATACCGGGTCGTTCTCGGCTGCCGCCAGGGCGCTCGGGACGGTGCAAAGCAACGTCTCGGCCCACATCTCGCGCCTGGAAACGGATCTCGGAGTAACGCTCGTCGAACGGCATTCCGGCGAACTTACGGAAGATGGCACGCGCGTCGTGGCCCGAGCCCGTCGCGTTCTGCACGAACTCGAGGACATCGCCGACGATATTCACTCGACCGACATGATTATCGAAGGAGATACACGTATCGGATGTATCGGAACGACTGCTCGCTGGCTGATGCCAAGACTTCTTCTCGGACTTAACGAAGCGCACCCGAGCGTGCACGCAACCGTTTACGAAGGTGCGACATCGCTGCTTGTGCCGCGACTGCTGAGCGGAGACCTCGATGCGGCAATCGTCCACTTCCCCATCGATCAACCGGAACTTGCCCTCGAACCGCTGTTTGCCGAAGATCTGGTACTACTCGTTCACAGCAAACACGAATGGGCAACGCGTCAATCGTTGAGTATCACCGAGTTGGCACAGCGACCCATCCTGTTACCACCGCGAATGAACGCGTTGCGGCGAATACTCGATCGTGTCGCCGCGTCCCACCGAGTCGTGCTCCAGCCTCAGGCGGAAATTGACGGGATGCGACTGCTCGCCTCGCTTGCCTTCGAAGGATTTGGACCGGCGGTTGTACCTGCTACGGCAATACCGACTTGGCTGACCGGCGATTTTGCTCGAGTCGCAATTCCGGAGATGCCACGGCGAATAGTTGGATGGGCCGCTCGACGACGACCACTCCCCAATCGACCAACGCGGGCAACATTGGAAGTCGCCAACATCGTAATCGGCGACACAAAGTCGTTGCCCATGGGAGTACATCCAGACCCCGCTTCGACTCGGCCGGCGCGGTCTAATCTCTAGTCGTGACGATTACGACCATCACCTCCGGCGTGCACCTGCAACGGGCCGTCAAGGGTGCGGCCTCGGCGGTAGTCCGCCAACTAGAACACAGCAATCGATCGGTGATGTGGATCGATGTGAATTCGACCCATCATCGGGGGGCACTTTCCGCCGCGGCATCCGAGGTGATCGCCTATGCCGCCGGCACGGCGCGCGATCAGGGACTTCCGCTCGTCATGTCGCTGGGCTCATCGGGGGCCGACATTGTCGAGGGAGTGGCGGCGCTGCACGGATGGGGCCAAGCCGCCCGCGCCATCGCCGATTGTTCGGGAGTAGTGCCGATTATCACCATTGTCAATGGCCCGGCTGTTTCCGGTCCGGCCTTGCTCATTGGGCTGAGCGACTTTGTGATCATGACCGCCGATTCATATGCATTCGTCACCGGCCCAACAATGGTTGCGGAGTTCACCGGCATCGAAATCAGTAACGAAGAACTCGGCGGCACGGATGCTCACGCCCGTCAAAGCGGAGTGGCGAGTTTGGTGGTGCAAGACGCCGAGCAAGCGCTGACCGCGCTCGAGCATCTGTTGATGTATCTACCGAGCAATGTCGATCAACTCGCGGTTCATGTTGACACCGACGATCCAGTAGATCGGCCGACTCCGGAGGCAGGAAAGGCAATCCCCGATAGCTCGACGGGGAGCTACGACGTACGCAAGGTGATCCGCATCCTGGCCGACGACGAGGAAATGTTTGAACTGCGCGAGCGTTGGGCTCCCAATGTGATTACCGCATTCATCACCATCGGCGGCGAATCGATCGGGGTGATTGCCAATCAACCGATGGCGCTGGCCGGCACATTAGATATTGCGGCCTCGCAGAAGGCCGCGCGATTTGTGAGTTTTTGCGATTCATTCAATATTCCATTGCTAACCCTGGTCGACACGCCGGGTTTTTACCCCGGCAAGGATCTGGAGTGGCGGGGAATGATCCGCCACGGCGGGCAACTCGTGTTTGCCTACGCCCGCGCCACCGTGCCTCGAGTGTGCGTGATACTGCGCAAGAGCTACGGCG
>JBKJXI010000038.1:0-4001 GCA_046716325.1 Ilumatobacteraceae bacterium | reverse complement strand
TCGTGGGATGGCCATGGCAACTACACCTTTGGTCTCACCGAGCAATTGGTGTTCCTGGAAATCAATTACGACAAGGTCGACGCAACCCGAGGAATGGACATCACCATCGTCACCACGGCTAAAACCGACCTTGACGGCAAGGCATTACTGGATGCGTTTGGATTTCCCTTTCGCAAGGGCGAGACACCTGCATCAACCAAGAAATCACGTAGCGGTGCCACCAAGCGCACCGCGAAGAGCAAGAAGTAAGTAAGGGGTCAACTCAATATGGCTAAGAAATCACTCGTTATCAAAGCGGCGGCGACACCAAAATTCAAGGTGCGTGGGTACACGCGCTGTCAGAAATGCGGTCGCGCCCGTGCTGTGTATCGAAAGTTTGGACTCTGTCGGCTTTGCCTGCGCAAGATGGCGCACGCCGGCGAAATCCCCGGCCTGACGAAGTCGAGTTGGTGATCGCGCCATGATGACAGATCCAATCGCCGACATGCTCACGCGTATTCGCAATGCCAATGCCGCAATGAAGGACGAAGTTCTTATGCCTGCCTCTAAGCAGAAGTCGGCGCTCGCCGAGATTCTGAAAAAGGAGGGCTACATCCATGATTATGCGGTTGTGCCAAACCCGGAAGGCTTTGGTCAGCAACTCAAGATCAGCTTGAAGTATTCCGAGGATCGTCAACGCACGATTTTGGGAATCAAGCGCGTTTCGACTCCGGGTCTGCGCGTGTATCGCGCGGCCACCGAAGTACCTCGTGTGCTCGGCGGCTTGGGTGTTGCGGTGTTGTCAACGAGCCAGGGCCTGATGACCGATCGCGAAGCGCGTAGGCGCAAGGTCGGTGGCGAAGTCATGTGTTTCGTTTGGTAATCGGAAGAATCTAAGGGAGAACAGACATGTCTCGAATTGGTCAGGAACCAGTCACGGTGCCGTCGGGCGTGGATGTCACCATCTCCGGATTAAATATCACCGTTAAGGGTCCGAAGGGAACGCTCAATCGCGTGATGCCCCTTGGCGTATCGATGAGCCGCGAAGCGGACAAGATTGTGGTGGCTCGGGACAACGACGAGCGTGACGCCCGTGCGCGACACGGGTTGGTGCGCACGTTGGTCGCCAACATGGTGCAAGGCGTTACCGAGGGATATTCCAAAGAATTGGAAGTTGTCGGTGTCGGATTTCGCGCCGAGGCACAGGGCGCGAATAAGTTGAGACTCGCGCTTGGATTTTCGCACCCGGTGATAGTCGATGCCCCGGCCGGAATCACCTTCGAAGTTCCCGTCCAGACTCGGATCATCATCAAGGGACCGGACAAGGAAGTTGTCGGCCAAGTTGCGGCAAACATTCGCGAGATCCGCAAGCCGGAACCATATAAGGGCAAAGGCGTTCGTTATGTCGATGAGAAAGTCCTGCGTAAAGCAGGCAAAACCGGCAAGAAGTAAACGGGAGGACACGGTTCATAGTCATGAAAACAGCATCTAGCCAGCGACACAGCGGACGGTTACGCCGTCACCGACGGGTGCGCAAGAAGATTGCCGGTACCACGGACCGTCCCCGTCTCGCCGTGTATCGCAGCAACAAGCACATTTCAATCCAGGTAATCGACGA
Source organism: Ilumatobacteraceae bacterium (assembly GCA_046716325.1). Lineage (GTDB taxonomy): Bacteria > Actinomycetota > Acidimicrobiia > Acidimicrobiales > Ilumatobacteraceae > UBA3006. The sequence goes on along the minus strand of JBKJXI010000038.1, from coordinate 2,404 downwards.
CCAGGAAGGTCGCACCATCGCCTCTGCCTCGACCGTAGAACCGGATCAGCGCAAACTCGGTTCGGGTGCCACGGTCGAAGCGGCCGAGCGCATCGGAACTCTCGTTGCGCAGCGGGCCAAGACCGCCGGAGTGAAGGAAGTTGTCTATGACCGCGGTGGGTTCCTCTACCACGGTCGTGTAGCCGCCGCAGCAGAAGCTGCTCGAAAAGCAGGGTTGGAGTTTTAAATGGCTGAGAAAACACAAACGCGTCCGGCTCCCGAGCCAGGCACGCTCCGAGAATCACGGGTCGTGCATATCAACCGCGTCGCCAAGGTGGTCAAGGGCGGTCGTCGATTTTCATTTACCGCGCTAGTCGTGGTTGGCGACGGCGACGGCAGGGTTGGGCTGGGCTATGGCAAGGCCAAGGAAGTCCCGTTGGCGATTCAGAAAGGCACCGAGGAAGCAAAGCGAAATGTGTTCAATGTGCCGCTAACCGGATCCACGATCACGCACGAAGTGATCGGCGTCAACGGTGCGGGTCGCGTGTTGTTGAAGCCAGCGGCGCCCGGAACCGGAGTCATCGCCGGTGGTGCGGCGCGAATAATTCTCGAGGAGGCAGGTATTCACGATGTCCTCGCCAAGTCATTGGGTTCATCGAACGCGATCAACGTGGCGCGAGCAACGATCAACGGTCTGCGATCGCTACAGCGTCCGGATGAAGTTGCCCGCCGGCGCGGCATTCCCGCGGAGTCGTTTGTGCCAAAGGCGCTGTTACGCGCCTACAACGAGCGCAAGAAGTCAGGATAAGGAACCACTATGGGTGCATTCAAAAAACCAGGTCGGAGTACTCGCGATCGCAAGCCAAAGGCAAAGAAGGTGGCCGCCGAAAAACTCGTGGCCGCCGCCTCTGCAAAGTTGGCCGCTGGTAAGACATCTACCAAGGTTGTCCGGCGCAAGAAGGTTGCGAGCAAGGGACCGACCATCACGGTGACCCAAGTTCGCTCCGAAATCGGTGGCAAACCAAAGACCCGGGCAACGCTTCGCGCTCTTGGGTTGCGTCGAATCGGACACACCAATACCGTTCCGGATCGACCAGAAATTCGCGGCATGATTGCGCGAGTGCCACACCTCATTGAAATTAAGGAAGGTAAATAGTCATGCGAGTGGACGAACTTCGCCCATCGAAGGGCTCAACCAAGAAACCAAAGCGGGTCGGTCGCGGAATCGGTGGCAAGGGTGGCAAGACCGCCGGACGCGGGACCAAAGGGCAGTATGCCCGTAACACCGTTGGTCGCGGATTTGAAGGCGGACAGATGCCGCTCAAGCAACGCGTCCCAAAGTTGAAGGGTTTCAACAATCCATTTCGCGTCGAGTACTACGCGGTCAATCTCGATGTCATCCAGGCACTCGAAATTGACGAGGTGACGCCGGCGATCTTGGTGCAACGAAGCGCGTCGCACAAAGGCATGTTCGTCAAGGTGCTCGGTCGCGGCAAGATTACATCGGCCGTGAAGGTCTCGGCGCATGCAGTTTCCAAGTCTGCCGAACAGGCGATTGTCTCCGCCGGTGGCAGCGTGACCATTGTGCCGTTGCCGTTCAAGGGAGTCCGTCCGGCGGCCAAGGGAAGCCAATTTACAAACCGCTAGTACTGTGCCTAGTTAGGTCACAGCGCACCGAAATATACGCAGGCCAAGTCAAAAGAAAGGAGCAGTCACGATGTTGTCAAATGTAAAGAACATCTTCAAGGTGGTGGATTTACGCAACAAAGTGTTGTTCACCTTGGCGATGATTCTCCTGTATCGCTTTGGCGCCTCGCTACGCGTTCCAGGCATCGATGCCCAGGCGGTGAGACAGCTTCGTGAGGCTTCGCAGTCACAGGGAGCACTTGGATTTTTGAATCTCTTTTCCGGGGGAGCGTTCGGCAGTTTCTCCATTTTTGCGCTGGGCATCATGCCGTACATCACCGCCAGCATCATCATGCAGGTCTTGGGAGTCGTCATTCCCAAACTCGAACAGTGGCAGCAAGAAGGCGCCGTCGGTCAGCGAAAGATCACCCAGTGGACTCGCTACTTGGCGATCGGGATTGCCGTGTTACAGGGAGCGGGCCTCACGTTTATATTCGGTCAGGGAAGGGGGTCGGCATTTTTTGGCGCCGCTACTCAGGCCCCGGATGTGGTGTTGTTAAATCCGTTCATGCCTCGGGCCTTGATCGTGATTCCGTCCCTCGTGGCGGGCACCGCCCTGTTGATGTGGATCGGCGAACTCATCAGTCAGCGTGGCATCGGCAACGGAATGTCGATGCTCATTTTCGCTTCCGTCGTGAGTGACCTTCCGTACGGTTATTACTCGCTTTTGCAGAACAAGAAAATTGTCATCTTCATCATTCTTGTGTCTGTATCAATTGGGATACTCGTGGCGGTGGTG
>JBKJXI010000037.1:0-9634 GCA_046716325.1 Ilumatobacteraceae bacterium | reverse complement strand
GGCCAGGGAAATCTGGTCGCGATCGGCGACGGTGTTGGATCATCGGTTTCGGCGGCGGCGGCGATTGCGCTCGGGTCGGGGCGCACGGCCCGGGCTATCGCCACCGGAGAATCCCACACGTGTGCGTTGTTGGATGACGGTGCGGTCAAGTGTTGGGGCGCGGTATCAAATGGTCGACTTGGTTCTGGCGACACGACCGACCTCGGAGATATTTCGGGAGAAATGGGAGACGGTCTAGTTCCTGTGTCGTTAGGTTCGGGACGAACCGCGGTAGCAATTACTGCCGGTACAGCGCATACATGTGCACTATTGGATAACTACTTAATCAAATGTTGGGGAGATGGATTTGACGGAAAACTGGGTATTGGAAATCAAATAAGCATTGGCGACAATCCGTCAGAAATGGGCGATGCGCTAATCGCTGTATCACTGGGCACGGGACGCACGGCTCGAGCGATTGTCGCCGCCGCGGCGCACACCTGTGCGATTCTCGACAATGACTCGGTGAAGTGCTGGGGAAACGGTGGCAATGGACGGCGCGGATCGGGGAGCACTCTGCGCGCCGGGCACGACGCGTCCACAACCGGCGACAACCTGACGGCGATCGACTTGGGAAGTTCACGAACCGCCAACGCGCTTACCGAGCCCGGTCGACCAACATCGCTGAGCGTGCTAGCCGGCGACGCGCAGGTCACGCTGAGTTGGACGGCGCCATCGATCAATGGCGGGTCGGCAGTCACCGACTATGTCATCGAGTCATCGGTCGACGGTGGGACATCCTGGACAAGTGTCAGCGATGCCAGTTCCGCGGCAACCAATGCGATCATTTCCGGACTTGCAAATGCAACGAGTTATAAATTTCGTGTCAGCGCGTTGAACGACGTGGCGACGGGTGCCGTGTCCGTAACTTCGGCTGCCGTGACTCCCGTGGCAACTCCGGCGACGACGACAACAACTACGGCAGACACAACGACTTCAACTACGACAGTATCTATCCCGACGACTACTCCAATTACTGTCCCACATACAGCACCGCCAAGTCCTGTCACAACTCTTCCGCTTGAGCCGATTGCCGCACGTGCCGTTCCCAGACTGGTGCTTACGTCGTTTGCTCCGTACGCCACGTCGCTTAACGCACAGCAGCAACAGCGGCTCGTGTCCTACAGCGCTCTGTTACGGCGCGGTGACAAAGTCACGTGCGTTGGTTACGCCACCCCTAATCCGATTCGGGTGGTGAGCCTGCTCAGCGTCAAGCGGGCAGAGTCGGTGTGCACGTATCTGGCAAAACGGGTGCGCGGTATTGTTACCAAAATCGACGCCCAATCCGCCACCGGGCTTGGCATCGGTTCGATCCCAGCAACTGTCTCGCTTCCCGACAACCTCGAGCGGCGGGTCGTGGTGTTTGCAACTCCACGATCCTGAGCCAATAGCAACGAATAGAGATTTATCCGAATCACGGTTGCCGAACTTGATTGGCCGTGACAGACTGAGAGGGATGTCAACCAAGGTCGCCAACTTCACAGCAGCGGTAGTAGTAATTCACTAGGCACGTCGGCGATCGCCGCGCGTGCCCCAAGCCTCCCAATAGGGGGGCTTTTTTAATCCCCAAAAACGGTCCACAACAGAGTCGAGAGTTCATGAGTCACAGAAACGCGAAGTTCAACGATCAACTCACCGGCGCTCAAGCGCTTATTAAGTCATTGGAGATGCAAGACGTAGAGGTGATGTTTGGTCTGCCTGGTGGTTGCATTCTCCCCGCGTACGACCCACTCATTGATTCGTCGATTCGCCACATCCTGGTTCGCCACGAACAGGGTGCCGGCCACATGGCCGAAGGGTATGCCCATGTCACCGGTCGACCGGGAGTGGCGATGGTGACGAGTGGTCCGGCCGCCACAAACATGGTGACGCCACTGTGTGATGCCTACATGGATTCGATCCCCATCGTTGCCATCACGGGCCAGGTTCCAACTTCGGCAATTGGCTCGGACGCATTTCAAGAGTGCGACACGGTTGGCATCACCCGCAGCGTCACCAAGCACAACGAGTTGGTGATGAGCGCTGACGACATCCCGATGGCAATTCGTCAGGCATTCCACATTGCCAGTACCGGTCGACCAGGTCCGACTCTTGTCGACCTTCCCAAAGATGTGTTGCAGAACAAAATGAGTTGGCACTGGCCGTCGGACGACGAAGTCTTGGACAGCCTGCCCGGTTACAAACCAACGACCAAGGGCCATTCTCGAATGATCAAGGAGGCCGCGCAATTAATTTTGCGCTCGGATCGACCGGTCTTGTATGTCGGTGGTGGTGTGCTCAAGGCCCGCGCGGCAAACGCCTTGCGGGCACTTGCCGAACTCACCCAGATTCCGGTCGTTACGACGTTGATGGCTCGCGGCGCATTCCCCGATGATCACCCTTTGTGTCTTGGGATGCCGGGCATGCATGGAACGGCGACGGCGGTGACAGCAATGCAAAAGGCCGACCTGCTCATCGCCCTTGGGGCCCGATTCGATGATCGGGTTACGGGTCGCGTGAATGCCTTTGCTCCCGAAGCCAAAATCATTCATGTCGACATTGACCCTGCCGAACAAGGCAAGGTGCGCAAGCCCGACGTTCCAATTGTCGGCGATTGCCGATTGGTGATCGAGGAAATGGTCAAGGCAATCAAGGATCTACTCAAGGGTGACACGGTGCAGTCGGATCTCAATCCGTGGCGCAGTCGAATAAGCGGATGGCAGGAACAGTTTCCTCTTGCCTACGACCAGAGCGAACCCGGAAGTGCGCTGAAGCCACAATTTTGCCTGGAGAAACTTCGCGATGCCGCCCCCGAAGGCACAATTCTAGTTTCGGGAGTTGGTCAGCATCAGATGTGGTCGAGCCAGTACTGGCGATTCAACGAACCGTACACGTGGGTTAACTCGGGTGGATTGGGAACGATGGGTTTCGCGGTCCCGGCGGCAATCGGAGCAAAAGTTGGTCGACCGGACAAAACGGTGTGGGCGATCGATGGGGATGGATGCTTCCAAATGACAGCCCAGGAACTTGTCACTGCCTCGTTGGAACGCATTCCGATCAAAGTTGGCATTCTCAACAACTCGTACCTCGGCATGGTCCGCCAGTGGCAGGAGATGTTCTACGAGGAGCGCTACAGCGAGGTGTATCTCTCCACCGATGTGCCAAATTTTGCCAAGTGGGCCGAATCAATGGGTTGCGTCGGAATACGCGTCGACGACTCAGCCGAAGTGGAGCCGGCAATCGACAAGGCAAACTCGATCAACGACAGGCCAGAAGTGATCGATTTCTGCGTCGACTCGGGAGAAAAGGTGTTCCCGATGGTCGCCTCCGGTCAGAGCAACGACGACATCATTGTGCAACCCTCGCAACAATCACGACGGGAGTTCCTGCGATGAGCGGCAACAATCCATACGGCTCGGCTGTGACACACCACATGTTGTCCGTGTTGGTGAAGAATCGCCCGGGTGTATTGGCGCGCGTGGCATCGTTGTTCGCCCGTCGCGGCTACAACATTTTTTCACTTGCCGTGGCGCCAACCGAGCAGGAAGATTACAGCCGCATCTCAATCGTCGTCGATGTTGAGTCGGCACCACTTGAGCAGATCGTCAAACAGTTATTCAAGCTCATCGACGTGGTGCGAATTTCCGAACTAGATCCCCGCAGTTCCGTCGAGCGCGAACTGGTCGTGGTAACCGTAAAGGCGTCGGGAGACGAGCGGGGCCAAATCGTCGAGCTGGTAAATATTTTTGAGGGCAAGATTCTGTCGGTGGGGCCAGATGCGCTGATCGTCTCGCTGGATGGCAGCCCAGAAAAGCTTGACGACTTTTCTGAATTACTGCGACAATATGGAATCATCGAATCGCAGCGCACCGGACGAGTGGCGCTTCCGAAACTCGATCGCATTGCACGAAAGAGTGCATCCAAGGGAAAGGCAAGATAATGGCCGCAAATGTGTATTACGAAAAGGATGCAGACCCGACGCTTATTCGGACCAAGAAGGTGGCGATCATTGGTTACGGTTCGCAGGGTCACGCCCACGCTCTCAACCTCAAGGACTCGGGGGTCGATGTGGTGGTCGGACTGCGCGAGGGCTCTTCCTCCAAGGTCAAGGCCGAGACAGCCGGCTTGCGAGTGATGTCAATCGCCGGGGCCGCCACGTTTGCCGATGTGATCATGATGCTGGCACCCGACACGGAGCAAAAGAAGATTTACGAGGAAAGCATTCTGCCCAGTCTTACGGCGGGCAAGGCGCTCGCATTTGCGCACGGGTTCAATATTCGGTTCAATCGAATCGAACCCCCAACGGGTGTGGATGTGATCATGATCGCGCCCAAAGGTCCCGGTCACCTCGTGCGTCGCACATATATCGAAGGCGGGGGTGTGCCAGCACTCATTGCAGTGTCGCAAGATGCAACAGGCAAGGCCAAAGCATTGGCGATGTCCTATTCCGAAGCAATTGGCGCCGCCCGCGCGGGCGTGATTGAGACGACGTTTCCAGAAGAAACCGAAACCGACTTGTTCGGCGAACAGGTTGTGCTGTGTGGTGGTCTTACGTCGCTGATCATGGCCGGATTCGAAACTCTCGTCGAGGCCGGCTACCAACCGGAAATGGCCTACTTCGAGTGTCTACACGAGGTAAAACTGATCGTCGATTTGATGTACGAGGAAGGCATCGCCGGAATGCGCTATTCAATATCCGACACGGCCGAATACGGCGATGTGTCACGAGGTCCGAGGATCATCAACGCCGACACAAAGAAAGAAATGCGAAAAATCCTGGAAGAGATTCAGTCCGGAAAGTTTGCCGATGAGTGGATAGCCGAGAGCGACAGCGGCCGCAAACGCTTTGCAGAGATGCGAAATGCGGGCAAGAATCACCCAATCGAAAAGGTCGGGGCCCAGCTTCGGGGAATGATGCCGTGGATCACGAAGGGCAAACAAAAGGTGACCGAAGTTTCGGGCGGGTAAGTCCAACTCGGTGCCGTTTACCAAAAGTTCACCAAAACTTGAGCCTCTGTTTGGGTGATTTCTAGATGCCGTTTGCGTCCTAATCGTAGGTTGTGATCCTCGCCAACTACTAGGAGCACCGACCCAATGACTACAGCATCAACTAAGAGCAGGGTCGCCAAATTTTTTGTGGCGACACTCGTGATTGGAGCAGCCGCAACCGCGATTGCGAGCCCGGCATTGGCCGCCAAACTCGGCGATTCATGCAAGTTAAAGGATGCCTACAAGATCGAAAAAATTGGGTCTACGTATATTCGTTGCGAAATAGTCAAGGGAACCTCGATCCATTCAACCGACCCCAAGTTGAAGGCCAAGTTCGCCTGGACTAAAACAACCGAAGCACAGTACGTGCTTGCTAACGCCAACAATGAAACCCTCCGCATTGATGGCTCGAGCACCGTGTATCCACTAACGGCTGTTGCTGCCAAGTACTTCGAGACAACTACCAAGAGCGTGATGGGAAAGAAATCGGTGAAAGTCACGGTTGGCATCTCCGGCACCGGTGGCGGATTCGAGAAGTTTTGCAAGGGTGAAACCGACATCTCAAACGCATCCCGCGCCATCAAGTCGTCCGAAGCCGCAAACTGTGTAAAGACTGGTATCGCTTACACCGAAGTGCTCATTGCCAATGACGGTCTCGCAGTCGTCGTCAACCCGAAGAACTCCTGGGCCAAGTGCCTGACCATGGCCGAGATGAAAAAGATCTGGGAACCGACCAGCAAGGTGACCAAGTGGTCGGAAGTTCGTGCGGGATTTCCCGACACAACGATCAAACTTTTCGGCGCCGGCACCGACTCGGGCACATTCGACGCCTTCACGGAGTTCGTCAACGGCAAAAGTGGAGTCGTCCGCAAGGAAGGTGTCCAGACTTCCGAAGATGACAACGTTACGGTTCGCGGCGTCCAAAGCGATTCGGGCGCCATGGGCTATTTCGGTCTCTCCTACGCAATCGAGAATTCCAAGACCGTGACGGCGATTCAATTAGACAAAGGTGCCGGGTGTATCGATCCGACAGAAAAGACGGTTCAGTCCTACACATACCCGATGGCCCGTCCTCTGTACATCTACGTCAAGAATCTTTCAATCACGACGAAGCCTGCGGTTGGTGCGTTCGTTCAGTTTTATGTGGACAATCTCAAGCAGATCAGCACCGATGCTCTCTTTGTGCCGTTGACAAATACGCAGATCAAGATATTGAAGGCGGAAATGGCCAAGATCGCCAAGTTGCCGCGGGTGAGTAAGTAACCGCCGGCGATTGTCCAGCCACTTACATTGCGTTGCCAATGAACATAGTTTCGTAAGATTCCCCTTCGGGACTATGTTCATTAGCGCGTGTCAGGGTTCAATCCCCGCCCGCGCAAAAATAGAAACACAACACGACAAATTAGGTAACCACCACACATGAGTTCGACGATCACCGGTATCACGGATCTTCTACCCTCGGGACGAAAGCGTCGCCAACAGATCTTCGAGAAGTTTGTCGTTGCGGTTCTGGCACTAGTTGCCGCCAGCGGTGTCGTCATCACCACAGGAATAGTTGTTTCGTTGGTCAGGCCAACAGTTCAATTCTTTGGCGAGGTGAACATTTCCGAGTTTCTCGGCAATGTTCAGTGGTATCCGCTCTACGAACCGCCGGACTTCGGCGTTTGGCCCCTCGTCATCGCCACTTTCATGATCATGCTTATTGCGGTTGTTATCGCCGTGCCGTGTGGACTGGCAATCGCTTTCTTTCTCAGCCAGTACGCATCCAATCGAACGCGTCGAATACTCAAACCCCTGCTGGAGGTCCTGGCGGGGATTCCCACGGTTGTGTTTGGATTCTTCGCTCTATATTTTATTTCGCCCAATGTCGCCGCCAAGGTTTGGCCAATAGGTGATGTTGGCATCTACAGCGGACTTGCGGCGGGAATAACGGTCGGGCTGATGATTCTGCCAATGATGACGACACTGGCGGAAGATGCAATGGCCGCCGTTCCGAAGTCGCTCATCGAAGGTGCATATGCCCTCGGTGCGACCAGGCGTGAGGTGTGCACCAAGGTGATCTTTCAGGCTGGATTGTCGGGAATTATTGCCGCCGGGGTAATCGCCATGTCGCGAGCGATTGGCGAAACCACGATTGTCTTGCTGGCGGCCGGCAGCTCCGCGGTGTTCACATTCAATCCCGGCCAACCGATGCAGACAATGTCGTCATTTATTGGATTTGCCGGAATGGGCGATCAGCCGACCGACTCGACCGGTTATCGAACAATATTTGCCGTCGGATCATTCCTGTTTGTGATTACCTTCGCTCTCAATCTCATTAGTCGAAAGATCGTGAAGCGTTTTAGGGAAGTGTACGAATGAGCGGCACCGTCGTCCATGCTTCGCGCTACTCGGCCGATCTGAGCGACAGCACCAGCGCCTGGCGAAAGTCCCGCGACCGAATTTTTCTGAGTCTGTTGTGGTTCGCCACATTGCTAGCCGTCGTTACCCTCGTTGTGCTCATCTTGAACTCGTATCTAGAGGGAAGGTCGCGACTAAATCTCGATCTCATTCGAAACTTTCCCTCGCCGTTTCCCGAAGACGCTGGAATTCAGTCCGCAATCTTTGGGTCGCTGTGGGTAGTAATCACGTCCGGGGTGGTCTCGTTGCTGTTGGCATTGGGGAGCGCAATCTATTTGGAGGAATTCGCCAACGCCAAGAGCAAGATTCATCGCCTTATCTCGCTGAATATTCAAACCCTGGCCGGCGTGCCGAGCATTGTCTTTGGAATTCTCGGTCTGGCATTCGTTGTTCGCGGACCGCTGTCGTGGGGTTTCACCGTCGGGTCGGCCTCGGCCGTATTGACCATGATGGTGTTGCCCGTGATGATCGTGGCGACACGCGAAGCGCTTCGTGCAGTTCCGTCAAGTTTGCGTGACGGCGCATACGCGCTCGGCGCTACCAAGTGGCAGACCGTTAGCAAGCAGGTGTTATCGGCGGCGATGCCCGGCATCGCCACGGGGAGCATCCTTGGTGTTTCGCGGGCCCTTGGCGAGTCAGCCCCACTCATTTTGCTCGGTGCGCTCGCGTATGTGAGTTCAAATCCAACGGGTTTTGATTCCGACTACACCGTGTTGCCACTGGCCATTTTCAAGTACGCCACCGAGGCACAGCTTGAATTTCGAGCCGTTGGAGCCGCCACGATCATCGTGCTCCTTCTCCTTCTTGTGGCGCTGAATATGATCGCAATCATCATTCGCGACCGAAGCAGAAAATCATGGTAATTGACACCACTAGAGTCTTTGGCGTGAGTTTGAGAGTTGATCGCGCGGTCGGCGCTTCACAGCCGGGCGATACCGGTGAGATGGTAATGGAATCACAGGACCTCAGGGTTCACTACTCCGACTTTCTCGCCGTTCGAGACGTCAACCTAAAGATTCATCGCGGCGAGATTACTGCGCTGATTGGGCCATCTGGTTGCGGCAAGTCGACCATCATTCGGTGCTTCAATCGGATGAATGATCTGATCCCGACCGCGAAGGTTGGCGGAAAGGTTTTCTATCGCGGGATTGATCTCTACGGTCCGCTTGCCAATGCCGGTGAGGTGCGACGCCGGATCGGAATGGTGTTCCAGAAACCGAATCCGTTCCCGAAATCCATTTACGACAATGTTGCCTTTGGCCCCCGAGTAAACGGCAAACCATCCAAGGTCGAAACCGACGAAATTGTCGAACGATCGCTTCGCCGAGCAGCGTTGTGGGAGGAAGTAAAGGACAGATTGAAGCAGTCGGCATACTCGTTGTCTGGTGGTCAGCAGCAACGCCTATGCATCGCCCGGGCCCTGGCGGTGGACCCGGATGTGTTGCTGATGGATGAACCATGCTCATCACTCGACCCAATCGCCACCGCGCGTATCGAGGACCTGATGATGGACATCAAGGCTCAGTATCCAATTGTTATCGTCACTCACAACATGCAGCAAGCGGCCCGCGTCAGCGACCGCACGGCATTTTTCAATACCGAGATCGGCTCCAATGCCACGCGACCAACCGGAGTTCTCGTTGAATACGACGCCACGAAAAATATCTTCTTTAATCCGGCCGATGAACGCACCGAGCAATACATCAGCGGTCGGATGGGGTGATGACCTTGATTTCCAAATCAACCAGTCGCAGTCTGGTCCAAATTTTCGCCGTAACAGCTTTTGCGGGATTGGCTGCGTGCTCCTCGGGTTCATCACAGGTCGCGAAGCTCGGCGATTCCTGCCAACAACGAAATGCATACAAGATTCAGGAAGTTGGAGACACATTTCTTCGATGTGAGATCGTTCCCGGTACATCAATTCACGCCAGCGACGACAACCTGAAGGCGAGGTTCGCCTGGACGACGACCACCGAAGATCAATTCGTGCTTGCTAGCGCCAGTAACGAAAGCATTCGTATCGACGGATCAAGCACGGTGTATCCGCTCACGGCGGTAGCCGCAAAGTATTTCGAAACCACCACCAAGAGCGTGATGGGAAGCGATGGAGTGAAGGTTGCGGTTGGTATTTCCGGTACCGGCGGAGGATTCGAGAAGTTTTGCAAAGGTGAAACCGACATCTCAGATGCATCGCGCCAAATTAAGTCGAGCGAGGCGGAAAACTGTG
>JBKJXI010000036.1:0-14773 GCA_046716325.1 Ilumatobacteraceae bacterium | reverse complement strand
ATGTCTCTTAAATTCTGCGCTAGGTCAATATCTTTTTGTTGTGGATCATCTCTAAAATGCCGGCCCGCTCTGCCCCGGTCGTGGTCGAATCGCCGTGACCGGTGTGGACAACCGTAGAATCGGGTAGCGCCAATAACTTTTCATAAATCGAAATGAGAATGGTCGTTTCATCACTGAAACTTCTTCCCGTTGCACCTGGACCGCCGCAAAACAAGGTATCCCCACTAAATACGACCGATGAATCGACGTCATGGAAGCAGCAACAACCTGGTGAGTGGCCGGGTGTGTGTAGCAGTTCCAAATTGTGAGCGCCAGCGCGAATCGCGCCGATCGGCAATGAGTCGTAGTCTGGCGAGCTGTGTGGCCACACCATATCCCACAGCATCCGGTCGGCGGGATGCAGAAATATCGGCGCATCAGTCGCTTCCCGCAAAGGTATTGCAGCATTTATATGGTCGTTATGTCCATGAGTGAGGAGAATTGCGCGCAATTTCCGACCGTGTAGTGCCTCAACTATTGCCGATGAGTCATGTGCTGCATCGATGACAACGATTTCGGAATCGTCACCAACCAACCAAATGTTATTTGTAACCGGCCACTCACCGCCATCTAAAGCAAATATTCCGCTCGTATTGAGAAGCTCGATTGGCACAGTTGAGTCTTGACAGAATCACAGAATCACAACACTGCGAAGAACTTCACCGCGTTCCATCTTGTGGAAAGCCTCTTCGACATCATCGAGTCCTATTGTTTCGGATACAAATCCATCAAGATCAAGACGACCTGCAAGGTAAAGATCGATAAGCATCGGAAAGTCTCGAGACGGAAGACAATCTCCGTACCAACTTGCCTTTAGTGTGCCACCCCGGCCAAATACTTCCTGGAACGGTAAATCGAGAATCATTTCTGGCGTGGGAACCCCTACCAGAACTACCGTGCCAGCCAAGTCCCGAGATTCGAAAGCTTGCCTGTACACCTCGGGGCGACCGATGGCTTCTACACACACATCGGCTCCGTAGCCGTTTGTCGCGGCCCGCACAAACGACACGGGATCTTCATTCAGTGAATTGACGGTATGCGTCGCACCAAATTTTCGGGCCATGACCAACTTGCGATCATCAATATCGACAGCGATAATCGTATGTGCGCCAGCTAGCTGCGCCCCGGCGATTGCGGCATTACCTACCCCACCGCAACCGAACACCGCTACCGAATCCCCTCGTGACACACTCGCAGTGTTAAGAACTGCACCAAGTCCGGCCATCACACCACATCCGAGCAGACCAGCAGCTTCGGGTCGTGCAGCGGGATTCACCTTCGTGCACTGTCCTGCCGCCACGAGAGTCTTCTCCGCAAAAGCACCAATTCCGAGCGCCGGGGAAAGCACGGTTCCATCGTGAAGAGTCATCGGTTGATGGGCGTTGAGAGTCGAGAAACACAACCACGGACGTCCACGGCGACATGACCGACAGTGACCACATACGGCACGCCAATTGAGTATCACGAAGTCACCTGGAGTTACATTCGAGACACCTGGACCGACTAGCTCGACGATTCCCGCCGCTTCGTGCCCAAGTAGGAATGGATATCCGTCAGAAATTCCGCCGTCACGGTAATGAAGGTCGGTGTGACAAACACCGCAGGCCTGCACTCGAACCACAACCTCCCCCGCATTGGGGTTCGGGACATTGATGTATTCAACCTTGACCGGCGATCCCTTAGTTCGTGCAATCACACCACGAACTTGCTGGCTCATAGGCGATCCATCCCCCGAAAGCATACTCAACTAGCCTTGTAGGTGTGAAAACCGAACTTGGCAGTTTGGTCGACGAGTCAGTCACCATTATCCGTGAGGTCGCCGCCGAGTTCGAAAATCCCGTTTTGCTCTTTTCGGGCGGCAAGGACTCGGTGGTCATGCTCCACCTAGCCGTAAAGGCATTCTCACCGGCACGAATTCCGTTTCCCGTCATGCATATTGACACAGGTCACAATTTTGAAGAGGTAATTGCATTTCGCGACCGCTGCGTTGCCGAGCTGGGTGTGCGCCTGATCGTGGGCTCCGTGCAGGCATCGATAGATGCCGGGCGGGTCGCAGACGTCGGTGGGCCACGGGCCAGTCGCAACACGTTACAAACGGTCACCCTGTTGGATGCCATTGCCGAGCATCGCTTTGACGCTGTTTTCGGTGGTGCCCGACGAGATGAAGAGCGAGCCAGGGCCAAGGAGAGGGTCTATTCGCATCGTGATGTTTACGGTCAATGGGATCCGAAAAATCAACGACCCGAATTATGGGGTGTCTACAACAGCAGGCACCAAATGGGGGAACACTTTCGAATTTTCCCCCTGTCAAACTGGACCGAACTCGACATATGGCGTTTCATTGGCGAGGAAAACATCGATCTGCCGAGCATTTATTTCGCTCATCGACGGGAAGTTTTTCGTCGAGACAGTATGTGGATGGCGGTCACTCCGTTCCTGCAACCCGATGGCAACGAATCCGTAAGTGAGCAGATGGTTCGTTTTCGCACGGTTGGTGACGCCACGTGCACGGCGGCAATCGAATCGGTGGCCGTCACCGTGGACGACATCATTGCCGAGACTGCCGTTGCCCGGATTACCGAACGCGGGGCCACGCGTGCGGACGATCGGATATCTGAGGCGGGAATGGAAGACCGGAAGCGAACCGGATACTTCTGATGGAGCGGCTGAGATTCGCCACTGTTGGTTCGGTCGACGACGGCAAGTCGACGCTGATTGGACGGCTACTTTTTGACTCCAAGAGCATTTTTGAAGATCAACTCGAACATATCGAGGCCGTCAGTAAGCGACGTGGAGATGATTACGTCGACCTCTCTCTTCTCACAGATGGATTGCGGGCCGAACGCGAACAGGGAATCACCATCGATGTCGCGTATCGCTATTTCGCCACACCGAAGCCATCGTTCATCATTGCCGACTGCCCGGGACACATTCAATACACCCGCAACATGATTACCGGCGCGTCCAACGCGGATCTTGCCCTCGTGCTTGTCGACGCTCGCGCCGGAATTGTCGAGCAAACTCGACGACATAGTCTGCTCGTGTCGCTGCTGGGGGTCCCCCATCTCGTGATCTGCGTCAACAAAATGGATCTCGTTGATTACGACCCCGAGATATTTAATTCGATTCGGCAGGAGTTTGAAACCTTTGCCTCGCGCCTCGACCTTCAGGACGTGACATTTCTACCGATTAGTGCGCTCGCCGGTGACAACGTCGTCAGTAGGTCGGCGAACATGACGTGGTACGAGGGCCCTACATTGCTCCATCACCTCGAGAATGTGTACACGGCGAGCGATGAGAATCGGATCGATACGAGGTTTCCTGTTCAGTGCGTGATACGTCCGCAGCGCGCGGACAATCCCGACTACCGCGGTTATGCCGGCAGAGTCGCCGGCGGAGTGATCGGAGTTGGCGACGAAGTCATGGTGATGCCCTCTGGACTTACGACCACGGTCACCGCTATTGACTCGCCATCTGGACCGTTGACCGAGGCCGGTCCTGGAATGGCCGTTACTTTGCTGTTCGCCGACGACCTTTCGATTACGCGTGGCGACATGATTTGTCGTCCACACAATCGGCCGCGCTCGTCTCAAGATCTTGAAGCAATGCTTTGTTGGATGGACGACGTCAACCCAATGCAACTCGACAAGATCTACACGATTAAGCACACCACCAAAGTTGTCAGGGCCAAGATCACATCGGTGTTGTACCGACTTGATATTTCACACCTCCACCGCGTCACCGGTGTGACTTCACTGGTGATGAACGAAATTGGCCGAGTGGCTTTGCACACCACATCCCCATTGTTCTACGACGATTACCATCAAAATCGCACCACTGGATGTTTCATCGTCGTCGACGAAACGACGGGACAAACTGCTGGCGCCGGCATGATGCTGTCGCCACGGTCGTAGCCGCTGTTGTCGCCACGGTCGTAACCTATACCTGTGCCCAAAGGGATTTCGCGATGACCAGTCCAATTTGGCACGCGCCAGCACTGACACGTGCGGACCGGTGGAGCCTGCACAACCTTTTCGGGATGACGGTTTGGATGACTGGTCTCTCGGGTTCGGGAAAATCAACGATTGCCAACGAAGTAGCTCGACAGATGCACCAAGCTGGAACACTTACCTATGTTCTCGACGCCGACAATGTTCGACACGGGCTAAACGCCGATCTTGGCTTCGATGATTTGGACAGAGTGGAAAACATTCGTCGAATTGCCGAGGTGGCGCACCTGTGTAGCGATGCGGGTCTGTTGACATTTGTGCCGATTATTAGTCCCTTTGCCAAGAGCCGGGCGCACGCCCGACAGATCCATGCAGACGACAACGATCTAGCGTTCATCGAGGTCTATGTCGCCACCCCCCTCGACGAGTGTGAGCGGCGTGACCCAAAAGGCATGTACGCCAAAACCCGATCCGGCCAAATCACAGGTCTGACAGGAATAGATGCACCGTACGAAGAGCCCCAGATGCCGGACGTCGTGCTTGGCGCGCGCGGCGAGTCACTCGAGGCAAGCGCCCGTACGCTCATCGATGCGATCACGGTGCGGCGACATCCGAAAGAGTGATCGATCACAATGGCTAATCCACTTCCTCAATTGCCCCAGCAGATCGGGTACGCGCTGGTCGCGCCAAAGCTGAAAGTTTTGTACGTGCCTACCACAAAGGTGGCCTGCAGCAGTATCAAATTGCTTCTCTCTTTGTCCGAAGGTTCATACAACCAAGAAGCGACAAAGATCATCATTACCCCCAACATCTCACAGGAACAAACAATCCATAACTATCGGGTGCACGGTCTAACGCGATTCTTTGACTTGTCCGAAAAGGAGCAGTGGCACATCATCACTTCGCCGGACTGGATTCGGATCGCTACCCTGCGCGATCCGCTCGCCCGGGCGTATTCATCCTGGGAAAATCGTGTGTTCCTGCGCTCTCCTGGCACACCGGCCGTGATCATCGAGCGATCTCAAGATGTATTGGTGGCGGGAAGGATCGATCTTGCCGCCACGTTCAAGAACTTCACACTCCAATTTGCGCAGGACAATGCGGCATTCATGATCGACGATCATTTCAGGCCACAATTCAACACCTTGTACCGGGACCAAATCGACTACACCCACACGATTCGAGTCGACAAGCCAGGCGAGATGGATCGACTGGCGCAAATACTCAATGACCGATCGGGGAAAAACTATCGGCCCGAGCGGCTCAATAGCGGGTTGGGTATCAAGCCAATTCAGGTGTACGACAGGGAGACGGCCGACACCATGGCGAGTATTTATGCGGAAGATTACCGATGGTTCGATTTCGAGCCACACCAATTTACTGCAACGTCGGTTTCGCTCCCGCTCGATCCATTGCAAGCCGCGCTCTTGCGCAATTTACGTGAAACCACGGAACGACTCACTTACATTTCGCGTTCGGCATTTAGCCGTGTTGGTTTTCGATATGGCCTGTCGCAATTGCGCAAGTCGCTGTGGATCCGGATTACCAATCCAAAAGCCAAGGGCGACACTCGACTCTTGCAGTGGTAGGTTCCAATCAAATGACCTCGAATCGCACTCCGGCCAGGATCGGAATTGTCACCGTTTCCGATCGTGCGTCGGCCGGCACCTACGAGGACCGCGGTGGCCCAGCGATCGCTTCATACTTGGTCCAGCATCTAACCAGCCCTTGGGTTCCGATTACGCGACTTGTACCCGACGATACTGACGTCGTCGCCCGCACACTTACCGAACTTGCTGACGACGAAGGATGCTGTCTCATCGTCACCACAGGCGGTACCGGACCGGCCGTTCGGGACGTCACACCCGAGGCGACCGAAACCGTTTGCGAAAAAATGATGCCCGGATTTGGAGAGCTCATGCGCGCAACTTCGCTTAAAGTTGTGCCAACGGCGATTCTGTCTCGACAAACCGCAGGTATTCGAGGTTCGTCCTTGATCATCAACCTGCCGGGAAAGCCATCGTCCATTGCCGAATGCCTGGACGCCGTTCTTCCGGCGGTTCCGTATTGCGTTGATCTCATCGGCGGTCCTCGCCTTGAACTTGGCGGAGGTCTAGTCGGATTCCGCCCCAAGGGGGCCTGACTCTATTGCGCGTCGTAGGGCTGGCCAGATGCCTTCGGCGCTCGACTGCGGCCGATGAATCCAGCAACGACAACGAGCGTCACCAGGTACGGCGACATGAGCAGGAACTCCGATGGGATTCCGGTTTTGAGATTCGATAGTTTCAGCTGAATTGCTTCGGAAAACCCAAACACCAGCGCGGCGCTCAGCGCCCCAATCGGATGCCAACGTCCAAAAATCACCGCGGCCAGGGCAATGAATCCTCGCCCGCCGGTTATGTTCTGATCGAATCGTCCGACAGTGCCAACCGGCCACCACGCGCCGCCCAATCCTGCAACCGCACCGGCGACGAGGACGTTGCGGTAACGAAGCTTGATCACATCTACCCCGAGAGTGCCAGCCGCCTTCGGATACTCGCCGATCGCACGAGTGCGCAATCCCCACTTGGTCCGAAACAGTGCCCAAGTCGTAACCGCGACCACGGCAAATGACGCGTACACAAACAGAGTCTGCGTAAACAGAATCGTGCCAATTACCGGAATCTTGGATAACAAAGGTATTTTGTACGGCCTGAATGGAGTGAGCGAGTTGTATTGCGGATACGGGGTCAATACACGCGAAGTGAGGAAACTCGTAAGTCCAAGGGCGAAGAAGTTGATCGCAAATCCGACGATCACCTGATCGACGCGGTATTTAATTGAAAAGACCGCCAGAATTGCCGACAGACCAACTCCCATCAATATTGCGGCCCCGATTCCGGGCCATGCGCCGAGGATCGAACCAACCACGCTGCCGGCAAATGCCGATCCCAACAATTGCCCTTCAATTGCGATATTGATAATGCCGCTGCGCTCGCAAAGGATGCCGGCGATCGCGCCCAGGGTGATCGGAACGCTTCGCGCCACCGTATCCTGCAACATGCCGGTCAAACTGAATGATCCCCCGGATGCGGCCCAAGTCAAAAAACCGACAACGAAACTTATCGTTGCCACGGTCAGCACAACATTTGTCCAGCGACCCAAACCACGCAATAGCTGCGCCGCTCCAAGGGCGACGAGCACAATCGCCAGGGCCGACGCGAACGGACGAGCGGGCACAACAAGTAGGTAGTCATCTTCCAATCTGAAGCCAGCGTTTCCGGGTCTGTTGGTAAAGACCACGGCCGACACCAGCCCGAGCACCACATAGGCAAACCCCACATTGCGCGCCCGCTTGCGTTGTTCTGCCGACAAGACCCTGACTGATTCCGATGGAGTGCTCATCCGCCCCATCCTCTAAATGTTTGTCCATCGGCCGACTCCGATGCCTTGACTCGCCAGATTGCCTTGATCAGGAGTGGTGCGGCAATGAACATGACGATTAGTGCCCGCAGGACGATGATCAGATCGATTGGGACATCGGTGTCGACTTGCATTTGCCGACCGCCGGCTTGCATCGCACCAAACAAAATGGCAGCAAATGCTGTCCCGAGCGGTTTTGACCGACCGAGTAACGCAATGGCAATCGAGTCGAATCCAATGTTCCCTGCAAAGTTCTGAGACGCGTATCCATACGTGCCGATCACCTCGCTGGCGCCGGCCATGCCGGCAAAAGCACCGGCAATCATCATCGCCGAAACCATCAGACGCTTGGTATGCATCCCGGCGTATTGGGCGGCATCACTGTTGAGACCAAACGCCCGAAATTCAAAACCGATGGTGCTTCGCTGCAACAACCACCAAAACACAACGACTGACAGGACCGCCACAACGAAGCCCGTGTGTGCAAGCAAATCATTTCGACTGCTCAAGAATCCAAAAATTCGTGGCAATCGACCCGCCGGATCAACAAGTTTGGAAATCGGATCAGTACGATCCGCACGCTGGAACAGGCTCGTTTTCAAAAGCCATAGCACGAGAAACGCAGCCATATTGTTGAGCATGATGGTGGTGATTACCTCGTGTGCCCCCGTGCGAGCCTTGAGTACTCCGGGAATGGCACCGTAGAGCGCGCCGCCAACCGCGCCGGCGACAATCGCAAGAGGCACCTGAATGATTCCCGGTCCCTGCATCGAGAACCCCACCCACAACGCGGCCATTCCTCCGGCCAGCATCTGACCGGTGGCACCGATGTTGAAGAGTCCTGCCTTGAAGGCGACCGCTACTGAAACACCGCACAGCAAAAGTGGGGTTGTGCTGCTAATTGTGCTCGACAACGCACGGACGGATCCGAATGAGCCAGTAAACAGCGCCGAATACGCCTCGATCACCGTGTTGAACGCCGTTGCGAAGTTGCCCTCGCGAAGAGCGGTGATATCGGAAAGGATGATGATGACGGCGCCAACAATCATTGCCGACAAAACGGCCAGGATTGTGAGACGAATCGAACTCACTCGTTCCACCCGCTCGGCGAATCGCTTGATCGAATTTCTGGTCATATAGAGGCTGAGCGATGCTCGGGCGATGAGCCCGCCATATACAGACCAACATCCATTGCACTCGTAGTGCGTGGGTCAATATCGGCAACGATCCGACCGCGATACATCACTAACAATCGATCGGACAACGCCATCACTTCGTCTAGTTCGGTGCTCACAATGAGAACAGCGATTCCGGAGTCCCGTTCCTCGACGATGCGCTCGTGGATGTATTCGATCGATCCAACATCCACACCGCGGGTCGGCTGCGACGCGATAGTGAGCCGCAACTTTCGACTCAATTCCCTGGCCACGATCACCTTTTGCTGATTGCCACCGGACAATGTGTTTGTCAACATCTCTGCTGATGGTGTGCGGATATCGTATTTTTCGACCAGGTCCGTAGATAATTTCCGGGCCTCATCCCAATGCATTGACATTCCGTTGCTAAATGGCGCACCGTGGTATCGGGTCAGTACGAGATTTTCGGTGACCGTGAGTCCACCAATGAGACCTTGTCGCATTCGATCCTCAGGAATGTGGGCGATTCCCGTCTCGTGACGCTCGCGCGGGGAGCAATCTGTAATGTCAGCTCCGTCGAGGGTGACCTCGCCAGCGGATGCCTTGCGCAATCCGGTCAGCGCCTCGACGAGTTCTGTTTGGCCATTGCCCTGGACGCCAGCAATTCCTACGATCTCTCCTTCGCGTACGTCAAAACTGACATCCTGAACCATCGCTCGCCCGTCTGGATCAAGTACCTGTAACCCCCGCACGCTGAATACAATCGCACCCGGTTGAACCGATTTCTTTTCCACGGTGAGCTGCACTGCCCTGCCAACCATCATCTCGGCGATCTGGCTCTCGCTTGCCTGCGACGGCAACACCTCGCCGACCACTTGACCGCGCCGCATCACGACGATTCGGTCCGAAATTGCAAGAGCCTCTTTCAACTTGTGGGTGATAAACACAACCCCGCGTCCAGCATCGATGAGCGTCTTAACGATGCCAAAGAACTCGATGATTTCGCTCGGAGTGAGAACCGCGGTTGGCTCATCGAAGATCACCACCTGCGCATCGCGCAAAAGTACCTTGACAATCTCGACACGCTGCTGCACACCGACCGGCAGATCCTCGATGATCGCGTCCGGGTCAAGGTCGAGGTGATAGCGATCCGACATTTCGCGCACCATCGACCGGGCCCTGTCGATGTCTAAGATCCCAAACCTGCCAGTCGGTTCGATTCCCAAGACCACATTTTCCGCCACGCTGAAAACGGGAACAAGCATGAAGTGCTGATGTACCATGCCAATGCCGGCAGCAATTGCATCGGCCGGCGACCGAAATTGAACGGCGGATCCATCGACGACGATTCCGCCGTCGTCGGGTTTGTACAGGCCGTAGAGCACATTCATCAGCGTCGACTTACCGGCTCCATTTTCGCCGATCAGACCTAGCACCTCTCCTGTGCGTACTTCGAGACTGACATTGTCGTTGGCAACAACACCTGTAAAGCGCTTGGTGATTCCCCTAAGTTCTAGTTGCACTCACACCCCCATGCCATCGAGGGAAACACTAATCGTCATCGCTTTATGCGAGCGAATTCGTAAGCCGCGTAAATAAATAAAGCGGGGACCACTTTCGTGGTCCCCGCTTCACAACTATTTTTTAGCAATTACTAACTGAGGCTGACAATCACCAGGTAATTGAACCGTCGATTATTCCCGCCTCAATTGCATCGAGTTCGGCTTGAAGTTCTGCAGAAATGACGCTTGTTAGCAACAGGCCAACACCGCCGTTGGCGAGGGTTCCAAGATAATCGGTTCCGCCACCTTCGCCGTTGAGGGCGCTTTCGACTGCCGATAGTACCGCAGCATCAATCTTCTTCAATACCGATCCGATATATACGGTTGCGTGAGCTGGGTTCGACACCTGCATGTCAACGTCAACTCCAATAATTTTCACGGCGCCACCTGACTCCAGGGCAAACGCCGAGGTACCAAGTCCGACCGGACCGGCGACTGGGAAAATAATATCGGCGCCCTCATCGGCGAAACTCTTGGCGATGTTCTTACCGTCGTCCAAGTTAGTGAAGTTTCCGGCGAATGTTACGTCCTGAGCGGCCGGATCCCAACCGAGTGCCTTCACGGAGGTGCCCTTCTGAGCGTTGTAGTACTCAACACCCTTGACAAAGCCCTGCATGAAAATCGTTACCGGTGGAATGTTGATTCCCCCGAAAGTCGCAACGATGCCAGTTTTGGTGGTCGCAGCCGCCAAGTAACCGGCCATAAACGATGGCTGATCCGTGGCAAATGTGAGACCCTGCACGTTTGGAGCCGATGTGTTCGAATCGACAATCGCAAAGTGGATGTCTGGATTTGCTTCCGCGGCGGCCTTGGTCGCGTCTGCGAGCAAGAAACCTACGGTGAAAATGATATTGCAACCCTTATCCACGAACGATTGAATATTCGGGGCATAATCTGCGTCGGTTACAGACTCAAGCAAGTCAACTGAAACTCCAAGTTGTGCCTCGGCTTGCAGCAAACCAGCATAAGCAGTCTGATTGAAGCCCTTGTCGTCCACTCCACCAGAGTCAGTGACTTGACAGGCAAGTCCCGTTGGCGCCGGTGCTTCGGTACTTTCTGGCACCGCAACTGTTGTGTCCGTTGATTCGCTGTCGCTTCCGCATGCTGCGAGACCGACAACTGCAACGAGACCAAACGCGAGACCTTTCAAAGTCTTCCTTCTCATTGTTTTCTCCCTCTCATGAATCTCAAGATTCAAGTGTCTATTTGGTGCAGGAAGCCTACTACATATTGGGCAATCCAATGTTGACGGCCAAGTTCTCACCAAGTATCGATCATCGGACGCTTTTTCCCGTTTCGCGGCTGCGGAGTCGGACAGATATTTAGTGTCGAAATCAACCTGTGACGAGTATCGGCCGGATCGATGACATCGTCGATCTCGACATGGCTCGCCATGTTCAACGCGCCTCCGCGATTGTATGCATCGGCGACCAATTTGGCTTCTAGAAATGTCCGTTCCTCTGGCGATGCTGCCGATTCAAGCTCCCTCTTGAATCCGAGCTTGACGGCCCCTTCCAAACCCATCCCACCGAATTCGCCCGTTGGCCACGACACAATCATTTCTGTGGCGTGGAAACTTCCACCAGCCATCGCTTGGGCGCCAAGACCATAGCCCTTGCGCAACACAACCGTAAGCCATGGCACGGTGACACTCGCGGCGGTGACAAATAGGCGTGAAAAGTGTCGCACCTGGGCACTTCGTTCGGCGTCCGGACCGACCATAAAGCCAGGCGTGTCACAAAGCGAGACGATCGGTAGGTCAAATGCATCACACAGTTGAATAAATCGAGCAGCCTTGTCCGCGGCATCGGAGTCAATTGCTCCACCGAGATGGGCGGGATTGTTGGCGATTATTCCAATTGATCGTCCCTCAATGCGAGCAAGAGCCGTGACTATTCCCGCTCCGAACTCGACTCGTAATTCGAGCACGCTGTCGATGTCGGCGAGGCACGTAATGACGGACCTGATGTCATAGATGCGACTTCGTTGTTGGGGAACGAGCGGTCGCAGCGATTCGTCCGCGTGGCGACTCCAATTCGTGGTATTTCCCTGAAAGTAGGCAAGATACTTCTTGGCCACAGAAACCGCGGCCGACTCATCTGCAACTCGAACGTCGGCCACTCCATTTTCGGATTGAACACCAATCGGTCCAATATCAGTGGGAGAGACAACTCCGAGCCCGCCCCCTTCGATCATTGCCGGACCGGCCATGCCAATGTTTGAATTTTCGGTGGCGATAATGACGTCACAACAACCGAGAAGTGCGGCATTGCCGGCAAAGCAAAATCCCGAAGCGATTCCAATCGTTGGCGCCAGACCCGACAGACGAGCAAAACTGGCAAACGACATCACATCTAGGCCAGCCACACCCGGTGCATCCGTGTCGCCGGGCCGCCCACCACCGCCCTCGGCAAACAGCACAACCGGTAAACGCAACTTTTCTATGATCGCAAACAGTCGATCCTTCTTGCGATGATTGATGAATCCTTGGGTACCGGCGAGAACCGTATAGTCGTAGCCGACCACGGCACATCGAGAACGCTGCGAATCGAAGATGCGACCATTCACCATTCCGATTCCGCTGACTAGTCCATCTCCAGGTGTTCGATCGATTAGTTCGTCAAGACTGCGGCGCTGACGCTGGGCGGCGATTGCAAAGGTTCCATACTCAACAAACGATCCCTCGTCGCATAGGTCGGCGATATTTTCGCGAATGGTCCGCTGGTTGCGGTCGTGTCTCTTACGCACGGCATCGGGTCGAGCCGCATCGGTGGTGCGTTGGCGCCGTAACTGGTATCCCAGCAGATCTTGGCGTTCGGGTTCCCCAGATCCGCCAATCTCAGGTTTCATGTTTCGCTGAACTGACGACCGCGAACTCGGCAAAAGATCAAAGAGGACTTGATTGCCAACGACGGCGTCGCCCACGGCGACCAACACTTGGCCAATAATGGCCGACTCCCCGGCAAGCACTGGATGCTCCATTTTCATGGACTCAATAATGATGACTTCGGTGTCGGTGTCAACGGCGTCGCCGACGCTCACCTTCACGGCAATTACGGTACCGATAAGCGGCGAGACGACAGTGCCCACTAGTTTCGATTGCGATCGGCTATCGCCTGGCGCAATTCCGAAATCTGCTGGGTCAGTTCGCTGATGTGACCCTGCAGAAGCATGTCGCTTCTGAGTGTCACCACAATGTGACCGTTTGCTCCAAGGACGGCGGTTTCCACATCGCTTAGTTTGCTTGCTCCCTGTTCGGAGGCATCCTCTAGTAGGTCCTCTTCGCTCAGTCGCTGACGGCGCAATGCCTTTTGATTAATACGACCGTTCGCAACCAGACTCACTGGCCGACCGACGATGATCTCGTGCAGTCGCGTGTTGCGGCTGACCGCATATTCGAGAACACCGTTTGCGGCGAACAGCGTGGTCGCCCCAATGAGTGCGCCAGTTATCGAAGTGTCTTGGCCGATTATTCCGTTTTGTACGGCATTGGCGACGGCTAGCAGGACCACCAATTCGAGCGCGTTGTGTTGTCCGATCTCGCGCTTGCCACTGAATCGCAAACCGACGACCAGGAATACATAAATGATGAGCGGACGGATGATCTTTTCCGCCACCGAAATATCTAAGTGACTTATAGAGTTCCACATACAGTCAAACTAGCCTCAGGCAACTTTGGCCTAAACCTTTGGCGAGCGGATCCCAATCGATTCAAAAGTCGTGGGCCAGGTAGGGATCGAACCTACGACCAAGGGATTATGAGTCCCCTGCTCTGACCACTGAGCTACTGGCCCCATGCTTATTTAGTGTGCGCGGCATCATGACGCGATAACTCTGAGTTGCTCGTCTATATAGTACCGCTCGAGATACGGTGCATCCGTGGCAACTCTCAGTTGAGCACTGCCTACTTCGCTACAGGTGCGCGGACGGCCCAAGCCCTAGCGGTCAACAAGATCGAGCCGTCCGCCTGTATGGGAAGGCGCGTTCGAATTAAGTCTCGAAGTCGCCCTCGCGTCGTCTCATCTAGCGACATAGCGTAAGCCGGGGCTGTTCCCACACCGCCTAAAAATGGCTGCCAATAGTCTTCGAAACTCGCGAACGGCGTAGGTATGTCAATTGGAATCACTTCGGAATCGTTCAGTCCTGCGCCGACGAATAGCGCCACCAGCGCCTCGGGACGGCACAGGGGAAAACGAAATCCTTCTTCCAAGCTCGCGACATCTGGATTGAGCTCAGCTGCTGCATCCCAGAAGAACCGCACGAGTTCCATTTTTCCTGTGTAATCCCATACATATGCGCCGATGGTTCCCCCGTTGTCCGTTACCCTCACCATTTCGGCGAGTGCGGCGGGCTGATCTGGGACGAAATTTAGGACCAGTCCCGATACCACAACATCAACGGCTGCGTCATCCAGTGGAATCGCCGTCGCGCTTCCCCGGTAGAGCGCCGCGCGGTCGCCGAGATTCCCCATTGCAGTCTTGAGAAATCCTTCCGACGGTTCGACGCCTGCGACCGACTCTGGCGAGCAGTGATCCAAAATTGCCCCACTAAGTGCTCCTGTACCGCACCCCACGTCCAGCCACCGTCGTCCATTTGAAATACCCAGCCACGAAAGGAACACGGGGGCAATTTGACGGCTCCATCGACCTACAAATTGTTCATAGGCGATCCCACTCTTCCAGAT
>JBKJXI010000035.1:0-7306 GCA_046716325.1 Ilumatobacteraceae bacterium | reverse complement strand
ATTCCTGCATTGACAAAAAACGAAATCGAGGCAAACACCTGGTCAAACTGGTTCTCCGGAACTTGGCCGCTTGCCTTCGTGGCATCGAGAATGTCAATCGCGTTGGCAAGGGAAAATGCAATCTCTTGCACCGGTGTTGCTCCAACTTCTTGCAAATGGTATGAGCAGATGTTGACCGGATTCCATTTGGGGGCGTGTTGGGAACACCAGGCGACCATGTCAACGATGACACGCCGCGATTCGGTCGGGGGAAAAATGTATGTTCCCCGCGACAGGTACTCCTTAAGGATGTCGTTCTGTGTTGTGCCACGAAGCTCGCTTGTTTCGACTCCGCAATCCTGGGCATTGGCGACGTAGAGAGCGAGCATCCATGCGGCGGTCGCATTTATCGTCATCGACGTGTTCATTTGCCCCAGTGGAATGCCGTCCAATAGTGCTCGCATATGTCCGAGATGTGCCACCGGTACGCCAACTTTTCCGACCTCGCCTTTGGCTAAAAGATGGTCAGGGTCGTATCCGGTTTGGGTCGGCAGATCGAAGGCGATTGATAGTCCGGTTTGGCCTTTGGCTAGGTTGGATCGGTACAACTTATTTGATGCGGACGCGCTCGAATGCCCGGAATATGTGCGCATCAACCACGGATCATCGCCACGACTATGCGATGGCGCACGATCGGTCATGTCTAGAGGTTACGGGTTGACCGCAACCGAGAGACGATCCAGATAGTCACGACGACTTATCTCTAGCGCCCCAAGCGAAGCAAGGTGCGGAGTTTGCCATTGCACATCCAGCAGCAACATGGCCGAATCTTTCATCATGTTGATGAGAGTCATCAGCGCAACTTTTGAGGCATCGCGAGCGAGATGAAACATAGATTCCCCGGCAAAGAATTTGCCAATTCGAATGCCGTATAGGCCCCCAACAAGTTGACCGTATTCGTTGAACGCTTCGACACTGTGCGCCCATCCCAGTTCGTGCAAGCGAACGTATGCTTCGATAAATTCCTCAGTAATCCACGCTCCGGGTCGATATGGGGCGGCGCAGCCTCGCATCACCGCTTCAAAGGATGTATCGACTCGAATCGAGTACCGTCGTGAACTTCGGCGCATCGATCGCGTGATGATGAGCCCGTCAAGTGGAAGCACCGCTCGCGTGAGCGGTGACCACCATGCCAGATCCGCGGATTGAGATTCAGACTCGGCTGGCATTGCAAAGACGCCGCGTCGATAACCGTGGATAAGAGTTGACGGCTCTAGATCTGCTCCGCTACCAACTAGATCGCTGTCGGGCCAAGATTCGAGCGGAGGAAATTCCCAACGGCATTGTCCAAGTTCGTCAGGGACTGAGTCCCATGATGACTTGGGTATCATCGTCGCCAAACGTGAGCAACGCGAACGATTGCACATTTGCTAGTACGTGTAGAAACCCTGACCTGACTTGCGGCCGAGTTTTCCTTCGGCGACGAGTTGTCGCAACTTGGGTTGCGTTCGATAATTGTCATCGCTGAACTCAGCGTAGAGCGCATCCAGAATTGAAACCGCGGTATCAAGCCCCACGAGGTCTAGTACGGCAAATGGTCCCATCGGGAAGTTACAGCCACCCATCATTGCGGTGTCGATGTCTTCCATAGTTGCGGTTCCGGCCCCAAGCATGCGAACCGCATTGTTGAGATAAGGAAACAGCAACGCGTTGACGATGAATCCGGCCCTGTCGGCGACATGTACGCCCTTTTTACCCAAGGTCGACACAAAATCGACGACTCGGGCGATTGTCCCATCGCTCGCCGTTATTGGTCTAATGATCTCAACTAATGGCATCACGACTGCGGGATTGAAAAAGTGAAGGCCGCACACTAGGTCGGGTCGATTCGTCATTTGTGCCATCTCAATGACCGCAAGCGTGCTCGTGTTCGTGGCCAAAATTGCCTGCTTGTTGACGGTGGAGTCAAGTTCGGCAAAGAGTCGCTTCTTGGCATCTATATCTTCAACGATCGATTCGATTATCAGGTCGCAACCAGCGAGATCGGACAGCAAGGAAGTGACTCGAATATGAGAGATTGCTCGCAACTTCTCATCTTCGGACAATCTTCCTTTGGCCACATGCTTTGCCAGGTTGGCTGTCACCGTGGACTGCATCGTCTCTGCACCGCTCTGGGTGCGGGAGCAGACAATGACCTCAATTCCAGCGCGAGCGATGACTTCCGCGAGCCCGGCTCCCATGGTTCCGGAGCCACAGATGCCAACTTGGGAAAATGTGCTACCAGACATGGTGAGCGACTGTAGTGAATCATGCACTGTTCGCCAAACCTTGAATTAGCGAGTAGAAATGCGCCTATATGAACGGAACAATTGTTGTCCATGGTGGCGACCCATTTATTAGGTGCAATCCTGCCGACGACTGATGCAGTTGAAAATCCGGAACTGCTCATTGAAGAAAGTGTGAAATGGGCCAAGCGAGTCGGCGCTGGTTTAGCTTTCGATGATTGTCACCGTGATGATCTCTAGGTGCTCGGCCGGCGGAGTTCCGTCGGCGGCGGGATTCGGATTGCTCGCATTGTTGAGCGCTTGAACTGTCGAATCTAGACCGTCCGTTACCTGACCAAACAGCGTAAATTTGGGTGGCAAGGTCGTTCCGTCGAGGCCGGTAATCACAAAAAATTGACTGCCGTTGGTGTTGGGTCCCGAATTGGCCATTGCGATTGATCCAACCTTGTATTCGCCCGCAGTGGGTAGTTCGTCGGCGAAGTCATATCCTGGCCCGCCTCCACCGGTTGCCGTCGGGTCTCCACATTGGACGACAAAGTCGAGAATCGCACGGTGGCATGTTGTTCCGTCAAAAAAGTGATAGCGAGCGAGAACGACGAAACTATTGACGGCGATTGGTGCCTTGATCGGGTCCAGCACGATGGTAAATACGCCCTTATTAGTAGTCACTATGGCGGAATAGCTACGCGCCGCGTCGATACATGTAGGTGGAGCCTTTTCAAATGATCCAACCCGAGTTTCAGAGCCATCAACGGCGGGGCATGGGGTGTCACCGGTGATGGCTCGTCCCGCAAGGGTTGTCACGGGTGTGCTAATCGTGGTATCTACGACCGTCGTGTCAATGACTGTGGTCTCAGTCGTGGATGACGAATCTCCGCCGGAGACAAAGATAATTGCGGTGAGTGCGAAAATTGCAGATACACCAATGACGACCCTGATGATGCGTTTGCGTATCCGTTGACGCTGCGCTTGCTCGGCGAGTTCACTGAGTCGTTGACGGCGATTTTCTTTTTTTCGTATTCGCTTGTCGGTACCCATGGCTCCCCAAGGATACTGGCGCACCGATAGCGTTGAGAACCTGTGGCTGTGATTGTTCAGAAATACGGTGGCACCTCAGTTGCTGATCCCGAACGAATGCGCAATGTCGCTCGTCACATTGCTTTGACGAGAGAAAAAGGTGACGATGTAGTTGTCGTTGTGTCGGCGATGGGTAAAGCAACCGACAATCTTGTCGAATTGGCTCATCAAGTTTCAATTTCACCACAGGGTCGTGAGATGGACATGCTGCTCACCACCGGCGAGCGCATCTCAATGTCGTTGCTGTGCATGGCACTGCATGATCTGAACTGTGACGCCGTGAGTTTTACCGGAAGTCAAGTGGGAATTATCACGGACACAACCCACACAAAGGCCAAGATTCTCGAGATCAAAGGGGATCGTGTACGCGAAGCACTTGCCAGTGGCAAGGTTGCGGTTGTAGCCGGATTTCAGGGGGTGAGCACCGAGCGTGAAATTACCACCCTTGGCCGCGGTGGCGGCGATACGACAGCAGTTGCGCTGGCTGCGGCGCTGCAGGCCGATGTGTGCGAGATCTACACGGATGTCACCGGTGTATTTAGTGCTGATCCTCGGGTGGTGCCACAGGCGCGTAAGTTACGACGCCTGAGTTTTGACGACATGCTTGAGATGGCGGGCGCCGGTAGCAAGATTCTTGCCCTTAGGTCTGTCGAGTTCGCTCGCAACCACAATATTCCGCTACATGTCCGATCGAGTTTCACATGGGAAGAAGGCACATGGATACTCGGTGTCGACGATGAAAGGATGAAGAATATGGAAGGTCCAATTATCTCTGGTGTCGTTCATGACGTCGGAGAATCGAAGGTCACGCTGCTGGGCGTGCCCGATCGACCTGGAGTATCGGCGCTTCTGTTCGAGTCGTTGGCCAAGGCCAGCGTCAATGTCGACATGATCGTGCAGAACACCTCGATCAATGGCACTACCGACATTTCCTTCACCGTGCCGCTTGCGGATGTGGCGACGGCCGTGCCGATCGTCGAGCAGGTAGGTCGCGAAGTCGGAGCGTCCGGAGTCACTCAAGACTCGAGCATCGTAAAACTGAGCCTCGTCGGCGCGGGAATGAAATCCAGTCCCGGAATCGCCGCCAAAATGTTTCGGGTACTCGCCGACAATGGCGTCAATATTGAGATGATCTCGACAAGCACAATTCGAATATCCGTCGTTGTCGAGCAGTCAAAACTGGAGACGGCCGTTCGGGCACTTCATACGGCGTTTGATTTGGATAGCGGCGAAGCGTATTCGGCCCCGCTTCCAAAGCGAACCTAGGCGTCTCGGTCCGTGGCGCGACGTCGGGCACATTTTGTTCCTTGGCGTAGCGCCGGAACGGTGACCGAAACCGGAATCAATTTCGATGAAGTTGTCCGCGAAACCGGTTGGGTATTCAACAACAAAACCGGAGACTCACTAACGCTTGAGTCGTTCGTCAAGACAGGAGACGCCGAGGTGCGCCGCTACATGCGGCAATTTGGCTTCCCGCCAGATCTATTGACAACCAGTACTTTGTTGGAAATCGGCTGTGGAATTGGGCGAATGACCGCATCATTTTCCAATCAGTGCGACCGTGTCATCGCAGCCGATGTGGACGCGGCGTTTCTCGAGCGATGTCGTGAAACAGTGAGTCTCCACGGCCGAGTCGACCGTCTACAGACATCTCACGTAACCGATGGTCGTTCATTACAGCTGTTAGATGATTCGGCGGACCTGGCGTTTTCATACATCACGCTGCAGCACTGCGACCGCGACGATGCCTTAGCTTTAACTCTCGAGGCAATTCGCGTCACCCGCAACGGTGGGTCAATCATTCTCAACTATCGATTGCGGACGCGGAGTGATGCGGTGTTGGTACCGCTCGGAAATTTGGTACGGCTGCTATGGCGGATTCCGGTGATCGGTCGACGGATATCGCTGTGGCGATGGGCAACAAGACTGGGATGGCAGGTCAATAGATTAAATCCCGATGACGTGTTTAAATACTTGAAGTCGGATTCCACTGCGTTCGCGTCTCTCATCGACGTTCGAGTTTTCCACTCACCATTTCGTGCAATGCCTGAAGTTGCCACGGGAGTCAATGTTCAAGTACTCAAGCGCGTGAATGCAAGTCATTGGTGGCTAGTCGCGAAGATCAGCAAGTAGTCTGAAATCATGCGCGTTGGCGTGGTTGGAGCAACGGGAATGGTTGGTGGTGTCATGCGCCAACTTCTGCTGGAGAGAAAATATCCCGTGGAAGAGTTGCGATTCTTTGCCTCTGCGAGGTCCGCCGGATCCAAGATCGAGTGGAGCGGCGAGAAGTTTCTGGTTGAAGATGCCGCGGAGGCCGATCCTCATGGATTGGATGTGGTGTTGTTTTCCGCCGGAGCCTCGGCATCGAGAGCATTGGCCACAAAATACGCCGGCGCCGGAGCAACGGTAATAGACAATTCATCGGCGTGGCGAATGAATCAAGATGTTCCCCTCATCGTCGCCGAAGTTAACCCCGAAGATATCAATCAAGCTCGATTGGGAATCATCGCCAATCCAAATTGCACGACCATGGCGGCGATGCCGGTGCTCAAACCACTTCACGATGCCGCTCAACTTGTTCGACTGGTCATTAGTACCTATCAGGCAGTAAGCGGGGGCGGATTATCGGGAGTCGCCGAGTTGGATGAACAGACTCGTTATGGCGCCGAAACAGCACAAGACCTTACTTATGATGGTCGGGCGCTTGATTTCCCCCCGCCATCGAAGTTCGCCCGCACGATCGCATTCAATGTCCTTCCCTTTGCGGGCGCGATGGTGGACGACGGCTCCTTTGAAACCGAGGAAGAGAAGAAACTTCGCAATGAGAGTCGCAAGATATTGCACATACCCGATCTCAAGGTTTCCGGTACCTGTGTTCGAGTACCCGTGTTCACGGGTCACTCGCTTTCGATCAACGCCGAATTTGATCGACCTATCACTCCGTCAAAGGCGATCGAGATTCTGACCGTCGCACCCGGGGTGGAGGTCGTCGACATTCCCACTCCACTGTTGGCTGCCGGGAAGGATCCCAGTTTCGTCGGGCGAATCCGACAAGATTCGACGGTCGATGATGCTCGGGGACTCGTTCTGTTCGTGTCCAACGACAATTTACGCAAGGGTGCGGCATTAAATGCGTTGCAGATCGCAGAGTTACTCATTCGCTAGGCATTGCTATTATCCGAATTTATGAAGAGGCAGTCGACGTCGGCAAACGCGGGTCAAATTGCGGTGCCAGTGGCCGAAGTTCTCGTTGGCGACGCACCGGTGCGCGTCGAGTTTTGGGACGGCTCCACTTGGGGTCCGGACAACCCGATTG
The DNA here is from genome assembly GCA_046716325.1 of Ilumatobacteraceae bacterium. Taxonomy (GTDB): domain Bacteria; phylum Actinomycetota; class Acidimicrobiia; order Acidimicrobiales; family Ilumatobacteraceae; genus UBA3006. The sequence goes on along the minus strand of JBKJXI010000035.1, from coordinate 649 downwards.
CGACCATTCGATTGCGATCCAAGGAGGCGCTGAAACGAATACTTTGGGCCCCCGGTGAACTCGGTGTCGCTCGAGCCTTTGTTGCCGGAGAGATCGACATCGAGGGAAGTTTCATTGAGACTCTCCGAGCGCTGCGTTCCGGAGGCAAAAATTTGCGCAGAGGCTGGTGGATGTTGCCGCGAATAGCCGTCAGCGCTACTCGACTGGGAATCGTTGGACGACCAATGCCAGCTCCGCCGGAAGAGATACGACCACGAGGCTGGCGTCATTCACTTTCGCGTGACGCCAAAGTGGTTGGACATCACTACGACGTCGGAAACGACTTTTACCGACTCGTGCTTGGGCCGTCAATGACATATTCGTGTGCCCACTTTTCGGAACCAACATTGTCTCTGACGCAAGCCCAAGAGTCGAAGTACGAACTCGTTTGCCGCAAGCTAGGTCTCCACGAGAGGGCCGAGAAGCGACTTCTTGATGTTGGCTGCGGCTGGGGATCTATGGCGCTCCATGCGGCAAGTCGATTCGATGCCCGCGTCGTGGGAGTGACCATCAGTAAGGAGCAATTCAAGGCCGCCACCGAAAGAGTTCAGCGAGCGGGACTTGCCGATCGAATCGAGATTCGACTCGCGGACTACCGCCAACTCGAGGG
>JBKJXI010000034.1:0-3392 GCA_046716325.1 Ilumatobacteraceae bacterium | reverse complement strand
TTGGGTACCAAGAATGACTTCCTGATTTGCTACCGCTCCACGCATCCGTACCGCATGTATGGGAATTCCTGCCGCGCCCTTGGCGCCAAGCGCACCCGAAATCGCCTCGCTCTTGGTCGGATCTTGGGCCCACGTGCTGCTCGCCGATGCCATCCGTTGGGCCGTGGCAATCGCCGTGCCGGAAGGCGAATCCGCCTTTCCATCGTGGTGGATTTCGACGATCTCGGCTGAATCAAAAAATGGCGCCGCGATTTCGGAAAATCGCATCATTAACACGGCTCCGATGGCGAAGTTCGGGGCAATGAGACAGTTACTGGCACTGAACGATTGACGAATCGTTGCCAAGTCACTTTCGGTAAATCCAGACGTTCCCACGACGGCGTGGATACTGTGCATCGCTAACCAGGGAAGCGTGACCCGCGCCGCCGCGACCAGCGTGAAGTCGATAGCAACTTCGACATTGGCATCGGCCAACGCCCTGAGTTCGGGCGCGATCGTGATCCCGTGCACGACGGCGCCGGGATTAGCGGGATCCACGGCCGCTACAAGTTCAAGTTGCGGGTCGCCGGCCACGGCATCGCACACCGTTGCGCCCATACGCCCGGCGGCGCCAATTACTCCGACACGCACCATGGGTTTGAGCGTAGACGAAGTTTGCAGCGTCTATTGCCCGTTGCGCTCTTGGTTATTGAACTCGTCCTCGAAACTCACCGACACAACATCGCTTGGCGCGGCCGTGCCTCGGTTTGGTTCGCGACGAGCGCCACCGTCGCGGCTATCGCCTCGACTGGTTCCACGACTGTCGTTGCGTCGATTGTCTCCGCGACCGCCGCGACTATCGCCTCGACGGCTGTCGCCTCGATCGGAACCACGACTCGAACGATCATTTCCTCGTTCTCGAGGTCCGCGATCATTGGTTCGTTCGCGCGGAGCACGATCGCCCGATGATTCACCTGCGGCATCACTGCCACCAATTGGTTGCCCGTCTGGACCAAGGAGACTGAGACTCACTTTGCCGCGGTCGTCGATGTCGTCGACCCGAACCTGCACCTCGTCACCAAGATTCAACACGTCTTCGACGCGAGCGATGCGCTTGCCACCGCCAAGCTTCGAAATGTGCACAAGACCGTCGCGACCCGGAAGGATGTTGACGAACGCACCGAACTGAGCGATATTCACTACTCGCCCCGTATATGTGGCTCCGAGCTCAGCGGTCGGCGGATCCACGATTGCAAGGATGCGCGATCGTGCCTCTTCCACCTTGGTGCTGTCCGGAGAACCAATGGTGATGATTCCGGTAGCGCCGTCGTCGCTGACGTTGATGTCGGCGCCCGTTTCCTGCTGGATCGTGTTGATGACCTTGCCCTTTGGACCAATTACTTCGCCCACTTTGTCCAGTGGAATGGTGAAGGTGACGATCTTCGGGGCACTGTCGGCAACGGTTGATCGAGGCGAAGCAATTGTATTTTGCATCACTCCCAAAATCTTCAGTCGGGCTTCCTTGGCCTGTTGCAGTGCGCTGGCCAAAACTTCGCTTGGAATACCGGCGATCTTGGTGTCAAGCTGCAATGCGGTTACCGCTTCGGCGGTTCCGGCGACTTTGAAGTCCATGTCGCCAAACGCATCTTCCGCACCAAGAATGTCGGTGAGGGCGATGTACTTGCCCTGATCAAAGATGAGACCCATCGCGATTCCGGCTACCGGCGCGATGATCGGCACTCCGGCATCCATCAGCGACAGGCTCGATGCACATACCGAGGCCATCGAGGTGCTGCCGTTGGACGACATCACTTCGCTCACCAGTCGCATCGCGTATGCGAAGTCTTCTTGACTTGGGACCACGGGAAATAACGCCCGCTCGGCAAGTGCTCCGTGACCGATTTCGCGCCGCTTGGGTGTACCCACGCGTCCGGTTTCACCGTTCGCCCATGGCGCCATGTTGTAATCGTGCATATAGCGTTTTGCGGTTTGCGGTGTGATCGAGTCGATCATCTGATTCATCCGCGGCATGGCCAGTGTGAGCACACTGAGAACCTGCGTTTCTCCGCGCTGGAACAGTCCGGTGCCGTGCGCCGTAGGGAAAAGGCCGACTTCGGCCGAGACGGGACGCAAGTCACTTGGACCGCGACCGTCGATCCGAATATTTTCCTCCACGACGCGCTTGCGCACGAGTTTCTTGGTCAGCGAACGAACGGCTTCCTTAATCTGCTTCTCCTGACCAGCGAACGGGCCCGGGGCCACTGATGTGCCCGCCAGTTCGTCGATTGTCGCCTTGGTCACTTCGTCGATCGCGGCGTTTCGCTCGGACTTGAGCGAAATTGATACGGCGGGTGCGAGTTTGCCGGTAGCCGACTTTTCGACAGCCGCCCACACTTCATCTGAGTAGTCCAGAACCGGCGTGTATTTGAGCGGTTCAATTGATCCACTTGTGGCGATCACGCTGGCGACCAATTTTCGCTGCAACTTGATGGAGTCCTTGATGAATTGCTTGGACGCTTCCAAACCAGAGGCAATTACCTCTTCGTTGACCTTTGGTGAGCCGTTGGCATAAAAACTGAAACTCTTTTCGGTGCCACCCGCTTCGACCATCATGATGGCAACATCGCCATTGTCAAGTTCGCGACCGGCGACGACAATTTCAAAAGTTGCTGCATCGCCCTCTTCGAATGTTGGGTGACCAATCCATGTTCCGTCTTGGCTATATGCGAGACGAACCGCCCCGATCGGGCCATCAAATGGAATGCCGCTAATCATGAACGCGGCGGACGCGGCATTGATCGCAAGTACATCGTGCGGATTTGTCTGATCGGCACCGATGACCGTGATAACTACCTGTGTTTCATTGCGAAATCCGTCCGGAAATGCCGGGCGCAGAGGTCGGTCAATGAGTCGGCAGGTAAGGATCGCCTGTTGGCTAGGGCGACCTTCGCGGCGGAAAAACGAGCCGGGAATCTTGCCGGCGGCATATGCACGCTCTTCGACATCCACCGTTAGGGGGAAGAAGTCGATACCGTCGCGCACTCCATTGGCCGCGTTCGCCGTGGCGAGAACCGTGGTCTTGCCGATTGTGGCAACGACCGCTCCTTGCGATTGCAGGGCCAATTTTCCGGTCTCGAGCGTGAGTGTTTTATCGGTGCCACTGATTGGCGCCGAGATTGAAATGGCATCAGCCATGTCTATGTCCTTTCGTCTCTGCCGCGTTTTCAAACGGGAAGGCAGAGTTTGAGGAGCAACTAGTCGATTCCCAGTCGGCAACCTCGCAAAAGCCGGCGAACTGGCCGGGCTGCGAAATCAGCGACTGACAACCGACAACAATGTTGCTCGTTGTTATGTTGTCGTGCTGTGCGTCTTCGTTTCGTGCGTCTTAGCGCCGCAAACCGAGCGTGTCGAGA
>JBKJXI010000033.1:0-5623 GCA_046716325.1 Ilumatobacteraceae bacterium | reverse complement strand
TAATTATTGGATTCTTTTTAAGCACGGTGATCTTGTATCATGGCACTTTCTCGATCAATTCCATCATGCATAAATTCGGAAAACACAGGTATGAAACGGGCGAGGAATCTAAAAACAGCTTGTGGCTGGCTTTGCTTACGCTGGGAGAAGGATGGCATATCAACCATCATTATTATGAAACCGCCAGCCGTCAGGGATTTTTCTGGTGGGAGATTGATATCACCTGGTATATTCTCAAGGGACTATCAGCCACGGGATTGATATGGGATCTGAAAGGTGTTCCGAATCACATCAAATTTTCGAAAAACAAACAGCATGCGCAGCAATTAAAGCGCGAAATGTCAGCGTTGGAACAGCAAAAAGAAGTTGTTTAGTGTTTTAATTGCCAATTTTATTTAAAAACCGCAATTTTTTGATTGTCTGTTGCATTTTTAGAAAGGCTCATTAAATTTGCAGTCCCTTAACAAAATTGAAGGTTAATAAGCGGGAGTAGCTCAGTTGGTAGAGCATCACCTTGCCAAGGTGAGGGTCGCGAGTTCGAATCTCGTCGTCCGCTCAATTTGTTATCGAACAAGATTGATAAGCGTTAGCGCCCTGCTTTAGCTGCAACCACAAATCCTTGAGTGACCTCAGTTTTGTGTGCCGCAAACGCAGCCAATACCTCATCCTTTTCGAGCTGGGGAACCTTGACGAAGTCCAAAGTGCGTCCAAGTTCGGCCGCGACTTCATCGAACTCCTCGGGTGAAATGTGGAGTTCGCGGTGGGCCTCTTCCAAGCCGAGAGGAGTGGAACCCGGCTTGGTCGCCGTAAATTGGAACGGCCCACCCGAGACGTTGCACACCCAAAGTGTGCGCATGAACTTGAGTCCCGGAAGTCTGCCGAGATTGTTCGTATGCCATTCTCGAAGCGCCGGATTCTTTGAATTTTTACCAACCATCGGGTTTTGCACGACCGCGTCACTGAAGTGGTCAATTACCGCTGCGACAGCAAATACGCCGCCCAGCCTTTCGTAGAGACTTGACTCTGACATATTCAACCTTCCATAGTTCTCTCATTATTCGCCTGGTCGGTTATTCCCCGGTTTGCCCGTCCACAAACTCGCGAATGAGGTCGGCATGCCCGTTGTGTCGCGCGTATTCCTCAATCATGTGCAACAAAATCCACCGCAGGCTGGGTGCCTGCCCGTTTGCCCGCTTGCGTTTGGCCAGTTGGTCCAACCCTCCGTCGGCCAGCGCCTCGGCAATCAACACTCGTGATCTAGCCACGGCGTCTCGCCATTGGGTCCGGAGCTGCTCGGGAGAATCGGCGGCGGCCGAGTGCCACTCCCAGTCGATGTCGACATTCCAGTCCACCGTGTCCCACGGAGGTAGTGGGTCGAGCCCGTGGAGCGAGTGAGCGAACCAATTCTCTTCGACACCGCTCATGTGCTTGAGCAGTCCGCCGAGCGTCATCGACGACACGCCGACCTTCGCCGTCAAGCCGGTCGCGTCGAGACCCGCGCATTTCCACTCGAGCGTCGCGCGTTGGTAGTCGAGGTAACCCAAGAGCGTGTCAACTTCGGTGGCCACCGTGGGGGGTTCTGGGCGCCCTTGCGGGTCATAAATTGCATTCATGATTACGAAAAATAGCCGATCGCTTCGACGATTATCTCAAAAGCCGCATCCGCGTCGATGCTCCACAGCACTTCACAATTAGGTGGTAGTCGTTCAATAAGCCCGCGTTGATCGATGATCGTCATGCCTCGACTATGCACACCGGAAGTCTCCACCACCACATGCTGATGGCGGCGCTCGAACAATGTGGGATGGGTCAGAGCAAGAACTGCGCATGGATCGTGTACCGCGCCACCTTGCATATCGTCATGTCGATTCAGATAAACGGTCGTGAAGTAGTCAAGGAGATCGGCAAGCACATTGGCGAGTCGACCCTCAAGTGCGCGCACCTGCGAAATTCGATCGGGGGTCGCCTGCAACCGATGGGTGACATCGAGTCCGCTCATGATCAGCGGACCGCCGTAGCCAAACACGATTGCTGCGGCTTCCGGATCGGCCCAGATATTGAATTCGGACATGGTGGTTCTGTTGCCGAAGGTGCCGCCACCCATGAGCGAGATTCCCGCAATTCGTGTTGCCAGGTCCGGCGCGCTACGAAGCGCCAAAGCGATGTTTGTGAGCGGACCAGTCGGAACGAGCCATATCCCTTCGTTTTGTCGACACGTCTCAATGATGAATCCCACCGCGTCGGTACTCGCAGGTTCGCGGGATGGTTGGGGTAGATCGGCGCCGTCAAGGCCGCTTTCTCCATGCACGTGGGCAGCGTGTCGAGCCTCTGCTACCAGTGGTCGCACCGCACCACGGTGCACGTCGACGGTGGAACCAATGAGGTCGAGAATAATTTGGGCATTTCGAGTTGTGGACGTGATCGGCGCGTTTCCGGCCACAGTCGTTACGCCGAGAATATTGGCATGGCGAGCCGCCACGACGAGGGCAATTGCATCATCGTGGCCCGGGTCGCAGTCGATGATCATCGGAACCGGAATTGTCATGCGGAAGAGACTAGTAGTCGTGTGTCAAAGTGGAGAGATGTCATTCGATGTGGTCGTGGTCGGGAGCGCGAATCTCGACCTTGTCGCGCAACTTGACCGATTGCCGCTGCCAGGGGAGACATTGCGAGCCACAAGTTATGCGGAGTATGCGGGCGGCAAGGGGCTCAACCAAGCGGTTGGCAGCGCGCGCATGGGCGCTCGCACTTCCTTTGTTGGATGCTTGGGCAATGACGACGCCGGCGCTTACCTTCGCCAGATTCTGGAGTCAGAGGGTATCGATATCACGCATCTGAAATTCGTCGACACCCCAACTGGACGAGCGTTCATCAATGTTGATGCGCACGGCGAAAACTCGATCGTTGTCGTCTCGGGAGCAAATGCGCTGGTCGGATCGGGCGACACATCGCACCATGTTCCCCGCGGAAAGATCGTGCTCGCCCAGCTCGAAGTTCCGCAAGGTGTGATTGCGGCGGCCTTCGCGCAAGCCCGAATACAAGGATCGCAAACGGTCTTGAATCCGGCTCCAGCGGCGCCGCTATCAGCCGATCTCCTAAGCGCCACCGATGTCATCGTCCTCAATGAGACCGAGACGCTCGCCCTTGGCGGAGCCGAGAAAATACTCGCGGACGGAGTCGGCAAAATTGTCGTGACCCTAGGCGAACTCGGTGCCGACATTATTTCCGATGGGTCTCAACAGCACATCGAATCAATTCGCGTTACTCCAATTGACTCGGTTGGCGCCGGCGACGCGTTCATTGGCGCACTGTGCGCCGAATTGGCCCGTGGAGCGTCACTACACGAAGCCTGCGAGACGGCTTCCGTAGCCGGGGCATTAGCGACTACGGTGCGTGGCGCTGTGCCATCTTTACCAACTCGTGCCGCGGTGATTGCCGCCAAGGGCAAACGCTAATGAGCGAAATCAGCAAGCCGCAGTTAATGCATTTTTACGACGATGAAAGTGCGGAGCTGGCCGTGGCAATTGTCAAGTACGCGATGGAGCGCATCCGGATGGATCCGCCACCACTCGATCGACCGTACACGCTCAGCGAATTGCGCAATATCGTCGGCGACACGATCAAGCCGGAGGGGCGTAATGGGTTAGATGTGTTGAGGGAGTTCGTCGACGAACTGGCACCGTCGTGCATCAGCGTCGATCACCCGCTGTTTCTGTCGTTTGTTCCGGGTGCGCCAACCGAGAGCTCCGTGTTGTTCGACCTCGTCGTGGCGGCATCCAACATTTATGGTGGCTCATGGCTGGAAGGCGCCGGAGCGGTATATGCCGAAAATGAAGCCCTGCGTTGGATCTCCGATCTGGCCGGAATGCCGCCTTCGGCCGGTGGCGTGTTTGTCAGTGGAGGAACGGCCGGCAATTTGTCGGCGCTCGTCGCATCTCGCTGGAGGTGGCGACATCGGGCCGCAGGTGCTCTTGATGCGGTACGGCCAATTATTGTCACATCGGTCGGCGCACACTCGTCTGTCGCCCAAGCTGCGAAGGTGATGGACGCCGAGGTGGTAACAGTTGCTGCCGATGAGCGCGGTCGGCTTCGTGGCGACGCGCTTCGAAATACCTTGGACGCGATGTCGGAGCAGGATCGTGGCCGCATTTGTGCCATCGTCGCCACGGCGGGCACAACCAATGTCGGTGTGGTCGATGACCTGGACGCAGCAGCACAGCAGGCGCGTCGAATCGATGCGTGGTTTCATGTCGATGGCGCATACGGCGCCGCGGCACTGTGTGCGCCGAGCGTGCGTCGCCTCTTCGACGGAATCGAACACGCGGACAGCCTGATCGTTGATCCGCACAAGTGGCTATTCGGCCCGTTTGACTGCTGCGCTCTCATCTATCGCGATCCGACCGCCGCCCGTCATGCACACACTCAACACGCCGAGTACCTCGACGTGTTGGAACAAGATGAACACAAGGATCTGGACGCCGCGTGGAACCCGGCGGACCTCGCGCATCACCTGACCCGGCGCGCGCGCGGACTTCCATTTTGGTTCAGCCTGGCAATGCACGGCACCGACGCCTACACGGACGCAATGGAAGCGACTCTTGCGGTCACCCGTAGTGGTGCCGAGTTGATTCGCAATGCGCCACATACCGAACTTGTGATCGAACCAGAGCTATCGGTGTTGGTGTTTCGGCGACTCGGATGGGCACCGAGCCAGTATCAGGAATGGAGTGATCGAATCCTCGAGGGCGGTCTTGCCTTTGTCGTGCCAAGTAGTTGGCACGGCGAAACCGTGTTGAGATTTTGCATTGTCAATCCGCGCACGACCGTCGACGGTCTTGCTCAAATTATCGACTCGTTGAAATGAGGATCACATGTCGATGCTGAAGTCCATTCGATCCGTGGTTCAGCTGCGTCGATTCGAATTCAACGGCACCAAGCGGCGACTCGCCAAGTGCGCCAACATTGACGACCTTCGACTCTTAGCCAAGCGTCGACTGCCGGGTGGCGTGTTCGATTATTTCGATGGTGCCGCCGAGGACGAACTGGCCAAAGCAAATAATTCCGCTGCCTTTGCCAACGTGGAACTAAGACCGCGTATTCTGGTCGATGTTTCGGAGATTGACACATCGACGACGATCATGGGTCAGTCCGTTCCGTTTCCAATTGCGCTATCTCCGACTGGATTCACCCGGATCGCACATCCCCAAGGCGAACTCGCGGTTGCCCGAGTCGCCGGCGATCTTGGATTGCCGTACACACTTTCGACGCTCGGAACTCGCAGCATCGAAGAAGTTGCGGCCGTGGCGACCGGACCGTTGTGGTATCAACTGTATGTGTGGCGAGATCGAGGACTGTCGCGCGAATTAGTCCAGCGAGCCAAAGCATCCGGATACAAGGCGATCATGCTGACCGTCGATACAGCCGTATTTGGTCGGCGCGAGCGGGATGTGCGCAGAGGTTTTACTTTGCCGCCGAAAATTGGGCTGGACACCTTCATCGACGGCATCCGACACCCGCGCTGGACGTGGAATTTCGTGCGCAACGAACCGATCACTTTTTCTGCAGTTGCGGGACGAGGAGATGTCGACGGATCGCGGGCCGTCTCGTTGGCCGACTATGTGAC
>JBKJXI010000032.1:0-3859 GCA_046716325.1 Ilumatobacteraceae bacterium | reverse complement strand
ATGTCGGGCCTCGATCCTTCCGAAATAGATGCGCTGGTTCTTTCGACCACTACGCCTGATCGGACGGTTCCGGCAACGTCGGCCCGCGTGCAGCATCAACTCGGACTGCGCTGTGGTGCATTTGATATCAATGCGGCGTGTTCCGGTTTCGTCTATGGACTGGTAACGTCCCACGGGCTGATCGCCATGGGTGCGCAAAACGTTCTATTAATTGGTACGGACACATTGTCACGAATTACCGACTGGAGCGACCGCAATACCGCCGTCCTGTTCGCCGATGGGTCGGGCGCCGCGGTTATTTCCGCCGTCGACGGTCCCGGGCAATTGCTGGCATGGGATTTGGATGCTGATGGTTCGGCGGAGGAACTTCTGTATGCCGAAATTGGCGGCACGCTATTCATGGACGGCAAGGAAGTGTTTCGCAAGGCGGTTCGAGTGATGGTTGACTCGGCCAAAAAGTCAATGGCAATCGCGGGTGTAACCGCCGACGAAATCGCGTTGGTGGTGCCCCATCAGGCCAACGTCCGGATAATTCGTGCGGCCTGCGAACGACTGGGGGTGCCGATGGAACGCACAGCGGTGGTACTCCAAGAAACCGGCAACACATCGTCGGCATCCATTCCACTAGCCCTCTTTGATGCCGCAGATAACAATCGACTGAATTCGGGCGATCTGGTATTGCTCGTCGGATTCGGTGCGGGGATGACAGCGGCAAGTTCAATTATTCGATGGGGAGCTCTGTGAACACAGTGACGAGTGAGAAATCGGCGGGACGAGTCGTGCTGATAACCGGCGGTTCGCGCGGCATCGGTTTGGCGTGTGCGCATCGATTTGCCGCCATCGGTGATCGAGTCGCAATCACCTACAACTCGACTCCCCCTCCTCCCGAGTTCTTTTCGATCAAATGCGACGTTGCAGTCGCCGACGATGTCGATCGCGCATTCAACGAGGTTGAAAAACGGTTTGGTCCGGTGCAGGTACTCGTTTCGAACGCGGGAATAACCCGAGACATGTTGATACTGCGAATGTCCGAAGACGACTTCACCGATGTCGTGAATGTAAATCTCACTGCTGCCTATCGCGTTTGTAAGCGTGCGGCGCAGGGAATGCTGAGGGCCCGCGCGGGCCGAATAATTCTGATGTCAAGCGTCGTAGCGCTAATGGGGTCCGGCGGTCAGGCCAACTATGCGGCATCTAAAGCGGGGCTGATCGGACTGGCTCGATCGTTGGCCCGCGAACTCGGATCGCGCAGTATCACCGTCAATGTGGTGGCACCCGGACCGGTCGACACCGATATGACGGCATCGCTCGGCGAGAAAAGGCTGGCCGAACTCTTATCTGCCGTTCCTCTCGGTCGTGCCGCAACCGTCGATGAGATAGCGGGGGTTGTCGAATTTCTTGCTTCATCAGCCGGGGCTTACATTACGGGCGCGGTAATTCCCGTAGACGGCGGATTAGGCATGGGACACTGACTAAACTGGCACAGTCGAATTTCGATGTGATTAAATTGACCAGGAGAATCTCATGAATCAACAGCTGTTTGATCGCTTCAAGAAATGCGCCGTAGAAGTGTTGTCGGTCGACGCCTCCAAGATCACGCCGGAAGCAAGCTTTGGCGACGACCTAGATGCCGATAGTTTGGATCTGGTCGAGTTAGTCATGGCACTGGAAGAGGAATTTGACATCGAAGTTCCAGAATCCGAACTCGAGGGAGTCGACACCATCGGTAAGGCGTTCGATCTCGTCACTTCCAAGGTCAAGTAGTCCCGCCCTCAAGCAATCGCAGCGAGCCAAGACGACCATGCACGGCGCTGGATTTCGCGTTGCAGTTACCGGATACGGAGTTGTGGCGCCATGTGGCGTCGGCAAGGAAGCCTTTTGGACCGGGTTGCTAGGTCCCGGCTCGACCGGAGTGCGCTCTGTGGAACTCGCGGAATGGGATCCTGCACCATATTTCGACAGTCCGAAGGATGCCCGCAGGTCTGATCGTTGCGAACAGTTCGCCTTAGCCGCGGCAGGCGAAGCATTCGCCCAGGCCGGCGAGTTGGGATACGACCCGGCCTCGATCGGTTGCATCTTGGGCACGGGAATCGGGGGCCTGCGCACGTTGGAGGAACAGGTCATCACCCGGGTTCAAAAGGGCGAGCGGCGCGTTTCTCCCTTCCTTGTTCCGATGATGATGTCCAATGCCGCGGGCGCAGCAATATCGATGCGCTATGGACTGCAGGGTCCAACGGAGACGGTGTGCACCGCGTGCGCGGCGTCGACCCACGCAATTGGCAACGCGGCTCGCCTGGTCGCATGGGGGCGATGCGATGCCGTAATCACAGGAGGCACCGAGTCGGCGGCGACTCTCACGGCACTTGCCGGATTTTCTAACATGACAGCGCTTTCCTCGACCTTGGTCAGCAAACCATTTGATGCCACCCGCGACGGATTCATTATGGGAGAGGGCGCGGCGATTTTCGTGCTAGAGAGATTGGACCTAGCCCAGAAACGTGGTGCCAGAATTATCGCCGAGGTCATCGGAGCCGCGAGCAATGCGGACGCCCATCACATCACGGCACCATCGCCTGGGGGCGTCGGCGCCGCGGCATGCATGACCCTGGCTCTCAAGGACGCCGACATTTCGGCCTCCGATATCAAACAGATCAACGCTCACGGCACCTCGACACCACTCAATGACGCCGCCGAGTCCGATGCGATCGTCAAGGTCTTTGGCGAACAATCGCCACCGGTTGTGTCAATCAAAGGGGTTACCGGACATCCCTTAGGAGCGGCGGGTGCACTCGAAGCAAGTGCGGTGTTGCTCTCCTTCGAAAAGCGACTCATCCCTCCGACCGCTGGTACCACCGTTGTTGACCCAGCACTGCATATAGATCTTGTGATCGGTGAACCCAGAGTTTGGCAACCCGGCCCAACAATTTCGAACAATTTCGGATTTGGAGGGCACAACGGCTCGGTGATCCTTGCCCCGTACGAGCAATGATGGGGCGATAACCGTCGAACGTGACGCTTTACGTGTCGACTACCACGAACAGCAATTCACATTCGCACGCCACTTCATTGTTGACCTTGGCGACGCCTGTACCGCGACCGGCCCGTGACGACATCCGAGTTATCTGCGCGGAAATGACAAGCGTTTCACCCGGCAACACTTGCCGTCGAAACCGAGCAGCATCGAGTCCGCCAAAGAGAGGGAGTTTTCCGGCAAAGCGATCATCGCTGAGTATCGCGATGGCTCCTGTCTGAGCGATTGCCTCGCACATCAGGACGCCTGGCAATGTTGGCCGCTGTGGAAAGTGTCCGACGAAAAACCATTCGTCACCGCGTAACGCCCAGTTCGTTGTAGCCGAGACCCCGGGAGACAACTCGAGAATCTCGTCGACAAACAAAAATGGCGGCCGGTGCGCAATCAGCGCCGTTGGATGTGGGAACGACATCACTTACCCAGTGCGCCGAGCAGATTGGCTGGCGTATCCTTCGGCGAAATCTTGTACCAGGCGCAGAGGATGACTCCACTCGCGTCTATAAGAAAAGCGGAGCGCTCGATTCCCATGTACTCGAGACCATACATCGATTTCTTTTTCCAAAATCTGTACGCCTTGGCGACAGCGTTGTCCGAGTCGGAAAGCAACGGAAAACCAAGCGAGTATTTATTGTCAAATTTGAGTTGTTTGGTTGGTGCGTCGGGGCTGATTCCAACGATTGCGGTACGACCAATTTCTCCGTTCACAATCAAGTCTCGGAGTAAGCACGATTGCTGGGTGCATCCGGGCGTGTCGGCCCTCGGGTAGAAGTACACCAATACTTTCCGTTTTCCCAGACCCTTTAGGGTAAATGTTGCGCCGTGTTGATC
>JBKJXI010000031.1:0-4474 GCA_046716325.1 Ilumatobacteraceae bacterium | reverse complement strand
AGTATCTGGGACCTTGAAGGTCAACGTATGCAATTTTGACCAATCGATTTCACCGATCGTAACTCGCGATCGATGCGGATAGCCGAGAGCGTATGCGATCGGCAGACGCATGTCCGGCAGCGAAAGTTGGGCAATTGTGGCTCCGTCGCGGAACTCCACCATCGAATGGATGATCGACTGTGGGTGTATGACCACGTCGATGTTGTCATACGAAATTCCGAACAACTCGTGAGCCTCGATTACTTCCAGTCCCTTATTCATCAACGTCGACGAGTCCACCGTGATCTTCGGACCCATCGACCACGTGGGGTGTTGCAGAGCTTGTGTAATTGAAACGCTTTCCAGTTCCGTGGCCGACAAGCCGCGAAATGGTCCGCCGCTCGCGGTGAGAACCAATCGACGAACCTCTTGCGTGTCGTGGCTTGAAGAGCGCAAACATTGATGAATGGCGCAGTGCTCGCTATCAACGGGAATAATTACTGCGCCGTCGACTCCACGCAGAGGCTGAACGATTGGTCCGGCGGCGATCAGGCTTTCCTTGTTCGCCAGCGCCAGCCGTTTTCCCTGACTCAACGCAGCGAGAGTGACCGGAAGTCCGGCGAATCCGACAACGCCATTGACAACGACATCGGCGTGTTCGCTCAATAACGACAGGTCGTCCACTACCTCTATACCGACGAGCGCTGCCGCCACTTGGCGACGAGCCTTGGCATCGGCCACCGCGACGATTCGCGGTCGCCATTTGAGCGCTTGCCTGATCAATGCGTCCGCCGACGACGATGCACCGAGCCCAACGACTACAAAATCTTGCGGAGATGCCGCAATGACATCAAGTGTCTGGACCCCGATCGAGCCCGTGGACCCGGCGATGGCTACTCGGGTCGCACTCATTTATCCAAGTCTGTCAGCAGATTCTTGGAGTTAGATGGGCAGGTGACCTAATTCCAGGGTTGAAGAACGAGTGCCAGGTAATACGCACCAGGCAATGTGAAGATAAGGCTGTCGAATCGGTCGAGGACGCCGCCGTGGCCCCTCAATACGGTTCCAAAATCCTTGATGTCCAAATTTCGCTTGAACATCGACTCGACCAGATCTCCGAGCGGCGCCAAAATCACGATCACAAGGGAAAGGGCGATCCACTCCGAGACGCTATTCCAGGTGTCGCTCTGCAGGCCGACCAAAATGACCGCGCCGAAAGTTCCAATTGCTCCCCCAAACGCGCCTTCGAACGACTTTTGCGGGCTGATCCAATCTCGCAATGGAGTTCGACCCGCGGTCCGACCGACAAAAAATGCGGCAATATCGTTGCCGATCACACCGGCCACCACAATGAACAACGTATCTGTTCCGACATTTACGAATCCCCCACCAAAGTTGGAGAAACGCAAGATGAGCGCGGCATAGGAACCAAGCAACCCGATCCATGTCAGCCCCAGCGTGGTGATAGCCATATTTGGAACCGGACCGCTTTCGATGCTGTCCGCGCTAACAAACGTGATTCCCGCGGCCACAAATCCAAAGACAAAAACGAGTGGCAACGCAGCATCGCCGATCCAGTAGGCGCTCAACGGAGCCGCCACGCAACCGGCTATGCCGATCGCTAGAGGTGGACGATATCCACGTTCGGTGGCCCGCGAAAAAAATTCGAATGCGGCAAGACCAATGATCACGGCGACAATGACCATCACCGCCGCCGGTCGCCACATCAACGCCGCAATGAATACGGCCGCCAGCAACGCACCCACCGCGGTCGCTGTCGGCATGTCGCGACCGCCCCCAGACCGACCAACGCTGCCTTCGCGACGAGGTCGTCGCCCGGAAGTCCGCGGCTCGCGACGTACGACCGGACGCGAGTCGCCACTTTGACGTCCTCGTGATACTTGAGTCGGACTGCCCCTGCGCGGTGCCGAGCCGGAAGGGTCTCGCGGAGCAGACGGCCGACGACGCTCGTCGGTGGGATCGGTTCCAATGACCACTCGCTGATCTCCGCGTGGTCGCGACACCGGTGGTGGCGCCTCGGGCTGTCGTGATCGTGATCCACCCGTCAAATCGACCACCGGTCGTCGCGAGCCAATTGAGGGAGTGGGTGCGGGAGAGTTGTATTCGGACCACACATCGGTTCGATCGTTGTCACGGGAATCGGATTCTCCACCGGTTTTCATAAACCGCGGAACTTTTCCGGTGGGCGGCTCCGTCCAATGTGGAAGCTGGTCGGTGTCCGCCGAATCGAATGTGATAGCCGGAGAACTGTCGTCATCGTCGGAAAATCGCACGACTCCGAACTCATCACCGAAGTCAATCGTGGGATCCTTGGTTGGTTCGATTCCTCTGGTGGAATCGTCACGTCGATCTCGGCGAAAGTTGTCGTCACTCATTACATGACCCCTTTTGATTCATCGTTATATCTCGAGTAATTCTTGTTCTTTACGTGCTAGAGCCTTATCGAGACTCTCGGTGTGATCGTGGGTGAGTTTTTCAAGATCTTTCTCGGCCCGATCGAGTTCGTCCTTTGAGATCTCCCCATCTTTTTCGGCGGTCTCAAGAGCCTTGCGAGCATCTCGGCGCACATTGCGCAACGCTACTCGTCCATCTTCTGCCATGGTCTTGACGACTTTCACAAATTCCTTCCGACGATCTTCGGTAAGCATGGGAAAATTTATTCGAACGACAACACCGTCGTTGCCCGGCGTAACTCCGAGATCACTACCCTGAATTGCTCGTTCAATCGCAATTATCGAGCCCCGATCGTGAGGTTTGATGACCAGCGAACGAGCATCGGGAACTTGGAATGTAGCCAACTGCACCATTGGCACGGTCGCCCCATAATACTCCACCGGGAGCTTCTCGAATAGCGACGAACTCGGTCGCCCAGTTCTCACCGTCAGGAAGTTTGACTGGAGTCGTTCCAGGACCTTTGCCATATTCTCCATGGCGGTGAGCAAGGTCTCGTCAATCACCCAACCAGCGTACCTATTTCGGCCCCCGCGAGTATGGACTTTACGTTTCCCTGCTCCAGAAGGTTGAACACGACAATCGGAATATTGTTGTCACGACAAAATGTAATCGCCGTCGAATCCATGACCTTTAGACCCTTGTTGATCACATCTAGATAACTGATTTTTGCAAATCGCGTTGCGGTTGGATCGATCTTTGGGTCTGCGCTGTACACCCCGTCGATTCCCGAGTGCGTTCCCTTGAGGATCGCTTGCGCAGAGATCTCCGCGGCTCGAAGTGCCGCGGCGGTATCCGTGGTGAAAAAAGGGTTGCCCGTTCCGCCGGCGAGAATTACGACTCGGCCTTTTTCGAGGTGTCGCTCGGCGCGGCGACGAATATACGGCTCGGCCACCTTGGGCATTTCGACAGCCGTCATCACCCGCGAGTGCTGCCCAACTTTTTCCAGCGCGTCTTGCAACGCGAGCGCATTCATCACGGTGGCGATCATTCCCATGTAATCGGCCTGCGCCTGATCCATGCCCTGATCGGCGCCCTTGATACCCCGCCAAAAGTTTCCCCCGCCTACAACGATGGCAATATCTACACCTAGCTCCGAGCGGGTCTCATACAACTCGGTGGCGATTTGATTGAGCACCGCGGAGTCGAGTCCGAATCCCGAGGATTCGGCAAGAGCCTCGCCTGACAATTTCAGCACCACCCGACTCCATCTGGGGGTGACTTTGGAAGGCGATGACGAGGTGGTCACTCAGGTTCAGCCGATCTGAACCTGAGTGAAGCGAACGATTGTCGCCGAGCCAATGATCTGCGCGATTGTTTTCTTGTCGTCCTTGGCATATGGCTGTTCAAGCAACGTCACTTCCTTGATAAACCCTTGCACGCGGCCGTCCACGATCTTGCCAATCGCCGCTTCCGGCTTACCTTCGTTTCGCGTCAGAGCCTCGAGTGTCGCTCGCTCGGTTGCAATAACATCGGCCGGCACATCTTCTGGACGCAAATATTTTGGTCGGGCAAATGCAACGTGCACGGCAATGTCGTGAGCAAGATCGGCGCTTGCCCCACTCATTTCCACCAGCACTCCGTTGACTCCTCGACCCCCCTGAATGTGCAGATACGAGCCAATCGTGTTGCCGGAATTGGCCTCAAAGCGAACGACATCGCCGAGTTCGATTTTTTCCTTCAGCGTGATTTTCAGGTCGTCAAGATGCTCGCTTCGCTCGGCGACGGCGGCTTCATTTTTGCCGACGACAAGTTTCACGAGCGCATCCGCCTCGTCTTTAAATAGAGGGGAACTAGCGACAAAGTCGGTTTCACACTTCAACTTCACCATTGCCGCCACCGAACCACTAACAAGTAATGCAACCAGCCCCTGCGCGTTTTCGCGGTCGTCTCGCTTGGCGCTGGCGGCCAAACCTTTTTCTCGCAGCCACTGTATGGCCGCTTCGAAGTCACCGTTGGAATTCTCGAGTGCGCGTTTGCAATCCATCATTCCGGCGCCACTCGATTGGCGCAGAGCCTGTAC
>JBKJXI010000030.1:0-13674 GCA_046716325.1 Ilumatobacteraceae bacterium | reverse complement strand
CGACGAGGGACACCAATTGAGTTGTGGTATTGCTGGCTTTGCCGCCAAGAAGCTGCTCGATGATGCCTTGACGGCGACTAGCTGGAATTGTGGAGTCGGTAAGTGTGCTGCGAAGTTGCTCATTTGACTCAAATGCCCGCGCCATTCGGAACAATTCATTTTCGACGATGTCCATGTTTCCCTCGGCTTGGGCAATTTCAAACAACGCGCGCGCGTAAGCCTCGATACTGGCGTTACTCATCGGCTCGCTCCCACACTCGAGATAAATGCCTCGATCAGTTCCTGCTTCGTTTGGTCGGTAAGCGTTGCTTGCACAACAGTTGGTACGGCAATCGATGCGAGTAATGCGATCTCGGCACGCAATTCTTCCGTCCCTCGACCACGAGCCGCGACCAAGTCGGCTGCCGCCTTGGCCTCTAAGTCTGCGACTTCGCTGGCAATGCGAACTCGACCGTCGGCAATCACTGTGGCCGCCTCGACATCGGCCTCGGCAAGTAACCGTGACCGCTCAGCGTCAATATCGCCTAGCGCTTTTCGAATTTCGGTGGCATCGCTTTCGGATATCGTGCGCGCCTGCGCCGCCGCATCAAGTTCCTTCTGAATTCGCTCGGTACGCGCGGCCATCGCTTTTTTTGCTAGCGGTCCAGCAAATTTATACAACAGTCCAAACACCAAAATCGACGACAGCCCGCCGTAGATAATCTCTGCGGTCTCCGGAAGGAGCCAATTATGAGTGACGGTTGGGTCTTCCGAAGCCAACACGGAAACGACTCGACCCATCATGCGTTGACTCCTGCCGACATGGCTTCACTGACCGCACGCTGAACAACCGAAGCATCGGGACTCTTGCCGACTGCGATCTGTGTAGTTCGTTCCGCAACGGTGGCGACGGCAGCGGCAATTTGATCCTGTATCGCCAGCCGCGCTGCGGTCGCTTCAGATTCCGCGGACGCGCGTTGCCGGGCAATTCGTGCATTGACTTCGGCAATTACCGCCGTGCGCTCGGCGTCAAGTGCCTGCCTTGCCTGGTCAATTCGAGTCGCAGCCTGACTGCGAATCTCGGACATCGCCGATTCGTACTGCGAGACCTCGGTGCGCGCATTTATGCGCGTAGCGTCCGCGTATTCGTGATCGGACTGAATGCCGTTGTACCTTGCATTCATACCCTTTTTCAGTTTTGGAAATAGGAACAGCCGCATCAGGACGAGGAACACCAGAAATGACCCGGCACCCCACACCAGCTCCTTGCCTTCCGGCGAAATGGGGTTAGGTCCGGTCGTCGAAACCTCCGCCTCGGCGGTTTCGGCGCCAGCCAAGCCGGAGAAAATCTGCACCTGCACCGGGTGTCCTTGCCACGAGGTGACATGGATGATCATTTTGAGCGCTCCTGAATTCTGTTCTGGAATCGGATATTGCTAGGCACGTGCGTGTCGGGATCCGCGGGAAGTGCTCAGGCGTACTTGAGCAAAATAAAGACGACGAATCCGATCAGTGCCAGTGCCTCGGTAAATGCGATGCCGAGGAACATCGTGGTGCGAACCATTCCTGCCGATTCCGGCTGGCGGGCCATTGCTTCGATGGCCTTGCCGAAGATGATTCCAATTCCGATACCCGGTCCGATTGCAGCCAGACCATAGGCGAAACCAGCCGATGCGGCAGCGGCAACATTTTTTGCCTCTGCAGGATCGACGACGGCCGCCGCAATTCGAGATAACGCTTCCATGTCTATGTGTCTCCTGTTGTTTTGTTGGTTAATTGATTTAGTGCTCGGAATGGACTGCGCCGGCGATGTACACCGCAGTAAGAATGGTGAAAATATATGCCTGCAGGAATCCGACGAGTAACTCGAAGCCGGTGAGAAAAATCAGCATGAAGAATGGCAGCACGCCGAGTGGGACGAGAAACATCTGCTGAGTTCGGGCCTGGAACAACGCCTCCGAAAGGAGGGCGAAGATGACTAGGAGTAAGTGGCCGGCCAGCATGTTGGCGAAAAGTCGCACCATCAGCGAGAACGGCCTAACAATCAGCGTCGAAATAAATTCAATTGGCGTCACCAGCGCATACAAGGCCTTTGGCACTCCCGGAGGAAACAGCACCGACCTGAAATACCCAAAGAACCCTTGGTGCTTGATTCCCTGTGCGTTGTATATGACCCACACCATGATCGCCAGAAAAGCCGGAATAGCCATTCGTGCAGTGGCCGGCATTTGAATGATTGGAATAATTCCCGGGACATTGCAGAGATAAATGAACACAAACAAGGTCAGCAGGAATGGAGTCCAGACCAGCCCTTCTCGACCCATGGTCTCCATGATGATGTTCTTTTCCACAAATTCGACCATGATCTCGGCGAGATTGCGCGCGCCCTTGGGGGCCCTGCGCGCATCGGCGCGAGCCGCGATCAAAAACAGCGAGATCCCAATGACCGCCGCCAAAATAGAAATGAGCACGACCTTGTTGATGCCAGGTACGACGTCTTTCCAGCGGAGAATCTGATTGATCGGTGGAAACTCAAAAGCAAACACGGTGTTGGTCGTCCTACGTGGTGAGTGATTGATCGGTGGGCTGTACGGATGGCGGTTTGAGACCTGGGAAAGCTAGTGACAGGGAAACATAACGAAGTTCCCAGAACAGCAATCCAAGGTGCGCCACGATGATAGTGAGTCCAAGAGGAAGAAGTTCGACCCATGACGCTTGTCTCACTGCATAGACCGCGACGGAAATTATTGCCAGGCGAAGTAGATAGCCAAACATCATCGATCCCATCATCACCGCATACGAAATCCTTACCGTGTAGCTCACGAGCATCGCCGCCAGCACGAAATTTCCCAGTACTAGCGCCAGTCCATATGCCGTAGACCATGCTCCGTTGGCGCCCCACACAAGTGCCCCAAGACCAATAAGCACTGGGGCCACCCAAAGTCCGCGCTTAACAAGATCGCGCACGATCGCCGCTTCGGGGGCCGGGCTGGTGTCGTTCATGGCGAGCACCGAAGTGACCGACGCTCCCCCGACCTTTGTCACGATGTCACCGACGATGATTTGGAAACTTGGCTTTGGTGTCCGAGCGAGTGTCGCTGTCTTTCGATTTCGAGAAATTTCATCCGGTGGTTGTAGACGTACCACATACGGGCAAAGTTTCCGACGAGCGCGAGCACGACGAGGACAATTGTGAACAAAGGTCGTGTCCGGGCGGCCGAATCAATGACTAGTCCGAGGACCAGAAACACCGCGGTGCTCAGTGCAATATCGGGTCCGCGACCGAGTGAGTCGTCGGTTGCAGCGAGTGATTTTTTAGGAACCAATACTTTGGGGAGCAATTTCACCGTACGACCTGAAGTGACGTGCCGATGACCTCGATTTGAGACCTTTCGGCTTCTTGTGAATACAAGTACAAACTAGACGGCGCAACGGTCGCATGCCAAACCGCCGAGCAGGGCGTTCGTGAACTTGTGAATTGATGAGTTACTGAGTTTGCTGTTCCGAATCTCGACTCCATCTGGGGTGCAAGACGGTAAAAAGGGCTAGCACCAACGCGGCAACGATGAGCGGAATGAAGTTAGTAGATCCCGAACTCAATGCCGGATACAACACGACGGCAGACAGCAGCCCGGTCCAAGCCCACAAAATGACGACAGCACGGCGCGGACCGTGCCCCAAGTCGATGAGTCGGTGGTGAAGGTGCCCGCGATCGGCGGTGGCAATTCCCTGGCGGCTCACCGTCCTGCGCAAGATCGCAAAGAGTACATCGACGATCGGTACGCCGAGCACCAAAAGCGGGATGAACAGCGGTGCTAGAAAGAAATACGTCTGACCGCTAAACGCCTGAGAGGCTGGATCCGCCCGACCCCCAACGACGCTCGTGGATGTGGCCATGAGCAGTCCAAGCACGAGGGCGCCGCTGTCTCCCATGAAAATGCGAGCGGGGTTGAAATTGAACGGAAGAAAGCCGATACAAATGCCGAGCGTGATGATCGCAATAAGCGGACCAATGTTTGGCTCGGCGAGCAGGCCTAGGTCGCCGAGGTGCTTGCTGTAGACGAAAAACGATCCGGATGCAATCGCGACGATTCCTGCCGCGAGCCCGTCGAGCCCGTCGATCAAATTGATCGCTTGGGTCATTCCAAGTAACCATAAAACCGTGAACAGGGGAATCCAGTCGTTTGACAGTACAAACACGTCTAGGAATGGAACCCGAAAATAAAACATCGTGACACCTGACCACACGAGTACGAGGGCCGACGCCACAACCCCTGTCACCTTCATCGGTGCGGATATCTCGTGGATGTCGTCCACGAAACCAAGTACGAAGATCACGGTTGCGGCGACCACGACTCCAAAAATCTCCGAATTACTATCGAATAGCGGCGCAAATCTATCCATCCGCCCGGCAAGAGCAACTGCAGAAATTAGTCCGATGAAAAACGCAATTCCGCCAACGTCCGGCGTTGGCACGGGATGGGATCTACGGGCGTCGGGTTGGGCCATCCAATTTCGGCGCCGGGCAACATAAGCAACAATGGGTGTGCTGATGGCGGTAGTTGCGGCGGCACAACCACCGACAATCAAATAACCGCCTAGATCAATCACGCTGAATTCGATAGTACGTCGTAGTCGTGCGTGACTCCGTGGCCCTCACGAATACAAGGGAAATGTGGCACATAACGCGGACACTTTGGCTCGAACTTCGGCAACCACTGACGCGTCGGTTCGATTGCGCAATGTGGTCGCGATGAGATCGGCGATGATCGGCATTTCGGTTAATCCCATGCCCTGCGTGGTCACCGCCGGAGTACCGATGCGAACACCCGATGTAACAAACGGACTCCTCGGATCATTTGGAATATTGTTTTTGTTCAGCGTGATGCCGGCCCTGTCCAGGACTAACTGCGCCTCCTGCCCTGTGAGATCGGGATCAAATGGGCGCAAGTCAACGACCATCATGTGTGTGTCTGTGCCGCCAGAAACCAGGCGAAAACCTTGGTTGACTAGGGCCTGTGCAAGTGCAGACGCATTGCGCACAATTTGGTTTGCGTACTCTCGAAAACTCGGTTGCAGCGCCTCGTGGAACGCAACCGCCTTTGCCGCGATGACATGTTCGAGCGGACCGCCCTGACTTCCCGGAAACACGGCTTTGTCAATCGCCGCGGCATGAGCCTGCGCACTGAGTATGCACCCTCCGCGCGGACCCCTAAGCGTCTTGTGGGTGGTGAAAGTTACGACATCGGCGAAGGGCACGGGGTTTGGATGCGCACCTGCCGCCACTAACCCGGCAACGTGAGCAATGTCGAACATCATCAAGGCGCCAACTTCGTCGGCGATTGCCTTGAACGGCTCCGGTTCGATGCGACGCGGATACGAAGTCGTGCCGGCCACAATCATTTTTGGTCTGTGCTTCTTTGCCAGACTGCGAACCTCGTCAAAGTCAATACGCTCGTCGGTGTCGCTTACCCGATACGACTCAAAGTTGTAAAGAATTCCACTTGCATTCACGGGCGAACCGTGGGTGAGGTGGCCACCGTGGGCGAGACTGAGGCCGAGCACAGTATCCCCAGGTGATAGCAGCCCTAAATACACGGCCATATTTGCACTGGCACCGGAGTGCGGTTGGACGTTGGCATGATCGGCGCCAAAGAGTTGCTTGACACGATCGATCGCCAGCGCCTCGATTTCATCAATCACGGCGTTCCCGCCGTAGTAGCGCTTGTGGGGGTAGCCCTCGGAATATTTGTTCGTTAGAACCGAGCCCGTGGCCGCCATCACGTCTGGCGAGGCGAAATTTTCGCTGGCTATCAATTGAAGTCCCGATGTTTGGCGAATTTTTTCACGCTCGATCAGATCAAATACGACCGTGTCGGGTTGATTCTCAGATGGCCACGACATTACTGAGACCGTTCCTGATCTTCGATTTCGGATAGCTGCGCGATCCGACTTATGTGTCGGCCGCCTTCGAACGGTGTGTTCAAAAATACCCGAAGAATCTCTTCGCCTAATTCAAACGACACCACGCGGGCTCCCATCGACAAGACATTGGCGTCATTGTGTGAGCGGGCCATTGCTGCGAGGTAGACATCGTTGCACAGCGCGGCGCGAACTCCACGAACCTTGTTGGCGGCCATCTGTTCACCCTGACCGCTTCCGCCCAGCACTATCCCAAAGTCGACCGTTCCATTACGGACATCCCGACCCACCAATGCACATATTGGCGGATAGTCGACGCTCTCGGTTGAGTTTGTGCCGTGATCGACAACCGAGTGACCCTCGCCGCGCAAAAGACCGATGAGATGCTGCTTAAGTTCAAATCCGGCATGATCGGCCCCAATTGCAATGCGCATTTGTGAGCTATCACACATATTGGACCTCCTCAATCTCGACTTCTTCCTAGTAATTGAATGATGTGACTTTTGATTTCATTTGCTAGTAACCGACTACCGAACGGACTCAGGTGATATTCATCGGAATAAAGGGATTGATCACCCCATACGGTTTTGCATTGCCCATTTGGACAAACGATGTCGGCCGGATCAAGAATGTCTACATTTGGCAAATTTTCGAGATACATCTTTTCTTCTGCAATCACATGGTTTCGGTCGAAGTAGTAATCTAACGAGACGATCGATCCACTGGGAGTCTTTCGAATGAGTGACACTCGGGCACTATCCGAAGACGGGACTTCTTGCAGCAAAAGCACCGGAATAGATCGGAAGGTGTCGGACTCAAAGATTACCCGCAGGCCATTGGCCCATGATTGAACTGATTCTTCATAATTCTTTGCCAACCCGCCTGACTCAAGGCGAATAGTTAAACCTCCACGCTGTGCCCCTCGTGTTGTGTAAAGGGTCGAGGAATTTGCCACCACGATAACGCTTGGTTGCGTTTGTAAAATCACGTCAGGCAACTGCGACTGAAAAAATGGGCAGTCGTCTCGTTCATCGGTCGGCCGTGGAAACACGGGGCACCCGTTGTTGTACCATGTCGCAAATTGCATGCCCAACAGATTTGCCGCCGCCGCCACTCCATCACTTGCAGCCCCAGCTTGGGAGTCGCCAATTAAGAGAATCGTTTCAATTCTCGACGCTTCGGATCCCACTTTTGTTGGCATAACGACACACCGAGTTGGGTCAAACACTTGATCAGTGGCCTGACATCCTAAAGTGTCGGCCAAACTCGGGTTAACAATTCTCGTCCCACCTTTGGCTAGACCGAGTCCGGTCTCTGCAATTGCCAACGCAGCTCCCGAGAGCAACAGCGGAGTGATCACACAAATTGCGGCTAAGCGAACCGCCCGGTACCCAACGAGCCCAGGATTAGTTCTTATCGGATGTTCGACGAGTTGATAGGACGCGATCGACAAAGCGAGGGCAATAACGGCAGAAGCAACTTTTGCGGTGGTACTAGCAGGATACACAATGTCGGCAAAAACAATTAGCGGCCAGTGCCAGATATACCATCCATACGACACATCTCCTATCTGAGTAAGTGGTGGTACCGAGAGAATTTTGTACACAAGTTTGCTTTTGGATCCGGCCAGTATCAATAATCCTGTTCCGAAAACCGGCCCAAGCGCCACATACCCAGGGAATGGAGTAAACGAGGAAATTTGAAAACTTGCCAACAAAAATATCAAAATACCGATCACCCCGAAAGCAATGCCTTTGAGTTCTGAGGCGCGGCCAATTAACGGAAGTGAGAGAGCAAGTGTAATGCCGACACCAAACTCCCAGATTCGTGTCGGTGTCCCAAAAAAAGCAAACCGTGTCGGTAGCGGCACCAATCGAAATCCGAAGGACAGAAACACGCTAATTGTGAAAGACAGAACGGAAATCGCTAATACGCAACTAGCTGTGAATATTCGTCGAGATACCTTCTCGAATCGGTGTCCGAATTTCCAAATTCCCACCAACAGAAACGGAAATATCATATAAAACTGTTCCTCAACCGCGAGGGACCAAGTATGCCTAAATGGATTTAACGAAAGTGCGAAGTATGACTTTTGCAAAAACAGATACGCATTTGCGAGAAACAACGAAGCGGCTTGCGATGACTTGACTATTTGCTGTTGCTCTCCGAACGGTGACATTAAGAGGACGGAGGCCGCGAGAATGAAGATAGTGACTATCGCTAAAGCTGGAAGCAGGCGGCGCGCTCTCCGAGCGAAAAAATCGCGAAAGTTGATTCCTCCCGTTTCCTCTAGTTCTTCGACGAGCATTTGAGTTATGACGAATCCGGAGACGACAAAAAACATGTCCACTCCAACAAATCCCCAATGGAGACCCACCCCGATGTGATAAATCACAACGAGAAGTACCGCAATTCCCCGAAGTCCTTGGATATCTTGGCGAAATTTCAGCTGTGATTTTGGTGAAGTTGGTCTTGACATCGCCCACGAGCATAGGTCCGACATAGGTTTGGGCGAATAATGTTGAACGGCATGACCCTTGACCCGCGCGCTCCGGTGTTGGTCGGCCAAGGACAGGTTCTCCAGCACATCGACGACCTAAGTGCGGCGCTGGATCCGATCCAACTAATGACCCAAGCAGTAAGTCGGGCTGTCAGCGATGCGACTCTCGCCCGGACTCCGAACCCCGATGCGATATTGGCGGTTCGATCGATTTCGACCAAGCACCCGAATCCGGCCGCGGGCGTTGCCAATTTACTAGGCGTCTCACCCCGCCGATGCGGAACCACACCCAATGGTGGCAATATGCCGCAGACACTCGTGAACCTGGCGGCGCGCGAAATTCAATCGGGCCGAATGGACATTGCGTTTCTTGTCGGGGGTGAAGCCACACGAACTCGCAACCGCGCACGCCGAAACGATGTCACTCTCGCCTGGCCACAGGCTGAAGGCAATGTGCCTGCCCCCGAGTTAATCGGAGAGGACTTGGCGCTGAATCACGAGGTGGAGCTAGAGCTGAAGATAGTGATGCCGATTCAGATCTACCCGATGTTTGAAACCGCACTGCGCGCGGCCAGTCATCGTTCGGTCGAAGATCACCAGTGCCGCATCGGTGAGTTGTGGTCGCGCTTTAGTACCGTCGCGGCCACCAATCCCCATGCATGGATCCAGCACGAATACTCTCCGAATGAAATCATCACATCGAGCCCAGGCAATCGCACGATTGGGTTTCCATACACCAAGTTGATGAATTCGAATAACGACGTGGATATGGCCGCAGCGCTTATTATCTGCTCGGTCGAGCGTGCCAGATCGCTCGGCATTCCGAGAGATCGATGGATTTTTCCGCAATCCGGAACCGACTGCCATGAGCACAACTACATTTCACATCGGGACACATTTTCAGAGACTCCAGCCGTCAAGCTTGGCGGAGCGCTGGCGTTGCAGCTAGCTAGTAAAGACATCGGTGACATCGGCATCATTGATCTGTATTCGTGTTTTCCTTCGGCCGTTCAACTCGGTGCGCAGTCTCTCGGAATACCGATCACCCAACAACTCACATGTACGGGTGGATTGTCATTTGCCGGCGGTCCGTGGAATAACTATGTGATGCATGCGATTGCCACGGCGATGAGCGAATTGCGCGAGCGAACGAGCGAGTCCGCACTCGTGTGGGCAAATGGTGGATACGCCACGAAACATGCATTCGGGGTGTACGCAACCACTCCGCCCGGCGGTGGTTTCCGCCACGATTCGCCTCAGCCGCAGATTGATGCGCTCCCGCGTCGAGGAGTAGCAACCGTGTCCGAGGCCATGGGCTCGGCGAAGATTGAGGCCTACACC
Organism: Ilumatobacteraceae bacterium; assembly: GCA_046716325.1. Classification (GTDB taxonomy): domain Bacteria; phylum Actinomycetota; class Acidimicrobiia; order Acidimicrobiales; family Ilumatobacteraceae; genus UBA3006. The sequence goes on along the minus strand of JBKJXI010000030.1, from coordinate 3,932 downwards.
GTGATGCACGATCGAAATGGCTCGCCCGAAACTCTGTTCGCATCGACTCTTCTCGCGGACGGAAGGCGTGCATGGGCTACTTCGCACGAAATCGAACTTGTCACGGCAATGACGCGTGGGGAATGGGTCGGAAAATCGGCGACGCTCGACGGGCGCGGAACAATGCGGATCCAAGATTAGGTTGTCCGATTGGAACAGACGACCGACACGTTTCCCCGACAACTCGCTCGCACGCAGCGATTTACTCTTGGCGAACCCCGTAATGTCATCGTCTCGGCAGATGGTGAACGGATAATTTTTTTACGATCGGAGCATGGATCCGACTCTGTCAACTCGTTGTGGGTAGTCGATTCGAACTCGGGCACGGAACATCGAGTCGCGGATCCACGACTCCTGCTCACCGACGAATTGAACACGCGAGCGGACGGCAACAGCTCGACTGGGGAGGAACCCGCCGCGGAACTCTCGCGACGCGAACGAATGCGCGAAAGTGCCAATGGAATTGTCAGCTATTCGTGCGACTTTCAGGCCAGTCGGGCAGTTTTTACGATTGGCGGTCGACTATTCATCGCCGACCTTCAACTTTTCACTTCACATCAGATCTTCACAACGTCAGCCAAAGACATCGCCCCAGGCGACAGCGCAATCTTTGATCCGCGCCTAAGTCCCGACGGCACACAAGTCGGTTACGTTCGAAATGGTTCGATGTGCGTGTGCGACCTCGACGGACGAGAGACGGTGATCGCCAGTGAGCCGAACCCGCATGTCACATGGGGGCAAGCCGAATTTATCGCGGCAGAGGAAATGGGACGACAGCGCGGGTTTTGGTGGTCTCCCGACGGCACCAAGATCGCAATGTGTCGAGTTGATGTGTCCGGCGTTGCTTCGGCATGGATCGGTGACGCGTCGAACCCCAGGTCGATTCCACGCGAATGTCGCTACCCCTTCGCCGGCACTGCCAATGCGCATGTCGAGCTCCACATATTTGATATCGGCGCCAAGTCACGGCTCGTCGAGTGGAACCGGGCGGAGTTTCCATATCTCAATTCGGTGCACTGGAATAAGTCAGGGCTCCTCGTGGCCACACAAACCCGGAATCAACGCCGCGTACAGATGCACTCGGTAAATCCCACAACTGGCTCGCTGACTTTGCGGCACGAAGAGTCTGATCACCAGTGGATCGAACTCGTCGTCGGAGTTCCGCTGCTACTCGACGGTGACCGAGTCCTGCATTGTGGCGAAAGGGACGGCGCCCGCGCCCTATGCGTTGATGGCGCCGCTATTACGGACTCGGACATTCAGGTTCGGTCGGTAATTCAGGAGACCGGCGAAATTGCTCTGATTTCTTACAATCCGATCGATGACCCCACGGTTCTTCATCTCGCCAAAGTCGATGTAGGCAGCAAAGCAATCGAGTTTCTCACCGATCGAGCCGGTATCCACAGCGGATCAATTGGCGGAGGCACGGTGGTCATCCGTCGCGCAACAATGGTCGATCCGCGTGCCACGACATTTGTGCACCAAGGTCCAACCTTGTTGTCGCATGCCGAGACGCCGCTTGTACAGCCAAATGTTGTTGTGCACCGGATTGGACCGAACAAGATTGCCGTCGCGGTAGTCCTTCCGACCGAGCGAACCGCCAAACCTCTTCCCGTTCTGTTCGATCCCTATGGCGGTCCCCACGCACAGCGAGTTGTGTCAGCCCAAGGCGTCTATCTCACCCCTCAATGGTTCGCCGATCAAGGTTTCTGCGTGGTCATTGCCGATGGCAGAGGAACTCCCGGCCGGGGCAGCCTGTGGGAGCGTGGCCTAAGTGGTGATCTCGCAACCGTGATTCTTGCCGACCAGTTGGAGGTACTCAACGAACTGCCCCAACTCGTTGACAATCTCGATCTCACCAAGGTCGGTATCAGGGGATGGAGTTTCGGTGGCTACCTCGCCGCGCTGGCCGTATTGCGTGAACCAGAACATTTTCATGCCGCAGTCGCCGGCGCACCAGTCTCGGATTGGCGCCTATACGACACCCACTACACCGAACGATATCTCGGACATCCGGACCAAAACCCGCGCGCCTACGACGAGTCGTCGCTTGTGCTATCGGCCGGATTATTGCGACGTCCGTTGTTGCTCATCCATGGACTTGCCGACGACAATGTGTTTGCGGCCCATTCGCTGCTGTTGTCGAGTGCATTGCTTGCACATGGCCGCGCACATGAAGTCCTGCCTCTCAGCGGAGTCACTCATATGGCGTCCCAGGAGGTCGTGGCGGAAAATCTGTTGCTGCACCAACTCGCTTTCCTCAAGCGCGCGCTGGAAATCTAAAATCATGTGCGACCGACTGCGACGCGAGGTCGCCCCGCCACATCGTTGATAATTTCCACTTCGGAATAGCCCGCGCGGACCAGCAGTTCGCGAACCGTTTCTCCCTGTCGATATCCAATCTCACAGACGAGCCACCCGCCGGTCGCGAGCCATCCCGGAGAATTGTCGATGACATGGCGTAGAGCATTCAAACCGTCCAAGCCGGAATACAACGCAACGTGCGGTTCATATCTGTGCACAGCGCTCTCCACTTCCGGGTCGCCCTCGGCGATGTATGGCGGGTTGCAAACGATCAAGTCAATTGCGCCGCGCAGCGCCTCTGGCAGCGCCTCGAACCAACTTCCTTGCACCACGCGTACACGTTCGGCGGCGCGACCAATGCCCGACAAATTTGCCCGCGCCACATCCAATGCGTCTTGCGACACATCCGTAAGCCAAACTTTTGCGGTACCTAACCGAAGTTCACTCGCGATCGATAGCCCGATCACACCACTTCCGGTTCCGAGGTCGACAACGGTGAGAGGATTGGACCGTCGCGATTGACATTGGCGTGCCAACCCTAGTGCTACCTCCACGACTTGTTCCGTTTCGGACCGTGGAATGAGCACGCGTGAATCGACCATCACATCGAGATGCCGAAAGGACCACCTCCGCATGACATATTGCAATGGTTCGCCTTGTAGCCGACGGGTCAACATCTCGTGCACATTCCTGGCCATCGTCACGCTCACATGATCGTTCAGTGTCAGCAGAAACTCGTTGCGGTCGCACCCACTAGCAAGTTCGCAAATCCATCGTGCTTCGTTCGGGCCGGCTAGTTGCGCCTCAACTTCGGCAAGCAGCTCGCCCCACGTAATCGGGCCATGTAGTGTCAACGAATTGGCTCAGTCGTTGCTGGCATCCGCCAACTGCTCGATTTGGTACTGAGTCGTGAGCGCATCGATCACCGGGTCCAGGTTGCCGGCGAGTACGTCTTGCAACTGATACAGAGTGAAACCGATTCGATGATCGGTAATCCGATTTTCCTTGAAGTTGTAGGTTCGAATTTTCTCGCCGCGTCCACCCTTTCCGACCTGGGCCTTTCGCTCGGCGGAGGCCTTTTCGGCAATCGCTTCGTCGCGCAATTTCAGCAGTCGCGAACGCAGCACAACCATCGCTCGCATTCGGTTCTGCAACTGACTTCTTTCGTCCTGCATCGCCACCACCACGCCGGTCGGACGGTGAGTAATTCGAACCGCAGAGTCGGTGGTATTTACGCCTTGGCCACCCGGCCCACTGGCCCGATAGACATCGATCTGTAAATCCTTTTCGTCAATTTGAAGATCAACCTCTTCGGCCTCCGGTAACACCATCACCGTTGCGGAAGAGGTGTGAATGCGACCCTGGCTTTCGGTAATCGGCACCCGTTGAACCCGATGCGGTCCGCCTTCGAAACGCATCCGCTTCCACGCCGACTCGCCTTTGACCAGCAGAACGGCTTGATTGACTCCACCCATTGGCGAATTGTCTAGCGACAAGACTTCGACCGTCCACCCTTGGCGAGCGGCATGGGCCTTGTACATATTAAGAAGATCATGCGCAAATAGGTTTGCCTCTTCCCCGCCTTCGGC
>JBKJXI010000029.1:0-4529 GCA_046716325.1 Ilumatobacteraceae bacterium | reverse complement strand
GGCGAAATATCGAATGATTTTTTTACCGGAATCCTTATCCGTCCAGAGATCCTTCGGCTTGCGTTCGATATTGTTGGTGATCACTGCATTAGCGGCATCAAGAATTGTTTGCGTACTGCGGTAGTTCTGGGCCAAGATAACCGTGGTGACCTCGGGGAAGGCATGCTCGAACTGCGTGATGTTGCGATAGTCGGCGCCACGAAAGCGATACACCGATTGATCGGTGTCGCCGACAACACAAACGTTGTGATGCACTGCACCCAGCATCAACACAATTTTGTTTTGCGCCATATTGGTGTCTTGATATTCGTCGATGAGAATGTGCGAGAAGCGCTCTTGATACGACTTCAGCACATCCGGGTTGTGTCGAAACAACCGCACGGTATTCATCAACAGATCATCGAAGTCCATTGCACCAGCCAGCTCAAGCCTCCGTTGATACTCGCGATATATCTCGGCATATTTCTCTTCGAAGATGCTGTCCGGGGCGATGGCTGCGTCACGGGGAACAATGAGTTCGTTTTTCCACAGGCTGATTCGCGCCTGCACGCCGCGGGGTGGAAATCGCTTGGCATCCAGCTTCATGTCGCGAATGACATAGCCGATCAAGCGAAGCGAATCCGATTGGTCGTAAATCGAAAACGACTTGGGATAACCAAGGTGATCCGCCTGAGCGCGAAGAATTCGTACGCACGCGGAGTGAAACGTGCTCACCCACATTTGATTGGCCACGGGTCCGACGAGGGCGGCGACACGGTCGCGCATTTCCTTGGCCGCCTTGTTGGTAAAGGTGATCGCCAAGATATGCATCGGATGCGTGCCCTGAGAAATGAGATAGGCGATCCGTTGCGTAAGCACGCGAGTTTTTCCAGAGCCCGCTCCCGCCACAATCAGTAGCGGTCCGCCGGGGTGTACTACCGCATCTTGTTGATCGGGGTTGAGACCCGAAAGATCAAAGGGTCGCGGCGACGGTCCCTGAGGCACGAATTAGGCGCGTTGCAAGATGCGCACCGGCAACTTACGTGGTCCGCGAACCTGACCAAGGCTCCAGGTGACGGCGCTTGGATCGGCAAGTTCGAAGTCGGGGAACCGAGCCATGAATTCTTCAACGGCGATGCGCAGTTCGAGACGAGCCAAGTTTGATCCAAGGCAACGATGGATGCCAAGACCGAACGCGGCGTGGCGGTTGACCTGTCGATCGATGTGCACCTCGTCAGCATTCTCAAACACCTCGGGGTCGCGATTAGCGGCCGGAAACGGCAACAGGACCGCATCGAGTCGTTTCACCGGACAGCCATTTATCTCGGTGTCCTTGATCACCATGCGCGCCATCGTTACCGGGGCATAGGCGCGAAGAAACTCTTCGATCGCCGTTGGCATCAGCGAGGGCTCGGCGGCCAATCGATGCCGGTCGCTGGCGTTACCGGCAAGATGCCAAAGCGCCGAGCCGATTGCGCTCCATGTCGTGTCGATTCCGGCCACGAGCAACAAGACGATCGTGCCGGTGACATGGGACGGGCTAAGTGGCTGATCGTAGATCTTGGCATTGAGCAAAAACCCAATCAGGTCGTCCTTGGGATGTTCGATGTGATCCAATACGTGCTTGTCGAGGTACGCGTCAAGCTTTTGAAAACCTTCCTTGCGCGCGCCAAATTCTGCACCGACGGCCTCAAGAACAAGGTGCACAGTCTCGCGGAAGTATTCGCCGTCTTCGGGCGGCAGGCCGATCATTCGGGCAATCACATTGACCGGAATGTGTTGGGCGTACGCAATCGCGGCATCGAAGGTTGGCATGTCGTCAACCTGGTCGAGCAATTCGCGACACAGTCGGCGAATCTCGGGTTCCCACTGATCGATCACCTTTGGGCTGAATGCAGGAAGCAAGACCCGTCGAGCATCGTGATGAAATGGCGGGTCGGATGTGATCGGCGGGGCGCCCCCAACCGGTGCATACGACTTGACATCGTCGTTGCGCGGAGCATTCGACACCACTACCACCTCGGATGAAAAGTGATCAGTGTCGTAGGCGATTGCCGAAATGTCGGCGTGGCGGACCGGCAGCCACACTCCCCCGTAGCGATCCGAATAGGCAACCGGGCACTGCTCACGCAACTCGTCCCAGATGTCGTAAATGTTGGCGTTATAGAAAGGATGAGCGTGATCGAAGTCGGTTTTCCAGTCGTCAACGGGGGCGACGACCGGATCATGCGGGCGCTGTGCTGTCTCGGTCATCGGGTTAATCCGTAATGTGGATCGCGAATTCAGGGCAGTTTGCCGCCGCCAATTGAGCCTTGTCGTGCAAGTGAGCAGCAACGACACCATCGCCGATTTCGTGGGCGTTTCCCATGTCGTCGACATCGAACAACTCGGGCGCCAGGGCAAAACATCGATTATGTCCTTGACATTTTTCGGCGATTACCTGCACATGCATGGCGCAATCTTACTAGCGCTTTACGCAGACTTTGATCTCGTGGTCGAGGTGCCAAAGATTTGAATTCGTTGTCGACTGACTAATCTGCACCTATGGAAATGCACGCCGCCTCGGTGTGGGAAGCCATCACCGATGTGGTCGGCGATGCGCCCGCAGTTACTCACGGCAACACCGAGCGAACCTGGAGTGAATACGACTTTCGAGCGGCGTGTTTGGCCACCGCATTCGTCGAAGCAGGGTTGGCACCGGATAGCAAGATCGCAATATTTCTTTACAATTCGAATGAGTATTTGGAAACACAATACGCGGCATTCAAGATGCGTGGCGTACCAATCAACGTCAATTATCGCTATCTCGACGAGGAGCTGTTTTACCTACTCGAGAACTCCGATGCCGAGGCTTTGGTGTTTCATTCGTCTCTGGCAAGTCGGGTCTCGCGCATTGTCCATCGGTTGCCAAAATTGCGACTGCTGATTGAGGTCGACGATCGTGGCACAGGCAGCGACGCGGAGGCATCAGAATGCATGGAGGCCCCACATTGGTACGAGGATGTCGTCGCTGGTCACCAACCGATGCCGCGAATTCGCCGCAGCGAAGACGACATCTACATGCTGTATACCGGCGGCACGACCGGGATGCCAAAGGGCGTGATGTACTCGCTGGGAGCACTTACCGAGTCGTTCATTCGCAGCGGATATCCGCTGGCCGGGCTCAGCGTCCCCGCATCGGCTAGCGAAATTGCCCCAGCAATCAAGGCATTGCACGGCGCCGGTAACGCCCAGATTTCGATTCCGGGTTGTCCTTTGATGCATGGAACCGGGATGTGGCTCGGGGCGATGTTTGTACATTTTGCCGGCGGCTCGGTGATTAGCCTCGAGCAACGAAGTTTCGATGCCCACGAGATGTTTCAGGTTGCCCAACTCAAACGGGCAACCAATCTCGTCGTTGTCGGGGACTCATTCGTAAAGCCAATGATTCGAGCGTTGGACGAGGCGGTGGCCGCCGGCCGACCATACGACACATCGCATGTCAAGCTGATCATTTCTTCGGGGGTGATGTGGACGAACGAGGTCAAGCAACAGCTGCTCGAGCGCATCGAGCAGGCGGTCTTGGTCGATGCGATGGGCAGCACCGAGGGCGGCATGGGCACAAGCATCTCGATGAAAGGGGCGACCGCGGCCACGGCCAAGTTCGTTCAGAACCCGACGACGAAAGTTTTTGCTGAGGACGGCCGAGAGATACAGCCGGGGTCGGGAGAAATCGGTTTGGTGGCGGCGGGTGGGAACGTCCCACTTGGCTACTTCAAGGATCCGGAAAAGTCGGCGCGAACGTTTCGGGTGATCGACGGCAAGCGATACTCGTTTCCAGGAGACATGGCGATGATCGCCGAAGAAGGAGCGCTGATCTTGTTGGGACGCGGTAGCCAGGTGATCAATTCCGGTGGTGAGAAGATATTTCCGGAAGAGGTCGAAGAGGCCGTCAAGCGGTCGAGCGGCGTATTCGACTGCCTGGTTGTTGGTATCGCCGATGAAAAATTCGGCCAGACCGTGATCGCCGTGGTGTCGCTGACGCACGACGGGGCGACCGATGATGCCGCGATCATTGCCGAGGTCAGACGCGGCCTGGCGGGTTACAAGACGCCAAAACGAGTGGTGTTCGTGAGCAAGATCCCGCGCGCGGCCAACGGCAAGGCCGACTACGACGAGGCAAAGCGATTGGCGCTAGCCGCGCTGTAACTTTTGGCGCAGGAAGTCGATCACCTTGGCAACTCCCTCGTCCCGTCGTTGCTCCGTAAGTACGGAGTGATCGGTTTTGGCGGTGGACGGAAATTCGACGGCGATAAACGCGTCACCGAGCAAGGTTCGCAAAGAATCGAATCGAGTGCCGACCAGTCTGTCCTCATCGAATCGCAATCCGAGTATTTGGCAGCCGGCGATCGCACGCTGCGACACGACGATTGCATCGTCTGGCGATAGCCCGAGATCGGCGCCTCGAGATTTCCCGAACGGGAGCGGAAGCGACGGCTGAGACAACACGGGGGCCACCACGATGTCGTCGACCATCATTCCAAGAGCGAAGCCACCGCTAAAACACATTC
>JBKJXI010000028.1:0-6981 GCA_046716325.1 Ilumatobacteraceae bacterium | reverse complement strand
CGTCGAACTATCACATGCAGGGATTCGTAGAAGACACAGTGATCAGCGAACTCGCGACTCTCGGCGTCCCCGTCATTGCAGATATTGGATCTGGACTTGTCGACAATTCCTGTCCATGGATCTCGGGACCCCCACCCGCATGGCTCGCGCATGAACCAGCGGCAAAACAGTCACTTGCAAGTGGCGCCTCGCTGGTCACATTTAGTGGCGACAAACTATTTGGTGGCCCACAGTGTGGAATCATTGTTGGTCGCGCCGACCTCATTGCCTCCTGCGCCAAGCATCCACTTGCTCGAGCACTCCGACCCGGCGCGCTCACCATTTCCTCCCTGCAGCAACTTTTGCTGTCGTACTTAAAGAAAACGGTTTGCGATGATGTGCCATTTTGGAAGATGGCAACGGTCTCCCTCGATGAACTTGACCGCCGCGCTCAGCTCATTGTTATTGCGTCCAAACGCGGTCAAGTCGTCGATTGCCTTGCGCTTCCCGGCGCGGGATCAACCCCGGGCTCGACGATTCCATCGCGGGGAATTTCCATTACTGGTGACCATCTCGCGGATTTGCGCGCGCACCGCCCACCCATCATCGGACGCGTTACAGAACGGCAAACACTGCTTGATTTGCGCTCGGTGCATCCCGATGACGACACGATTCTCATTTCGGCACTCAGTTCATTACCTGCTAGTTAACGAAATTAGAGGACTATGCGAGTCATCGCCACCGCAGGGCATGTCGACCACGGCAAGTCTTCGCTCGTCCATGCACTGACGGGAATCGACCCCGACCGCTGGGAGGAAGAAAAGCGGCGTGGCATGTCGATCGACTTGGGGTTTGCATTCACCACCTTGCCCTCTGGAGAGGTAGTGAGTTTCGTCGACGTGCCGGGACACATTCGATTTCTCCGCAACATGCTGGCCGGTGTTGGTGGGGTCGACGCATGTCTCTTGGTCGTGGCGGCAAACGAGGGTTGGATGCCACAGACCGAAGAGCACCTTCGGATCGTCGATTTGCTTGGGATAGGTCACGGCGCGGTCGTAGTTACCAAGTCCGACCTCGTGGACGATGTCGTCGTGGCAGCAACAATCAGCGAAGTTGGTGACCATGTCCGCGGTACCTTTCTTGAGTCGGCACCGGTAATAGCCGTATCTAGCATCAACGGCGACGGACTCGACAAGTTGCGCGAATGTCTCTCCACTCTTGCCTCTCTCCAATCGCGAACGGCAGACCGTCAACGACCTCGTCTATGGATTGACCGAGTCTTTGCGGTGAGAGGCTCGGGCACGGTCGTGACTGGATCACTCACCGACGGTGTCGTGCGAGCGGGTGACGAACTAGTGGTGTTGCCAAACCACAAAGAAGCAAAGGTGCGCGGGATTCAAACTCATGGTCGATCTGTCGATCTTCTCGAGCCGGGCCAACGGTGCGCCCTGAATTTGAGTGGAATCGAACACCATCAACTGGTTCGCGGATCGGTTCTTGTTCGCGATTGGCAGTGGAGACCGACTCATCGCTGCGACGCGAGTCTGGTGGTGCTTGGCTCGCTACAACACGATGTCGGACATCGCGGCAACTACATGATGTACATCGGTACCGGAGAGTTTCCCGTCTCCTTGCGCGTTATCGGTGCCGATTGCATTTCGTCCGGATCCACCGGATCGGTTCGCCTGCATTGGAGCACCGAGATCCCCATCCTGCCGCGTGACCGGTTCATTCTCCGTGAAACCGGACGAGACGAAACCATCGGCGGCGGAGAAATCCTTGACATCGACCCACAACTGCCTCTTTCGATCGCTACACCCGATCACTCGGTCGATCGGATAATTCGTGAACGCGGTTGGGTATCGCAACAACAACTCGAACTGCTCACGGGCGAGGTCCTGTCCCCGACCGTCGGCCAATGGATCGTTTCGCCAACCGAACTGGAGTCCGCAATTCAGTCGGTCGAGCAGAAGGTATCCCTGTCCGGAGCACTTGGTGTCGAAATTTCGTCCCTATCTAGGCATGAACGAGCGGTAATCCAATTGATCCCAAATACTCAGGTCATTACCGGACGACTGTTCGCGGGTGTCGACGATGGTGTCGCCAATCACCCATACGTTGATCAGTTCTTGCGCGCTGGATGTTCTCCGCCCAGCCAAGTGGGCCTGGACGGCGCAATCATTCGTCAACTTGTACAACGAAATATATTCGTCAATTGTGACGGAATTATTTTTCACTCGGATGCCATAAACACGGCGACTACCGCCGTCAGGGACTTGCTACTAGACAATCCAGGCGGATTCACTGTTTCACAGTTTCGCGATGCGCTTGGGATCACCCGAAAGCATGCGGTACCACTTATCGAATATCTGGATCAGCTCGGTTTCACCCGTCGAAGCGATGATCTACGACTCGCAGGAGTTCGTTTACCGCAATAGGAAGCCTTGATTAGCGCTTGCGCATTTCTCGATAGTCGCGGGCGGCACCTTCCAATGGCTCGACGTCGAGTGTGACACCATCAATTCCGACAACTCGCAGCGTAGATCCAGCAGTGAGCGGGGTCGCTCGGTTGGTACGTGCTCGCCAAGACGCTTCATGAACCTTGACGATGCCATCGGGGGAAATATCGGTTACTGCGGTGCCCGTCGAACCGATCATCCACTCTCGTCCAATGGTTGGAGTCGCAAATCTCGTTCTCACGATGGAGGGCATGCCGACGATAAACGCAAGCGACATCATGACGATTCCGGAAGCGAGCGTTAGCCAAGACATGCGCATGTCGGTACCGTCAATCGGTCTATACAAGGCAAAAGTTGAGACGGCAAACAATCCGAGTCCGATCGCGGTCCACAGTCGAGGCACCCCGACCTGAACATCGATCGCCAGCGCAAGTATGGCCAGGATCAACAGACCAATACTCCACCCGCGAACCGGCAACACCGCTAGCCCGTAGCTGCCAAGTACGGTGCACACGGCACCTACCAGTCCGGCGATTCCAATTCCGGCGGTAAAGAATTCGAGCACGAGAAGTGCGAGTCCGATGGCGAATAGCAGATACGCCACCGGAGGGCTGGCCACGGTGTGCATTAGTTGGTTCAATAGGCCAAGTTTGAAGAAACGAGTCGTCGTGGTTTCGCGAACCACTTCACCGCCTGAATTCAGTGTTTCGACGGTGGTGGTCAGCAATTTTCCATCGATTGTGAGACCGTCAAGTACATTGATCATGTTGCGCACAACCGGAACACCCTCGTCGCTTCCGGATTGCTTGAGTACGCCCAGTCTGCGTGCATCTACGAAACCAAGTGACGATGTACGTAGCCTCACGCTGGCGTCCCCCATCGTCACCTCAATCCCATTCACAACAAGCGGGTTCCCGGTGTATCCAACCCGGGTTCCGGGAGCCATCGCACTGACATCGGCGACCGCCAGTAGTTGGGCAGATAAACCGTAGGCACGAGCGCCAGGGGGTCCTACCCAGATTGCTACAGGTACATTCGCCCCGTCGATGCGTTCAAGCAACCGCGTCATCGATTGGGTGGACACGACGGCTCCAAGTGAATTCAGTTGAAGGATCAACGCTTGGGCTCCATTTGTCGCCGAACGATCGAGTGCCTGCTCGATTTCGTGTGCAACAACTTCGTCAATCAGTCCACTTACCGCCAGGATGTCCACCGGTGCCAGATCATTTGCTGAGTCCTCAGCATTTGCCGAATGTGTCGAGAAAATTGACGAACCTATTGGCAGGGCAATCGCTGCAAGTGCCATAACTCTGAGTAACCTGCGCAAGGAAGCCTCCGGAGGGCGCGTGGACCAATTGACATTCTTCACCGCTTCCCGCATCTTGATTGTTGCGGGAAAGGGCGGTGTCGGCAAGACAACCGTATCTGCTGGACTGGCGATGGCAGCAGCACAGACTGGACTCAATGTTCTGTTTGTGGAGTTAGATGTAAAACCAGGAGCTGAACGAGTCTTTGCCTGCTCAACACCGCTTGGCTACGACTCGACTGAAATTGCTCTGATCGCTCCACAGAGTGGCACTGGCCAATTACGAGCCAGACGAATCACTGCTCAGGCGGCCCTGAGCGATTACCTAGATACTCACGGACTTGGACGGGTCACTCGGCGGCTTATGAAAAGTGGGATTGTCGACATCATTGCCACCGCCGCACCTGGAATTGATGACTTGTTGGTTCTCGGCAAAATCAAAGCTCTCGACACTGAAAACGTGGCCGATCTCATCGTCGTTGATGGACCGGCCGCTGGGCAGGCCATCTCGATGCTGATGGCGCCACGAGCCTTACACGAATCTGTGAGTGGCGGGCCGATACACCATCAAGCCGAAGAGATTCTGGGGCTAGTTGGCGACGGCTCTCGTTGTCAAGTAATGCTCGTGACGATTCCGGAAACAACACCAGTCAATGAACTTATCGAGACCGCGTTTGCGCTCGAAGAAGAGATTGGAGTTCAACTCGCACCCTTGGTGATCAACTGCGTCGAAGAACACGGGAGACTTACGATACCCAATTCGCTGAATCCGCAATCCGGACTCGCGCGGGCGGCGCAGTTTCATAATTCGCGAGTTCAGTCCCAATTGCATGAGATTGCGCGACTTTCGCAGAGTATCGCACTTCCAACTTTGACTCTTCCGATTTTCTCGGAATTGCGTTGTGATCTCATTTCCTCATCCCTTCTCGATCAGATTCGATTGCTGAAATGACTTTCAATCGTGTCATCGACGAATCCTCGATCATCATTTGCTGCGGAAGCGGTGGCGTAGGCAAAACCACCGCCGCCGCGGCAATTGGAATCGCTGCCGCGCGAAATGGCCGCCGAGTGGTCGTTGTCACTATCGATCCGGCGAAGCGACTTGCCGACGCGCTGGGCCTCCATGTTGAACTTGGCAATGAACCACACCGCATCGTTTCGGCACAAACGGATCCCGGAGAGTTGTGGGCGATGATGCTTGATACGCAGGCGACGTTCAACCAGGTGGTCAGGACCCACAGTGCCGACAGTGAGCAGGTCGATCGAATCACGTCCAATCGGTTTTTCCAGAATATTTCCAGGAATCTCAGCGGTACGCAGGAATACATGGCCGCGGAGAAGCTCTACCAACTTCACGGTGACGCGCGATTCAACCTTGTCGTCATTGACACACCACCGACTCGCGAAGCGCTTAATTTTCTAGACGCCCCGAGTCGCTTGATCCGATTTCTCGATCATCGGCTGTACCGATTTTTGCTCACGCCGGCTCGCAGTGGCCTTAAGGTTGTCACCGCGGCAATGCAACCAATTGTTCGTGCAATCGCCCGCGTAGTTGGAGCCCAAGCCCTCGATGATGCACTTGCATTCTTCCGCGCATTTGATGGAATGGACGAAGGTTTTCGCAAGCGCGCTTTGGAGGTCGTAACGCTCTTGCGCTCGCCCACCACTTCGTACGTGGTGGTGACTTCACCCAATCTGGAAACGGTGGCAGAGGCCGACTATTTCGTTTCCAAGTTGCGCGACGAGGGGATGTCCACTGCGGCGCTCATCGTGAATCGAATCCAGCCTTCATTTGCTACCAACCTCGCAGTACAAACTCCCGAACCTAGTTTCGATCTCGAACAAGCGGCACTACAACGAAACCTTCATCAACTCAACGAGCGTGCTCGCAAACAACATTCGTGCGTCGAGAAACTCATCGCCAATGTATCGCCGGCCCCAGTCAGGTTTGTGCCGCTACTCGCACATGATGTTGCCAGCACGGACACCCTTGGTGTCGTTGCGCTTCACCTTGTCACCGAGGTCCAAAATTCAGTTGGTTAGAATCGCGGAGTGCATATATTGCTGGCGACCGATGCCCAATGGGTACTCGATGAGGTGTTAGCCGCTCTCGGAACTCCAGACACCTCGTTTGCCGTGTGCCAAAACGGACGCGATGTACCTGCCGCAATTGCCCAGCGCACGCCCGATCTAGCGGTGCTTGACATGCAGATCGGCTCGATGGGAGCGATGGCGGTGGCAATGAATTTGCGTTTGGACTACAGCGATGGTCGCATTCCCTACATACCCGTACTGATGTTGCTGGACCGCCCTGCCGATGTTCATCTTGCTCGACGAAGTGGCGCCGAAGGCTGGTTGATCAAACCGCTTGACGCACTCCGATTGCGCCGTGGGGCATTAGCGGTTTCCCGATTGGAATTGTGGCAAGAGGGTGACACCCAGAATTCCAGAAGCCCCGAGGTCACAATTAATTAGAATTTGGTAGTTAGGATCCGTACGCAAGTCGCCGGGGAATAGCGCAGCTTGGTAGCGCGCCACGTTCGGGACGTGGAGGCCGGGAGTTCAAATCTCCCTTCCCCGACTCGTTCGACATCACCGCAACCAATTAGTTCGCCACCCACTTTTTGCGAGTAAGTGGCATCCCGCTCGTGCCATCATCCATCGGACGAACTCCGAGGACTTGATGAATGGAGATTCCGTTGTCTTCAAACCCGACCACCGATCCAGCCATGTACAAGTGCCACACCCGTGCACGGCCAACTCCAACCAGTCCGACCGCTGTATCCCATTGCTCCTCGATGTTGGCAACCCATTGGCGTAGCGTCAGCGCATAGTGCTCGCGCAGAGACTCGATGTCGCGAACCTCTAGCCCAGTCGCTTCCATTGCCAGAACCGTGTCGCCGACATCGAGTAGCTCGCCATCTGGAAATACATATCTATTCATAAACGATCGCGGACCGAGTCTCGAACCACCGACCGATGAAATTGCATGGTTCAAAAGTCGACCGTGCGGCAATAGGAGCGACGACAAGGTCGAAAAATACTCGCCGATGCGTGCCTTGCCAACATGTTCCGACATGCCAATTGAGGAGATGGCATCGAATCTCTCCCCCTCGAGTTGGCGGTAGTCCGCGAGTCGAATCTCGATTCGATCGGCAAGTCCCGCTCGCTGAACTCTTTCGGTGGCGGCCTTGAATTGCTCCTTACTGATGGTCACTCCCACGACGCGGGCATCGA
>JBKJXI010000027.1:0-4735 GCA_046716325.1 Ilumatobacteraceae bacterium | reverse complement strand
TGGACGAAATTAATGGGAGACTGAATGGCATCCAAAATCTTGGTAAATATCAATAATGCTTGGTAGCCCCTGGTTTTGGGCCCTAATCCTCGTTCCGGTATTGCTTCCAGCGACGCTCCACATTCTCGTTTCCCAGAGCAAGATGCGGGTTGACATCTATATAAGAAATGAGGTCCGACAGGGAAAATTCTGGTTCCACCAACATGAAGTGCTGGTAAATGGTGGAAACGAATTCGAAATCCTCCTGCGTATCAACCTCGAAGTGGAGATTTGGTCGGTTGAATTCGGGTGGTGCTTCGAGGTTCTTGATGCGGTATAACTCGGGATAGCGATAAATGTGTATACCAACGTGTTCACGAAGATGTGGCTCAACAATCCGTGCTTCGGCATCTGCAAGTACATCGCGCGGGTACACCGAGACTTCGAGACCGGGTGGATAGGTGGTTTTCACGGAGTTCGTCACATAATCGAGTTCGTCGCGGTGTTCGAGGTAGTAGCCGACCACCTGATCGATTACTTGTGGATCTGGGATCGGGTTGTCGCCTTGAAACTCGGCGTTGTCTTCAATGTCGTACTGGTTTAGTGCCCCAAGCACTCGCCCGATCACATCGTCTTCGCTACCCCTGAAGCACTCGCAGCCAAGCCTTTGCGCTAGATCAGCGATCGCGTCATCCTGCGGATTTGTGGTGGTTGCAATTATGACTCGATTGATAATTTTCGAGCGGCGGATTCGCTCAATTTGATACTCGATCAATGGTTTCCCAAGGATCGGCGCCAGTACCTTTCCAGGCAGTCGCGACGATCCAAGTCGTGCTTGGATTGTTGCGTCAACCATTATGTTTCGTTCACGTCAGACGAGATCGTCCCATTGCAGTACATGGTCCTCGTCTAGTTCACGAGAGGTAGACCGTCCAACAATTGCGTCCCAATGGCTGGGGCTCACCCCTGTACCGGGTCGCTTGCAGGTGAGATCGTCCTCGACAAGTTGATGGCCAATTGGCAAAGATCTAGCCGTCACAATGCTACGTCGAGCATTCAAGCGCGATATCTCCTCGGTATCGATGGGTGATTTGTTAGTCGCATCGCCGAGCAAGTCGCTTATTTCATTGACGCGTCGACAAAAATTGCGCAGATCGTCTTTGTCCATTGCGTGGTAATGGTCATTGCCTGGCAGAGTCTTGTCATTCGTAAAGTGTTTCTCGAGTACGACCGCACCTAGTAACCACGCCGTGATCAACGAAGTCATCCCGGGTTCAGGAATGGTGTGATCGGAGTAACCAATCAAGCGATCGGGATAGCGATGTCGTAAGCCAGTAATCATTCGCAGGTGGGCATTGCTATTTTCGGTTGGATAATTCAAGATGCAGTGCAGCAATACAATTTCGCTCGCACCTGAGCCTTCGAGCGTGGCGAGCGCAGAATCAATTTCATCAACGGAAGATGCCCCAGTGGACAGTAGGACCGGCTTGCGGGTTCGGCCTACTCTTCGAAGCAGCGGGGTATTGGTGATGTCGGCAGAAGCTATTTTGAAAAATGGAACAAGTGGTGTCAGGTAATCCACGGCCGCATCATCAAAGGGAGTGGAAAGAAAGTCAATTCCAAATTTCTTGGCATGGAAAGATAGAGCCTCAAATTCCGCGGGACCGAACGAGTCGAATTTTTTGAATAGTTCGTGTTGGCTTGTAGTGGACTCTTTGGTCAGATCCCAATATGCAGGAGAATTCTTGGAAGCGAGAGTATCGGCCTTATAACTCTGAAACTTGGCGGCGTTCGCTCCACCGGTTGCAGCCAATTCAATAAGTCGCTTGGCAACATCAAGCGAGCCTTCATGGTTCACGCCAATTTCCGCAATGACATACGGTTGTCCAGAATCGGTGACCAAAGTATTTCCGAGTTGTACCGCGACCATGTCGTTAGAGCACACCCTCGCCATGTTTTGCAACCAACTTAGATAGGTGATACTCAGCCGCGGTTCCGTTGTTTGTGATGTTCTCATCGTGTCTGCGATATCGATAGAGCGGTACTTCGACATGGGAAATCACATATTTCTTAAGAAATCTAATTCGAAGGTCGCGCTCTTCGTGCAAGAGAAAAGACTCATCGTAGAGACCGATATCGATGAGTTGATCCGTGCGAAACATTATCCCACATGCGATCGGATCGACAAAACAGTTTTTTCGGTCTAGTACTTCTTCTCGATCATTCACCAATAAGTAATCGCATGCGACAGCGTCCATGTGGCGATTTTCGGCCAGAAACATGTAGAGAACCGAAAGAAAGTGTTCGTTGACATAGTCATCGGCGTCAACTCGCACAAGATACGGCGCCCTGGCCGTGCGAATCGCCCGATTGAGAGCACTTGGTAGCCCAGCATTTGCATCGAGTTCAATGAGCGAGATGTCATCGTGGAACGAATGCAACACTGCAGCCGTTTTGTCGGTACTGCCGTCATTTACTGCGATGATCTCAAACTTTTCCTTGGGAAAGTTCTGATTCAATAGTGATCGGATGCAACGACCGACGAACCTGTCTTGGTTATAAACGGGTACCACGACGGATATCAGTGGAGTCTTCATGCTTTGGTCAACACTTCGCTTATGGCGCCTGCAACCTTGCCGGGAAAGTCTTCAGGCATTTTTACGAATACCGGTAGCGACACGGCGCAGGACAATCTTCGCTGCGAGATTGGAAACGCCGAAGACAAATCGCCACCGTGCGAAGCGACCAATTCCGGCATGTGGCTCCATGTGCCGGCGAAATGCCAAGTGGTCGCTTCGGGCAAAATCTTGGTCGATACTCCGCGCTCAAGCAGCGCCGCCCGACATTCCAATGCATCGGACGATGTAGGCACAGAAAACACAACCGCGTCTGCAGTCGCGTTGGACCCCTTCGGTTCCTCGCGCATCATCACTCCGTCAATTCCACGAATACCATCGATAATTCGATTGCTGTTGGTTCGCTGTGCCGCGACAACGCCGCTGAGCTTACGCAATTGAGCCAGTCCGACCGCGCCTTGGAGTTCCATCATCCTGTAATTGAACCCGCTGCCGGAGCGAGTGTCTTCCCATCGTGGAACCTTGGGGTTGTTTTCATGTCCATGATCGTGCCAGGCCTTGGCCAGCTCGTATTGGGCCTGGTCCCGAAACACAACCATTCCACCTTCGCCAGTCGTCATCGTCTTGGCAAAATCAAAACTATAAGTTCCAATGGACCCCCAAGTACCAAGGGGCCGCTTGTCAAGTGATCCACCACATCCCCACGCCGCATCTTCGACAAGGACAATTCCACGATCGTCACAGATCTTGGAAATCTCGCGTAGATGAGCCGGCGTTCCCAACATGTGCACCACGATCACCGCCCGCGTGCGTGGAGTAATACGGTTCACGAGATCGGCTGGATCCATATTCAATGTGTCGTCAATTTCCGTGCATACAGGAATTGCGCGCGATTCGATAATTGCCTCAACCGTGGCTACAAACGTGAAACTTTGAGTGATTACTTCATCACCTGGTTGCAAATCAAGAGTAGCCAGCGCCACCCTTAGAGCCGAAGTACCAGATGTGACGGCGAGCGCATTCGGGACGCCCATGTAATGGGCGAATGCCTTTTCGAAATCGCGCACCTTGTAGCAGTCCCCACGCATCGCATCGAAGCCGTGACGAAAAAGTACTCCCCCGTGGGCAAAGACATCGTCTACTTCGGCCTGCTCCTCGGCGCCAATAACTTCGTACCCTGGCATCGACCAATTACATCTTCTGGAACATTGACACAACTTTGTCGAATGTCAAAATGTCCTTAAAATTTGATCCCAGCGCGTTTGTTAGTGGCTTTTCGTGAACGATCGTGGCTTCATAGAGGGCCCTGTATTGCTGATCCGAAAGATTTTGGGCAACGCCTGTGGGAACTACAACCTTTTGAATCGCCGCCGCTCGCCAGAATTCTTCCACCGCTAGCGGGTAGAACTCCTCGACCGCACGCATCGTGATGCAGTTCGCTATGCAGTGATGGAGGCCAAGCACAACACTCAAACCAGCCGAAAATGGGTGCACCACGCCGACGTAGCTTGCGGCAATCGCGCTACCTCCCAAATACGACGCAACCATTAGCTGCTCGCGGGCATCTGGTGCCATCATGTCCTCAGACAGGAACACTGCTCGACATAGTTCCATTGTTTGCTGAGAATAGGCGTCGCCGATTGCGTTTCGATATCCACCGGCGAGCGACTCCATACAGTGGATGAACGCATCCATCCCCGTGTAGAAGTACTGATTTCGTGGAACAGTTGCGGTGAGATCGGGATCGAGTACGAGGTGATCGAACACCGTGTGGTCACTGTTCATTCCCAACTTCAATCCAGTCTTTTTGTTTGTCATCACACATGTCCGTGTCGCCTCGGAACCTGTTCCCGAAATTGTTGGGACACCGATTTTATGTATGCCGGCATTTTGAACTAGATCCCATCCCTGATAGTCCGTTGCCGCACCGCCATTGGTTAACAGATTTGCCACCGCCTTGGCTGTGTCAAGTGTGATCCCCCCACCAACCGCAACGATGGTTACGGGGTTAGTTAATCCCTCCGCGGTTAATCGCGCGGTAAGTTCATCAATTGCGTCAGTAGTGGGTTCTTCGACGGTCGAAATAAAGGCCACGAAATCGCTTGAACGAGGTCCAAGTTGATTTATGAACCCGTCATTTCCACTGAAATAATCATCAATGAGGTACACGGCACGTCCGT
>JBKJXI010000026.1:0-3442 GCA_046716325.1 Ilumatobacteraceae bacterium | reverse complement strand
GCCGTAAATCCGGCGACCTATTGGATGAGATCTTGAAACGGATACCCGGATCGGCCGACGAAATTGGCGACAGGTCGATCGACAAGAAATCTGGCGATGTACCCAAGATTCCGCGAATTTCAATTGTCGGCAGACCAAATGTCGGTAAAAGTACCTTGTTCAATCGGTTGGTGGGGGAGGATCGATCTATCACCCACGACATGCCGGGGACAACCCGCGACGCAATCGACACGATGGTTCAAACCGATGGCGGACCGGTCATTTTCGTCGATACCGCCGGTATGCGACGCAAGAGCAAGGTCGATGACTCGGCGGAGTATTACTCGTTTGTGCGAGCGCTACGGGCGGTTGATGAGTCCGACATTGCGTTGCTGGTGATCGATGTCGGTGAAGGTGTGACGAGTCAAGATCAGCGGCTCGCCGAGCGCATCGATGCCGCGGGTTGCCCCGTCGTTGTGGTGCTCAACAAATGGGAACTCTTGGATGCGGATGGCCGAGAGAATATCGAGTCGGAAATGTCCCGCAAGTTGTATTTCATCGGCGATGCACCGGTGCTCAAAATTTCGGCCCTGACCGGAAAGGGTGTTCACAAATTGCGCCCAATTTTGCACGAGACAATCGTCCAGTACCACAAGCGAGTTCCAACAACCGATGTCAACAGGGTCATCGCCGAGGCACAACAGAAGCAACCGGCAGGATCGGGTGCGCGGGTGCTCTATGCGCTGCAGGGAGCCGTCGATCCACCGACATTCACATTTTTTGTCAATCGCGAACTGCCGCAGCCGTATTTGCGCTATCTCGAGCGATGCATTCGCGAAAAGTTTGACTTCGGAAGCACACCGATCAAAATTCGCGTGCGCAAACGGGCCGACTAGCAGGGCGATCGCCGATGCCATGGTGTGAGGCATGTGCAAAGTACATGGCTCCGAGCGCAATGAACGTAAACGGCACCTGTCCTCAGTGTGGACGGGCCGTGAAGGTCGCATCCATCCACGGAAAAGTCACCGCGAAGAATCTAGATCTGAGACAACTCGCCAGAGGTGGAGCAGATACCGATGACGATGTCAGCGTTCCGTGGCACTTCAAACTTCTGGTCGGCGCCCTCGTGTTCTATCTCACTTGGAGAGTGATCCAACTGTTCAGTTAGGCTCGGAGTTCCGTTTACAAAACGGGCTGTAGCGCAGCTTGGTTAGCGTGCTTGTCTGGGGGACAAGAGGTCGGGAGTTCAAATCTCCCCAGCCCGACGATGCACTAGCGTTGCGACGTGGAGCCGGACCGAGCAACTCGAGCGATTCGCATTCTTGGGGCCATGGTCGGCGGAGGATTCGTCATCCTCGGCATCGGGGAATTCGTCGTGCGCCTCGACGAGCCTGCACCATTACTGTTTTGGCTGCCGACGCTGTGGGGCGGCGGTGCGCTAGTCCTGTACGGGGTGTTCGGAAAATCGGTGACACCTAGAAACTCGCGGCTGCTGGTGCTTTTAGGCTCTGTACTCGGTTTCCTGCCAACCGTGTGGACGGTCATATTGCCGATTCTCTCACTTGTGCTGGTGATCCTGACGATCAAGCGAGCGAGTCGTACCTCCACGACGACCAACGGTTAGACCGGCCGAGATAATCAGCCATGGATTTACGTGGATGCAAGTCTCTCAAACTCTTGACGGTTCGGTTCGTCGGGGTTTCGTTCGAGATTTGGATTGGTTGACAGAAACTGTTGAACTCGGTCGGTCACCTCCGGATCTCCGAATGCCTCCACTGGGTTCTTGAGCAGATGAACCATGGCCGTCACCGCGTCGCCAACAACCTTGTCGTGGTCGGCGCAGACAAACGCAGCTGCTAGGAAACGGACCATCGGATCGGTACTCGGTGGAAGGCGTTCGCCGCGCAGACCAGCCTCAATTCGCACGAGTGCTGCGGCATCCGCGGTCACCTGGCTATCAAACCAAACACCCAAGTGCTCGGCGGTCCAGTCATGGAAATTCTGCACGAATCCGGTTGGATCGTCGGACGCTGTTCCAGCAACTTGGGCAAGGTGCTGGGCATGCCAGAGCGCAAGTGATATGCCGCGACCCAGTGTCGGATTGGTATGCATCGCGGCATCACCGAGTGCGATCATTCCACCGACGATGGGACCATCGCTATCAACAAGACTTCGGCGTCGATTTTCGATGCGTGACATTGTAGAAATGTCGGTGATCGGTTCGCCAACGGCCATCCACGGTGCCGTCCTTGACACCGCCTTCAAGAACGCAGTGTGGAAGTCTGGGTCTCTGAGTCTGGACCGAAACGGATCACGAGTGGAGAGGGTCGCCGTGATTGAGAATGTGTCGTTGTCGGCACCGAAGGCGAGAACTGTCGCGTAGTCAAGGGGAAACGCTGCTGGTAATCGAGTGGGTGGGACCATGCAGCCAGGACGGACGCGAAAGTAGCGGGTCGTATAGAAAAAACCACACTCCTGTGTCTGATCAAGCGGCGTTTTAGCGCCGATTTCGGAGAGCCAACTTGGCAACGCCGAGCGACGTCCTCCGGCATCAACGACGAGTGGCGCGGATAGCACCGCCCCCGACGCCAGTCGGACTCCGGTGGCAACGGGAATGTCGCCGGACGCGTTGACTTCAAGAGCGACTACCGCATTTCCAGAAAGAATCGTTACGCCGGGCTCCCGTTCCACGAGGCGCCGCAGGATTGCCTCGGCGACGAGACGACGAGACATCAAAAAGTACTCTCCATCCATTGAACCTGCGCCGACCACGGCGGGCGCTTGACGGACACCCCGGGCTATGAATTCGTCAATGACATCGGGTGCCTCTTCGGCAAGCACTCGGCGCGCTCTGCCAAGTAGCAGATGCGATTGAGTTGATTGGGGTGCCCCCGGGCGCGCCCAATGTTGAGCGTCGTCGTCTGGGCTGGAGCCAGTCGGCGGGCCATCTCGTTCAATAACTGTGACTAGATGACCGCGGCGGGCCGTGAATAGCGCCGCAGCGAGTCCAGCGAAACCCCCACCTGCGATAACGACATCCGTCATTTCAATTCAGACTCTCGTCCGACTGCTTCGCTGTACTGCACCTGCGAACATTTGCCGATGTTACGTCGTGGCCCGCGATGGGAAACCCAATATGTTTGGGATACTCACTGATATATCTGAGACTTCGCCTGCCTAGTATGTGTGCCAATCGCAAACGGGAGTATTCATGGAATTGGCGCACAGACTTGGGCGACTGGGCACGGAAACCGCCTTTGCGGTGGCGGCGACCGCGGCCGATTGGACGGCGCGAGGAAATCAAGTATTTCCGTTCCATCTTGGCGATCTGAATCTTCCTACACCGTCGAATGTGACTGAAGCAATGCGCCGAGCCGTCGCCGAAGGGCGCACCGGGTATTGCCCGAATGCTGGTATTCCACTCCTACGCGAAGCGCTCGCCGAATCGATCGGCACCCAACGC
>JBKJXI010000025.1:0-3372 GCA_046716325.1 Ilumatobacteraceae bacterium | reverse complement strand
GACCAGTTCCCTCTTGGCCGCCTCGTCCAGAGTCTCGGTCGGCCGTTTAAAACCGCCTGGGACCGCCCATACTCCCTTGAACGGTTCCTCGCCTCGCCGCACGAGCAACACATGGAGGACGCCGGCCGACATGGTCAGGACAACCACATCCACGGTCACGGCAAACGCCGGGAACCGCGCCGGATCGTATCCCATCGGTGCGCCCCCCTCGCTAGTTTTGGTCGTCATGACTCTTACGGTATCAGCCGGTTATGGTCTTGTCTACTCAAACCTTAAAGTAATTTCTTTGACCGATTGCCAGTGATCGTTGGCTCAACTACGATCCGAACGAGGGGCGAACGAAGGAGGGAATCGTGCTTGATTCAGAACTGGCACAAATGCATAGGCGGGCGTTGGAAGCTACCCGCAAGGTGGTTGCCGGGATAAAGCCGGATCAGTGGAATGCTACGACGCCATGTGCGGAGTGGGATGTGCGAGAACTGGCCACTCATGTGATTGCCGGCAATTTGTGGGCCGCCGAGTTGGCAAACGGTGCGACAATCGCCGATGTTGGTGATCGACTAGATGGCGATGTGCTGGGCACAGATCCGCTCGGCGCGTACGACCGCTCCGCCGCGGTAGCGGCGGCTGTTTTCGAACGCGAGGGCGCGATGTCCGCACCTTGTGCCGTCTCGTACGGTCCGGTTCCCGGTTCGATGTATTGCGGCCACCGCTTCATCGATGTGTTCGTACATGGTTGGGATCTGGCCAAGGCAACCGGGCAATCAACCGAATTAGACCCAGTCCTCGTCGCCGCATGTTTGGAGGTCGTACGACCTCAGGCCGCAATGTTCGCGGCCAGTGGAGTCTTTGGCGACGGTGCGGTATCTACTGTCGCCGCGACTGGCCCACAGCGCGAATTGCTAACGATGCTTGGTCGGGTCCCGTAAATCGGTCAGCGGCGCAAATGGTCAACCAGTTCCGTTCGTAGCTCAATGATCGTAGGTATGAAATCCGCGACCCGACTTGCGCCCAAGCAAGCCGGCTTCGACCATCCGGCTCAGGAGTGGCGGGGCGGCATAGAGCGGCTCTTTGAATTCCTTATACAGAGACTCGGCGACCGCCATCGTGGTGTCAAGGCCGATGAGATCGGCTAGCGCGAGTGGACCCATCGGGTGCGCACATCCCTGCACCATTCCAGTGTCAATGTCCTCTGCCGTCGCAAAGCCGGATTCCAGCATGCGGATTGAGGAAAGTAGGTATGGGACCAGCAGCGCGTTGACGATGAAGCCGGCCCGATCTTTGGAGTGAATGACGTGCTTGTGGAGTACATCGGTAGCGAAGTCGGCCGCCCGCTTCGTTGTTTCGGGGCTGGTGACCAGCGACGACACCAACTCGACTAACGGAAGCACCGGAACGGGATTGAAGAAGTGGAGCCCTACAACTTGCTCGGGTCGGCGAGTCGCCATCCCCAACTTCATGATTGGGATCGATGACGTGTTGGAGGCCAGGATTGCTTCGGAATTCTCCACAATCTCATCGAGCGAACGAAAAAGTGCAGTCTTCACATCCTCCATTTCGTTCACTGCCTCCACCACTAACTGTCTGTCTGCGAGCGCACCCAAGTCAGTGGAAAATTTGATCGCCTCGAGTGCCAGCGTTTGGGATTCAAAGTCGAGCTTCCCACGCTTCACCGCGTTTGCCAACGAGTGCTCGATGCGCTCTCGGCCAGCCTTCATCGAGACTTCGTTAACGTCGACCACCACAACATCGAGGCCGGCGCGAGCGCACACTTCAGCAATTCCCGAGCCCATCAGACCACATCCGACTACGCCAACCCTCTCGATGCGCACGGCGGCGATCCTACACCCGAGGTATCTTTTCGCTTCGGTGCACCTACAGTGAAGACAATGGCTGCGTTTTGAATTGTTGCGTAGTCGATTAACCGCGGTTGCCAGTTGCGTATGGGCCTTGGTGGGGTGCGCAACGTCAGTTGCCGAGACTCCGATCACCATCCCCGCGGGCGTGTTGGCTGCGATGCCGATCCAGAATCGCCTCGACGTCGCCAAGGGAGTCTTCCAAGTCCAGTTGATCAATGGCACGCCCGAGTCTCTCGATGTGGTCGCCGTTCAATTTGTCTGGGATGGGCTCACCACGGTCGTGGCCGAACGGACCAATCGGCTAGCCGCAGGAGACCGCATCGACTTTCCGGTGCCCCTAGCCCCGGCAAACTGCTCGGGCGACGGCACCGAGGCTTCAATGCCAGACCCGCAATCCGCAATCGTCAAGGTCACATTGCGTGGTAACCGCGTGATCGATGTGCCGGTATTCGATGTCAAACATTTCGCCCGCAAGTTGTACCTCAAGGATTGCGAACGCCAGCACATTGGCGAAGAAGTCGGCATCCAATTTGCCGACCTACACGAGGTGATAGTGGAAGGTCGACCGGTGACGGAAGGCGTATTGCGACTTGCTCGTCGTCAATCGTCCAACAAAGTCGAGGTCACATTCGTCAGTAACACCATCAACTTCACATTCGTTCCGATAGCCGGAACTCAGGGCCCAGTTGCGATACTCCCCGCCGACCAAGCAATGGTTGAAGTTCCTGTTCGATTCATTGAGGGACGTTGCGATGCGCATGCTCTGTCCGAATCAAGTCAGCCATTCAACTTTTATGCGGTGGTATCACTCGGAGACGGAATCGAGCGATCGTTTGCAGCGGTGCCGGCCGTCGCCGATCAAATTCCGATGCGCCAGCGGGCAGAAGCCGCCTGTGAATATCTAGACAAGAACGGCTTCGCCGGTGAATGACTCGTTCGTCGGTCTTAGCTTCGCATTAGCCGGGCAATCGCCGAAGTAGCCTCTTCGATCTTTTCTCTCGCCTCCGGTCCACCCGCGTACACAGCGTCTGCAACGCAGTGTTCTAGGTGGTCGTGCAGTAGCCCAAGGGAAACCTGTTGTAACGCTTTGGTAATCGCCGAGACCTGATCGAGAATTTCGATGCAGTATCGCTCGTCGTCGACCATCCTGGCGATGCCACGCACTTGACCCTCGATGCGCGCGAGTCGCTTGGTGATATCTGCCTTTTGCATGTCATACGCCGCCATATTTGTGCTCCTTGATACCGATTCGTGGTGAGACTGCGAGTTCAAACCTGATCACGAAAACCGCCGTAATCGGAGGCTGTTGGATACGACGAACACACTGGAGAACGCCATCGCCGCGCCGGCCAGCATCGGATTGAGCAGACCGGATGCGGCAAGAGGTAGCGCCGCAACGTTGTAGGCAAACGCCCAGAACAGGTTTCCTTTGATTGTGGCAAGAGTCCTTCGAGATAGTCGGATCGCGTCCACCGCGGCGCGCAGGTCTCCCCGCACAAGAGTGAGATCGCTC
>JBKJXI010000024.1:0-7674 GCA_046716325.1 Ilumatobacteraceae bacterium | reverse complement strand
AAATGTCATGCGCAATTCATGTCTACGGCGGTGACTTTTTTGCTCCGGATGAACCGAGAAGCGAATGGGATCACGAAACATTAATCGAGGCGCCATGGAATATCGACAAGGTCAAATCTCTATTTCGCGAAGCAGAGACACGATTTAATGCCACAAAAGAATTGGAGCTATCCCGGCATTCGGGTGACCTGATCGCCTGATTTCAGTCCACGTCCTAGTTTCGGTCGGCCGTTAGTGTCGCAAGGTAAACTTGTACAAACTAATAGAGACAGGAAATTAGATTTGGCGGTCGATTTTAGTGAGTTTCGGACTCACATTCGGAACGCCCCCATGCCCTTGTAGCTCAGATGGATAGAGCAACGGACTTCTAATCCGTAGGTCGTAGGTTCGATTCCTACCGAGGGCGCCACGGTCATTTCGGTTCACACGAACTAGATCGACATCACCGCTCAACCACCAACTCACTTGTCGCGCAAACAGTCGTCGTCAACTAGAGGTTGAGGTTTCCTCAGGGCACATATGGTACCTTGCATTTACGTTGAAGTATGCGATAAATTAATTTCAGGCAAACAAATTATTTGTATTTTCTAGGCAGATATGAAATTAAAGATTTTGTCCACTGTGCTAGGTGCGGGACTTTCGTGTGCTGTTGTTGCGCCATCGTTCGCCCAAGTCAACCCAGGCAATCTCCCTGCACCTTCGCTGGGCCGAGTGCCGGCTGTCGCAGACAGAACTGCTCCGGTCATTTCCAACGTTTTGGCGCTGTCGCTGTTGCCCACCGCAGCCACGATTTCCTGGACAACAGATGAATTGGCCGATTCGCGACTTGAATACGGCACAACATTAAGTTATGGAACACAGCCGACTCTGGATGCAAGTCTGACGCTTTTACATTCGGCAGTGCTATTGGGACTCTCTCCATCAACCACCTACTACTACTGCGTACATTCCAAGGATTTCGCAGGCAACAATGCAAGCGATTGCGGTCGTACATTCACGACGGTCGCCGACCCATTTCCAGTTATTACTGTGCCACCCGATACGAGCGCACCCGTTATTACCAATGTCTTTGGTGTTTCAGTGGTGCCTACGGAAGCAACCATTACATGGACAACAAACGAATTGGCCGACTCGCGGATTGAATATGGCACAACATTGGCGTACGGGTCGCAAGCGACACTGGGAGTTACTCTCTCGCTGGCGCACTCGGCCACAATTCTTGGACTAACACCCGCAACTACGTATTACTTTTGCGTCCATTCAACGGATACAGCGGGTAATGCAGCAAGAGAATGTGGTCGTTCGTTTGTTACCGCCGCTGTTCCCATCGTCGTGGAGGTCCCGCCGCCGATCATTTCGACAGTCGCAATTGCTGAAGTCACTCCAACAAGCGCAAGTATCACATGGATTACGGACGCGTTTGCTGACACACAGGTGGAATTCGGTTTTACCAATGCATATGGTCAGTTCACGGTGCTCGATTCCGCACTTGCTCTCAATCACTCGGCGGTGTTGTCGAATCTTGTACCCGCTACCCAATATCACTTTCGAGTGAAATCAAGCGATCTAGCCGGCAATGTTGTGGTGTCGGCCGACTATAGCTTTACAACCGCGGCATTGGAACCAGGTTCAGTTCCGTCGGTGGAGTCAGCGATTGCGACCGATATCACCGGACCGATAATTTCCGGTATTACCGCGCTAAATATCACCGCCACCGATGCCGCCGTTACGTTGTCCACAAACGAGTTGGCTGTTGTCCAAATTGAGTTTGGTGAAACCGCGGCATACGGCAATGTAACGACGATAGGTGCATCGTTGGACTGGGTCCATGTTCGGTGGCTTCTTGAACTTTCTCCGGGTACCCGCTATCACTATCGAGTTCGTGCAATTGACGTCGCAGGAAACGTCACTCTTTCCCGCGACCTCGAATTTACATCGCTGACAGATCCGATGGATCTTGCAACAGTTCCAAGTATTTCAAATGTCTCGATTACTTCAGTGGATGCGACTTCCGCCACCATTACATGGACAACGGATGTGCCTGCCTATTCACAGATTGATTACGGTACGTCCAACGCCTACGGTTCTGTAACGGAAACAAGCATCGACTATTCGACGAGTCATCAGGCGACCATTTCCGGACTGGTACCTAATTCGACCTATCACTTTCGAGTCAAATCTAAAGAAGCAGTGGGCAATTTTGGTGTTTCCACTGACCTAACATTCAAGACCGAAGCAGTTCTAGACCGTCCGCCTCCCCAAACAGCGAGTGACCTAGCAGTTAGTAGTGTCGAACAGACTTCGGTAACCCTTTCTTGGTCTCGGCCAACCGATATTTCCGTCATCGACCACTATCACATTCGCTTCGCTACCCATTCACTTACTGCGAGCGACTTTCGCGGTGTCGAGAATATCCATGACAACGTGTTATATGTGAGTCAATTCGTTGATGCTGGAGCTAATTACCAATACACCGTCGTCGGATTAACTCCAGGAGCAACGTATTACTTTGCGGTGCAAGCTGTTGATTCAGACTCGATAAATTCACCAATTTCGAACGTTGCCTCGGCAACAACGCGTTCGGCCCCGATAGTAAGTGGGGACCAGGTTGATTCCAGGGTGACTGAAGTTGTGTTTACCGGTACCAATGGCGTCCTGTATCAGGTCAATGACACCACGGCGCCCGGTCAACCAGTTGGCGTGAAAGCTCAGTCTCTTGACTCTCAGATTGCGCTGTATTGGACAAATCCAAACGACATTGACTTTCTACGACTACGAATTGTGCGCAAGCTCGGCGCCTACCCAGACTCCTATACCGACGGAGAAGTAATTTATGATGGCAACGCCGAAGCGCCAGGCGACAACATGGCGGTTTTTACCGATACCGGTTTATTGAATAATCAAACATATTACTACGGTTTCTACGCCTACGATAAAGTGCCAAATTTGTCGGCTCCGGTACGTTTGTCCGTGGCGCCAAAGGCTGGCGCACCGCATAAAGAATTTGTGCTGATCCCAGGGTACTTAGCCCTGGTTCCTTCGATCTCAATTTCCAAAAACCTGTCGTTTGGGACTAATTCGCACGAGATTGAGCATATTCAAGAACTTCTGGCAACTGATCCGACGCTCTATCCCGCCGGTCACATCGATGGCCATTTCGGGTCGCTGATGAAACGTGCGATTACCAAGCTTCAGGCTCGTCACGGACTGGTCCAGAACGGAAAGATTGACGATGCGACGCGACTCAAGATTATCGAGATTTCAAAATTGCATCAGATTGTAGAGTTGCCGCATGAGTCTCTATCGTTGGTCCTAGCTCGCGATCTGTATTTAGGCACAACTGGCGAAGATGTGAGATATCTGCAGAAATTTCTGCGAGATCGCGGGTTTTATCCAGAAGGACTAATAACCGGCGCTTTTGACCATCAACTGGAGCATGCGGTAATGAGATTCAAACAGCGTTACCGAATCGAGCCGGTTTCTGGGTATGCGGGCATTCACGTACGGAGGCAAATTCATAACTTGGTTCGGCGCTAGGCGACAGATTTCTGTCCGGCACCACGCCGGGTGCGCCGATCACCAACTGTTAGTGGGTATTGGGTTCTAAAGCCGTATCCTTTCGGGGTTGGGTCGAGAGAGGCGAGTACGTGAAATTCAAAAAAGGTGACACCGTGATCTACCCGCAGCATGGGGCTTGCATCGTCCATGGGATCAAGCGAATGAAAGCCTTCGGGGCCACTCAGGAATACCTCATATTGAAGACCGTGATCAATGAGATGACATTGTCGGTCCCTACGGCCAAGGCCAATCAGGTTGGAGTACGACCGCCGGTGTCGAAAAGCGAATTGGAGGATCTTCGTTCTGTGCTGTCGAAGGCAGATCCGCGCGTGCCGGCCAATTGGTCGCGAAGATTTAAGAACCATCAAGAAAAACTTAAGAGCGGTGATGTGTATCAAGTAGCCGAAGTGGTGCGCAACCTCGCCGCCCGTGACCGTGATTCAGCATTGTCGGCGGCCGAGAAAACAATGTACGACCGCGCGCGCATCAATCTAATTTCCGAGATATCACCCGCTCTGAAGGTTTCGTCCGAAAAAGCGGAGGAGTGGCTGGATCGCGCCCTTGAAGAAGGGGTATTGAAACCGGCTAAAGCGATCAAGAAACCGGCCGCAAAACCTGTAGCCAAAGCGGCCGATAAGTCGACCGCTCACAATCCTGTTAAGCCGGTGACGGCCGCTTCGACTAAAGCGGCGGCGAAAAAGAAATAACTGCGCCGATGGCCAATGTGGGTTTCGTCGGCCTCGGTGCTATGGGCGGGCCAATGGCACGGCACTTAACTACCGCCGGTCACCACGTCACCGTGTATAACCGCAATGCAAAGAAGGCAGATGCTTGGGTTGCCGCCAATGGTGGTGCACAGGCTCCAAACCCACAGCAAGTTGCCGAAGCCAGCGAAGTTGTATTCGTCTGTGTCGGCAACGACGACGATGTTCGCTCGGTTTCTCTCGGCGATCTCGGTGTACTCGCTGGATTGCGATCAGGAAATGTGCTGGTGGATCACACCACGGCATCGGCAACATTGGCGCGCGAGCTGTCGGTCGCTTGCAAGGCAATCGGTGTCGGCTTTGTCGACGCCCCAGTTTCTGGGGGCCAGGCCGGAGCAGAAAACGGACAACTTACGGTGATGTGCGGTTGCGACGATGTCGCGGTTTTCGATCAGGTAGAGCCACTTATCGCGGCCTATTCGCGAATGTGCAAGCTCTTGGGTGACGCGGGTTCGGGTCAATTGGCAAAAATGGTGAATCAGATTTGCATCGCCGGTGTCGTCCAGGGACTATCCGAGGGTCTCAACTTTGCGATGCGAGCTGGTCTGGATCCGGACCAGGTTGTGGAAGTGATATCCAAAGGCGCTGCTCAGTCTTGGCAGATGGACAATCGCGCCAAAACAATGGTTCAAGGTGAATTCGATTTTGGCTTCGCGGTCGAATGGATGCGCAAGGATCTAGCGATTTGCGTCGATGAAGCCAAGCGCAACGGAGCGCGATTACCTATGACCGAGCTTGTGGATTCGTTCTATCAACAGGTGGCGGCGATGGGTGGTCTCCGTTGGGATACGAGCAGCCTGATCAAGTTACTTACGAGCAACTGAGCGAGAGCCGACTGACGCCCCGGATAGTCAAGCGATCGCGCCATTCAGGTTCGCCGTTCATATCCAATTTGTCAAAGCGACTGATCAGCGATCCGATTGCCATTTCGGTTTCCAGTCGCGCCAGCGCGGCGCCCAAGCAATAGTGGATTCCGGCCGAGAACGCCAGGTGACGACTTGCATTTTGGCGCCCGAGTTGTAACTCGTGCGGAGAGTTGAACATCGCCGGATCATGATTTGCCGCACCCAGAGAAGTCAAGACGATCGTGCCAGGTTCTACCTCTATTCGATCCCCAGCGACTTCAAAGTGGACGGGCACTATCGGTACGCGAACCGTTTGTTGAACGGGACCGTCGAATCGAAGTAGTTCGTCGACGGCTCCCGAACCGAGCCCGTCTCGTCGAGCAGTGGCAAGTTGCTCGGGATTTCTCAGCAGGGCAAGAGTGCTGTTGCCAATGAGATTGACGGTAGTTTCGTGCCCGGCAATATATAACAAGACCACAAAAGCCATGAGCTCGCCCGTGGTCATTCGTTCGCCGGACTCTTCGGCCGTGATGAGCGAACTCAACATGTCGTCAGCCAAGTGTTTTCGCCGGAGTTCAATGATTTCTGTGAGGTAGGGGATCAACGCCTCCAATGCCGTCTCGGTTTCGTCCAACTCGACATCGGTCGCGGTTGGTTCCAGTGATTTGGTGATGATTTGCGACCACGAGCGAAGTTCATCGACCCGTTCGGTTGGCATATCCAACAAGTCCGATATCACCTGAAACGGAACGGGGAACGCCAGATCATCCACAAGTTCGAGGGATCCACGTTCTTGGGCCCGGTCAAGAATCTCGTCGACGAGTTGCTGGATGCGCGGACGAAGGCGTTCGATGGCCGATGGAGTGAATGACTTGGACACGAGACGGCGCAATCGGGTGTGATCGGGTGGATCTAGATTCAAAATTGATTTTGTTCGGCCGTCGTTGCGTCGCTGTCGGGCCGGTGAAGACGATTGTTCAGAATATTTTTCGATGTCACGGCTGAAATCGTTGCTCTTTAGGGTCGCCGCCACGTCGTCGTAGCGTGTAAGAACGACCATTCCAAACGCCGTTCGGTGAACAGGTTCGGCCAGCCGGAGCGTGTCATAAAAAGGATACGGGTTGGCCCGAAACTTCGGATCAAATGGATTAAAGAGTGGCTCGGTCACTCAACTCATTGTGTCGCATATGGTGAGATCGGAACGTACTGTGCGATGGGCTGTCCAGCCATCACCGTCCACTGCGAACCGTTAATGCGCTCGGTGAGCGCGCGCATCGCAAGATCTCCCGCTATCTCAACCGGCAGAATTCCCATGCCTAGTGACTTGATGATTTCCTGCGCGATTGGCGACACGAGCGGAGTGTCGATGAATCCTGGACACAGCGCGCTGATGCAAACGCCGTGGGGTGCCAGGGCGTCACCGAGCGACTTGACTAAGCCGACGACGCCGTGTTTAGTCAGGCCGTAAATAGGGTCCGGAGCAATTGCGATGAGTCCGGCAAGCGATGCGGTAGCCAAAATGTGACCACTTTTTCGAGCCACCATTCCTGGGATCACGGCCCGCGCGCCAAACACCACTCCGTCTAGGTTCGTTCGCATGATTCGCTGATAGGTCTCATTGTCGACTCCTTCCAGCGGGTAGGCCGGGGTCTCCCCAATGACATTCGGAGAAGTAGCTACCCCTGCATTGAGCACGACGATGTCAAAGTCGGCTTGTGCCGCGATCAGTTTGTCCCAAGCCGTCGAGTCGCTCACATCAAGATGGGCGTACTCGCCAGCGATTTCGCTCGCGATCGCCTTGCCATCGGTGTCATTGATGTCGGTGGCTACGACGAATGCTCCCTCGCTGCTAAATCGCCGAGCAATTGCGGCGCCGATACCACTCGCCGCACCGGTTATCAGAGCGCGTTGTGAAGTTAATTGACCCATAGTCGAAACTATTGTCTACTTTCCGGACGCTGCCGTGGCAAAGATGTCCAGCAATTTGTCGAGTTCGCCGTCCGTGATGACCAGCGGCGGACAAAACGTGTTTGTATCTGCATTAATGGCACGTGTAATTGCACCAAGTTGCAACATGCGGTCCCGAATCATTACGCAGTTTTGATCCGATCGCAAACCGGCCGCCCATACGGCACCAACACCCCTGGCGTGATCAATGATTCCATCTGCGGCGAGGGCATTTAGCCCGGACGAGAGTCGTGATCCGACATGATTGGCTCGCTCCACCAGGCCCTCACGCTTGATGATTTCAATGTTCGTCAACGCCGCAACACAGGCGGAGGCGTGACCAGAATATGTGTAGCCGTGGCGAAGGAAAAATTCTGGATCGGCCTCCAGGGCCGCGCGAACACTTGTGCCAACCAAGACTCCGCCGAGTGGCTGGTAACCCGATGTCACGGCTTTGGCGAAGCACAGTAAGTCTGGGGTGACGCCAAATCGCTGTGCGCCGAACCATGTTCCGAGCCGGCCAAAACCCGTGATCACCTCATCGAAAATCAAGTGCGCTC
>JBKJXI010000023.1:0-16819 GCA_046716325.1 Ilumatobacteraceae bacterium | reverse complement strand
AATTGTCACCGCAGATCCAAGGTCGGCAAACGTGGATGCGAATTCGCATCCGATTGCTCCTCCGCCGATCACGGCAATACGGGGAGGCACATGGTCAAGCATCAGCACTTCGTCCGATGTCATAATTGGTCCGCCAATCTCGAAGCCCGGAATTGTTCGCGGCACCGACCCGGTAGCAAGGACAACGTTGGTGCCTTGCAGCTCGCGCGTAGATCCGTCGGCTAGATGTGCCGCGACGACTCGATTCGCTCCCAATGTTGCAACGCCAACAATGTATGTCACCTTTTTCGATTTGGTGAGACCAGTAAGTCCCTTCACTAAACCCGCGACAATCTGTTCCTTGCGCTGCTGGCTTTTCATGAAGTCCACCACCGGTGGGCTCGAATTGATGCCAAATTCGCCAGCCTGCGCAACATGTCGATTCATGGCCGCGGTTTCCAGAAATGCCTTAGCCGGAATGCAGCCACGGTTCAGACAGGTGCCACCGATTATGTCCTTTTCAATCATGGCGACATTGAGCCCCGCCGATGCGCCGTAAAACGCCGCGGCATATCCGCCCGGTCCTCCGCCGATGACTACTAGATCAAATTGCTCAGGCGTACGCATCTCCTCCGGTAAAAGCCATCACTTACGGTAGCGGTTTAGG
This sequence comes from Ilumatobacteraceae bacterium, assembly GCA_046716325.1. Taxonomy (GTDB): domain Bacteria; phylum Actinomycetota; class Acidimicrobiia; order Acidimicrobiales; family Ilumatobacteraceae; genus UBA3006. Next base: position 16,173 of record JBKJXI010000023.1, on the reverse strand, counting down.
GTTGGGTGTTAGTCGCCCACTGACGTTGATCGCCGCCTCGAATATATGCAACCGTGCGGGTGCCATGTGACACAGGAAACGCAACCGTGCAGGTGCTCTCGACATCGCTTTTCGTAAGGGCGCATTCATCGCCGGCGTCGAGCGGAAGCGACATTGGCTGGGTGATCTTGCCGCCGGAGAGAAGTCTCCATCCAGATATCGCGCTGGCTCCATCGACACCGATGAGCGCAACATCTACAAGAGTCCGATCGCTTGTGATTCGAATCCCATCAACTCGCACCGTCATGTCGCCAAGTGTGGCCGACTCGCCTAGCTCAAGAAGCGAGGCTTCGTTTCCGTCTCGGACTGTCTGAAATAACTTGATTCCGCCAGCGACAACAATCAACAATCCACATAGCAACGCGGCAAGAATCAATTTACGGGTGCTCATTTGCAGTCGAGCCTAGATCGGTAAGTGAACTCCTACTTCTATAATCTATTGAACATGCGACATTTGATGCGCGTGATCATTGTCACCTGCACCGTTGCGTTCGCTGGTTGCGGTAACGCGGTTAGCGACAGCGCAGCTGTCTCCACAGATTCCCCGAGACTGGCCATCGAGTTCGCTGCATCTCGTCTTGACGGCTCTTCGCTCGTCCTTAGCGAGCAACTTGCCCAGAACCCAGTTGCCCTATGGTTTGGGGCACCCGGTTGAGTCACATGCAATTTTGAAGCGCCCTCGGTCGAGAGTACACATCTGAAGTTTTCTGATGAAGTCACCGTCATTGGTGTTGCTTGGAATGGGAACCTCGAAGCCATGACGGACTTTGTTGTACGACACGGAATCAGCTTCCAAAGCATCAACGACAATGACGGGAAAATCTTCGTTCAGTTTGGCATCCCGTATCAGCCGGCTTGGGTGTTCATCAAACAAAACGGTGACGCCATTACCCACTTTGGATCGTTTGATGAAGTATCGTTGGAAAGGGAACTACAACAATTGATCGAGTCTTAAATGGGAATCCGAAATATAGCCAAGCGCCTCAGCGTTGACACTCGGGAGATCGATGCCGAACGACTTGTCGATCACTTCGAAAAGTTCAATCTTGCAAAAATTGGAACCATCTCCGCGCGAACGAAAGTAAGGATCGGCGGAGAAATAAAGCGAATGAGGATCAAGCCTCGCTCAGGAATCCAGGCAATTGAGGTCGTGATCAATGATGGAACCGGAGACGCCACCGTCATTTTCAGCGGTCGACGACATATTCCGGGGATCCAACATGGGCAATGCGTAATAATCGAAGGTGTCGCCTTTGCCGACCGCGAAACAAATGTCTTTCTCAACCCGGCGTACACACTCCTACCGGTGGAGGGCCACTGACGAGTTAATTTCCTTTCACGGCCTGACCGATAAGCAGGCGCTTTACTTCTTCTTCGGCGTCTTCGGTGATGAGTGCCATCACTTCATCTCCGGCTCGCAAAATCGTGTCCCGATTCGGCACCATGACTCGCTCGTTTCGGACTATCGCCACAACGGTTGCACTACGCGGAAAGGATAAGTCGACGAGGGCTTTGTCCAATGCCGGCGATGTTGGCGCAAGAGTCACTTCAATAAGCTCGGCCTTGCCACCTTTGAGCTGCATCAGCCGCACCAAACTGCCAACGTCAACGGCTTCCTGCACGAGGCTCGTTATCAGATGGGGAGTCGACACAGAAACATCCACGCCCCACATTTCGTTGAACATCCAATAGTTCTTTGGGTTGTTCACGCGCGCAATGATTCGCGGAACGCCAAACTCCTGTTTGGCGAGAAGTGACACCACTAAATTGTCCTCGTCGTCTCCGGTTACAGCGGCAACAACTTCGGCTTCGAGAACTCCGGCATCCGAAAGTACCGCCACATCACACGCATCACCCAAGAGCCATCGAATTCCGTCCGAGCTGGCATGCGAACCATATTCACGAGTGACAACTCGATCATTTTCAACGATCGTGATTTCATGACCCGCCGCACCCAATTGCTCGGCCGTAAAACGGCCAACGCTTCCACCGCCCGCAATAACCACCCGCATGATCAGTGACCCTTTCCAACAATGTTTCCGGAGCTGAGTCGGGCGTCGAACTCGGCAAGTCTGCCTAGCTCGACTGACACATAGGCAACATCGCCTTGCTGCACAATGGTGTCGGAGTTAGGAATGAGTCCGGTGCCCAATCGGCGCAGAGCAACAACGCGAGCAAAGTCAATATCAATCGATAGAAGTCGCTTGCCGACAAACGCGGCTGGCATATCGCGTTCGACGACAACTACTTTGGCGCTCGGATCCGTCCACTCAACGGCCGGAGCGTCGGGAAGTATCCGCCGCAAGATTCGTTCCGATGTCCACTTCACGGTGGCAACCGTGGCAATTCCAACTCGTTCGTATATAGCCGCTCGTTTAGGGTCGTAAATTCGCGCCACCACACGCTCGATACTGAATTTCTCTCGCGCCACACGTGCCACCAATATATTCGAGTTGTCACCATTCGTGACGGCGGCAAGTGCATCGGCGCGTTCAATTCCCGCCGATATCAAGATGTCGTGATCAAATCCAATACCTGTGATTTTTTGGCCCTTGAAATCGTCACCCAGTCGAACAAATGCCTCTGGCTTGCGATCGATGACTGCCACCGTGTGGCCCAGTGCCACCAATTCACGTGCCAGCGACGAGCCAACGCGACCACAGCCGACGATCACTACATGCACTTCAAACTCCTCAAATCGAACCAGTTGCTTACAGGTTTGCAATTGCAATCTCGCGATCGCAGTTCCCAAGCGTAGGCGAATTGTTCGCCAATAGGGGTTCTCGTGTGCGAGGATTATCTACCGCATGGCTCAGTCGATAAACCCCCTTAAGCGGTTCTTCATTGGCCGGCCAATTGCCACCGCGGACGACGCGCACCATCGGCTTTCCAAAAAAGTTGCGCTACCTGTTTTTGCCAGCGATGCAATCTCGTCAACTGCATACGCCTCTGAAGAGATCTTGATTGTCTTTCTATCGCTTGCTGGCGTGGGAGTCGCCGCATACAGCCGCCTAGTGCCAATTTCACTACTTGTCGTGCTCCTGCTGGCCATCGTGGTAAGTAGTTATCGCCAGACAATCTACGCCTATCCAACTGGCGGTGGCGCATACATCGTGTCGCGCGAAAATCTTGGGACATATCCTTCGCTCGTGGCAGGTGGAGCCATGCTTGTGGACTACATCTTGACGGTGGCCGTGTCTGTCGCAGCTGGCGTGGCCGCGATCATTTCGGCATTCAACTCACTCGCCCCGCATCGAGTCTCGTTGTGCATTGGATTCATCTTGCTACTGACAATTGCCAATCTCCGCGGACTAAAAGAGTCCGGTGCGCTCTTTGCACCACCGACTTATCTGTACATCGTTAGTTTGTTTGCATTAATCGGCGTCGGACTGTTCCGGGTATTTTTGGGCGACCTCGAGCCAATCGCACACGACAGCGAGGTCGCCATGGAACTTTTGGGTGGTAACAATTCGGTCACACTGTTTTTCTTCCTCAAGGCATTCTCCTCCGGTGCAGTTGCGTTGACTGGAATCGAAGCGGTGGCAGATGGAGTACCCGCGTTTAAGAAACCGGAACCCCGCAACGCTGCAACGACACTTGTTTGGATGGCGGTCATTCTCGGCACTAGTTTCTTCGGTTTAAGTGTTTTGGCGCAACACTTACAACCGCTCAAAGATGAGGAGGGGCATATTAAAGACACCGTGCTCGCTCAAATGGCCGAGCAGGTTTACGGCGGCAGAAATATCTTCTTTTACATCACTCAATTTGCGACATTTGGGATTCTCATCTTGGCGGCGAACACCGCCTATGCCGACTTTCCGCGACTTTCGTCAATCATCGCCCGTGATCGTTTTCTTCCGCGACAGTTCATGAATCGCGGCGATCGACTGGTATTTTCCAATGGCGTGATCTTCCTCGGAATCATGGCGTCGCTGCTCGTCTTTTCCTTTGGCGGACTAGTTAACGCATTGATTCCGCTGTATGCGGTGGGAGTGTTTACGGGATTCACGCTGAGTCAATCCGGAATGTTCGTTCGCCACCGCACGCTCAAGGAACCTGGTTGGGAAGTTCGTGCACTCTTTTCCCTTCTCGGCGCGATTACCACGGCATTTGTCGCCGGAATCGTCGTAATCGTCAAATTTACTGATGGCGCGTGGATTCCAGCCGTGGTCATTCCCACGCTTGTACTGTCATTCAATTCGATCAGTCGCCATTACAAACGAGTAAAGTCATTTCTCAAAGTTGACTCGTCGTATACGGCTCCATTTCGCACGCACTTCGTCATTGTGCTCGTGGAATCCGTGAATCAAGGTGTCTTGCAGGCGCTCAAGTACGCGCAAAGTCTAAGACCCGATCGACTACTTGCGCTTTCGGTGATTCAATCGCCGGAAGACGGTGTCAAATTAACGGAACAGTGGGCAGAGTATCGCCTCGATGTAGAACTCATCTTGGAGCTCTCCGAGTTTCGTGATCTCACCGAACCCATTTTGAGGCGAATCAACGAACTCGACCACGAAGACAGCGACGATTTAATCACCGTGGTGATTCCCGAATTTGTTACCTCCATTCGGTCGCAATGGCTGCACAACCAATCTGCCCTCGCCATCAAGGCTCGCCTGCTGTACCGACCAAATACGGTAGTGACTTCGGTGCCAATCGTTATTCCGTAGCCCACGTAATCTCGGACACATGCACATCCTCGTCTCGGGAGCGAGTGGATTAATCGGGACACAACTCGGCGCACGCCTTGAACTTGCGGGACATCGTGTCACTCGACTGGTGCGTCGCTCAGCCGGTGCCAACGAAGTTTCCTGGAACCCCACTCTTGGCGAGCTAAATCCGGCTCACATCGAAGGTGTTGACGCGGTCGTTCATCTTTCGGGAGCAGGCATCGCCGACAAACGATGGTCACACTCGTATAAAAAGGAAATTCTTGAGAGTCGCACCAAGTCGACCAGCCTCCTAGCCCGAACCCTTGTTTCTCTAACGCGGAAACCTTCGGTTTTACTTTCCGGATCGGCGATTGGAATATATGGGGACCGCGACGATACAGCAGTGGATGAAAAAAGCTCGCTTGGCACCTCATTTCTTGCCGATGTCTGCAAGCAGTGGGAGTCTGCGGCCGCCGCTGCGAGCAATGCAGGAATTCGAACCGTGTTTTTGCGCACGGGGATCGTGCTCAGCCAAATGGGCGGCGCACTCAAGAAGCAGCTTCCGCTATTCAGACTTGGACTGGGTGGAAAAATGGGTAGCGGCGAGCAGTGGCAAAGTTGGATCACTCTTGACGACGAGATACGCGCCATCGATTTTTTGCTTACGATGCCGGTTTCCGGCGCGGTAAATCTCACTGCCCCATTTCCTGTCACCAATTCCGAGTTCACCTCGACACTCGCCCGAGTGTTGCACCGTCCGGCCATGATTCCGATTCCGTCGATACTCCCCAAGTTGGTCTTGGGGAGCGAGCTCGCAGAGTCGCTGTTATTCAGCGGACAAAGGGTTATTCCATCCGTCCTCAGCAGCAATGGTTTTGAGTTCACCCACGAACACCTTGACGAGGCTCTGCGGTCATTGCTCAACAAATGAACCGCGGCCTTCTAGCGGCTCTAGATTTATGAGATGACTAGTTCCGACATCGTAAGCGTTGATCAAATTGTTCACGCCAGTCCCAAGGCGATTTTTGAAGTGCTCGCCGACCCTCGGCAGCATCCAGTGATCGATGGATCCGGCACGGTGCGCAAGACACAAGGTGCGACACCGCAGCGACTCAGCCTCGGTGCCAAGTTTGGCATGGACATGAAGGTTGGAATCCCGTACAAAATTACAAATGAAGTGATCGAGTTCGATGAAGGAAAGCAAATTGCTTGGCGCCATTTCGGTGGGCACGTTTGGCGTTACATGCTCGAGCCGGTGGAAGGCGGCACTAAAGTAACCGAGCAGTTCGACTACACAAACGCCCGATCAAAACTATTCTTGAAGGTGACCGGCGCGATTCCAAAGAATAAGAAAGCGATGAGCAACACGCTCAGGAACTTGGAAAAACGCTTTACAACGCCAAAATGAGCGTCGACCTACCGCAAGGATTTCGCGAGTACGTAGCGAACGTCGGGATCAAAGACTCCACTACCGATTTCACGATCGTGATTGCCGACTCGGTATGCGTCGCAGCGGGAGTGTTCACCCAAAGTCGCTTTGCCGGCCCAAGCGTGACCGCGAGTCGCGAGAATTTGGTGGATCACTTGGCACGTGCGGTGGTCGTGATATCGAAAAACGCAAACGTTGCCACGGGCGCGATCGGTATGGAGAACACCCGCGAAATAATCGAAGGCGTCGCCCGTGCATTGTCGTGTCAGACCGACGAAGTGCTCATTGCATCGACCGGCGTGATTGGGCGCCAATATCCGATGGACAAAATACGCTCCGGCCTAATCGCCGTGCCTGGATCACCACAGGGAACCTCGGCCGATGAGGTGGCCAGGGGAATCATGATTACAGATACCGTTCCGAAAATTGCTCATTCCAAGGTGGTCGGATCTCAGGCTCGCGTTGTTGGCGTCGCCAAGGGTGTTGGAATGATCGAGCCAAACATGGCGACTTTGATCACGCTGATGTTTACCGACGCCGAAGTAACTTCAGTCGATCTGGACCGAATTTTCCGGCGAGTCATGGATAGCACATTCAATTGCGTTTCCGTGGATACAGACACCTCGACGAGCGACACGGCGATCATTCTCGCCAGCGGCGTATGTGGAGTCGTCGACCTTGGGGCGTTCGAGCGCTCACTCTTTGAAGTAGCCCTGTCGCTTACGAAACAGGTGGCCCGAGACGGAGAAGGTGCAGAGAAACTTATCGAGGTGAATGTCGATTCGGCCCGCAATTTTGAACAGGCCAAAACCGTTGCCAAGTCAATCGTCAACTCGCCTTTGGTAAAGACCGCCGTACACGGAGCAGATCCAAACTGGGGACGTGTAGCTATGGCGGTCGGAAAATGCAGTCAGTACGCCGACATCAATCAGGATTCGATGGTGATTCGGTTTGGTGCTCAGGAGGTGTATCCGAATCGGGTCAGTGATACCGAGTTGGCCGCGTTGAGCACATACATGAGTGGTTCAGAAGTGAACATCGGCGTTTCATTGAATATTGGCAGCGCATCTGCAACCGTTTGGGGTTGTGACCTCACCGCGGGTTACGTTCGCATCAATGCCGACTACACGACCTAGTTACGCGCGCGCTGATAGCCAATCCAAAATACGCTCGCGATAAGGAAGGACCGACTTGTACCGCGACAAGTCATCGGGAAGTCGTTCAATGAGAGCGCGCAATGCCTCGACATGTTCAGGTCCGCGATTGACATAATCCCCAAGGGGTTGTTGAAAGCCGCGGATGGTAAATAGAACTCCACCTGTCTGCGGTAACCGACGCAGTGTTTCCCGTTCGATTCGAATCCACATTTTGGATAGGTCCTCCACCAATGACGCACTTGGCGGCTCGGGCTGGAATAGTGCCGGATGATCCTCGAGCGTCCAATTGGAACGCCAAAGAGGACGATCAACGGTGAGCCGCTGCAGGGTCGTGTCCACGGCTGCGCCAATATGCTCGGCATACCTAGCCACCGGCGCGTGTACCTGAATCATGTTCTTGCCCATTTTGTCGGCAAGTTTCCAACGACTCGGCGAACACACCACCCCGGCGACGAACAACTGTTGCTCGCCGGCAGTAGTGCTGCGCGGCTCCAGCACCGTCAAGTCATCGGCCACCATCAGGGCCGCATCCACAAGGGCATTAATTCCCGAACTAGTGAGCGCGTTGCCCGTCCATTGAGCAACCAGTTCGGCCGCTTCCTCAGCGGCCGCTTCGCCACCTTCAAAAAGTGCTACGACATCAGCCCGGCGATGCTCGATGAGCCGTCGCTTCATCTCAATGGTCGGCGCGGTCTCGGAGTCCGGAGTCAACCATTGCGCGAGATCGAGCGACCGCGTGCCGAGTCGATGGCGAAACTCGTCGTACATCGCACGCGGCAAAATATCGTCAATCGGCGGCATCGGTGCGAAATCGGACAAGTCCGCATCCGGCGACTCGTCGTAAGGTGTAAATGGATGTTGATGTGGAACGTGGATCATTGCCACGCCGCTTTCAGGACATCACTTTGGTTGCATGCGAATGCCACCATCGACACGAATCGTTTCGGCATTCATGTAGCTGTTTGTAATGCACTCGAGCACCATCGAGGCAAGTTCTTCCGGAAATCCAAGTCGTTGCGGAAACAGGACACCTTTTTGTAGGTTTGTCTTGAATTCTTCGCTGCGATCACCCTCCCCATAAATAGGAGTATCAATAAGACCCGGCGCCACGGTGTTCACGCGAACACCAATTGCGGCTAGATCACGAGCGATCGGCAGAGTCATCCCAACCACTCCGCCTTTGGACGCCGAGTACGAGGCCTGACCGATCTGCCCGTCGAATGCCGCAACGGAGGCAATGTTGACGATTGCTCCGCGTTCGCCATTTGCGAGTGGCTCGCTCAACGACATCGCCGTCCCAATGATCCGAATGCAGTCGAATGAGCCGATCAAATTTATGGCAATTACTTTTTTGAATGCGTCTAGATTTGCGGCGGAGTCATACGAGCCGTCCCTGCCAACGGTTCGTTGAGCCCAACCAATGCCGGCGGAATTCACGAGGACACGGACCGGTCCAATCGACTTGGCCATTTCGGCAGCGTTGATGATGTCTTGGGTGTTTGTCACGTCGACTTTGCAAAACGCGCCACCGATTTCCTTAGCCAGTTGATTACCCTTTTCTTCCTGCAGGTCGGCGACGACAACTCTGGCACCGCGACCGGCCAATAGCCGTGCGGCTGCCGCCCCGATTCCCGATGCCCCACCCGTGACGATTGCACTCGCGCCATTGATATCCATGGGAGCGAACACTATTCCAAATTGCGGAAATTAGGCGAAGCCTAGAGATGCCGCAACCGCAAGCGCATCCACCAAGTCGTTCATGGGTTCCCCGCTATGGGCCTTAACCCAGGTGAATTGCACATCGCCTCGCGAATTGACCAAATCGATCAGCGGTTCCCAAAGATCTCGGTTGGCGACGGGCTTGCGTTGCGAATTCTTCCATCCCCGCATCTGCCAACCCTTCCACCACTGATCACGAAAGCAATGCACGACATATGTCGAATCCGACCTGATCTCAATCGGCCCGGATCTGACATCGTGGGCGCGCAATGCAAAAAGTACCGCCGAGATTTCCATCCGCTGATTCGTGGTGTGAGATTCGCCGCCAGTCTCCGAGGGCACCCCATTCGGAGCCGTTGCCCACGCCCAACCTCCCGGACCGGGATTTCCTGAGCAAGCGCCGTCTGTATAGATCACGATCACGCCCTAGATACTTGCTCATCGCGGCACCGCGCGTAGGTACTTGCGGATATATCTGCGAGAATGGAGACATGATTTTTGATGGCTCGATGCATCAATTGCCCGACAGTGATCCGGGCGAGACCAGCGAGTGGCTCGATTCATTGGATGCGGTCGTCGATACTCAAGGCAAGACCCGCGCCCGCTATTTGCTGTCACGACTACTCGAGCGGGCGAGGGAATCACAGGTCAGTTTTCCGGCCACTGTCTCGACGCCGTATGTAAATAGCATTCCATACGAACAAGAGCCATGGTTTCCGGGCGACGACCATATTGAGCGACGCATAAGGGCATACATCCGTTGGAATGCTGCCGTGATGGTGGTGCGAGCAAACGCCAACGCCGAGGGTATCGGTGGGCATCTCTCGACATTTGCCTCTTCGGCAACCTTGTATGAAGTCGGATTTAACCACTTCTTCCGCGGCAAGGACAGCGGAATTCCGGGTGACCATGTTTACTTTCAGGGTCACGCCGCTCCTGGTATTTATGCGCGTGCGTTTATCGAGCGTCGACTCGACGAGGATGACCTAAATCACTTTCGCCGAGAAATCGGACGAAACGGCCGTGGCCTTTCCAGCTATCCACACCCGCGGCTGATGCCCGAATTCTGGGAGTTTCCGACCGTGTCAATGGGTCTTGGTCCACTCACGGCCCTTTACCATGCCCGCTTCAATCGATACCTACAAAATCGACAACTGGACGACACCTCGGCGAGTCGCGTTTGGGCGTTTTTGGGCGACGGCGAATGCGACGAGCCGGAAACTCTTGGATCAATCTCACTCCCCGCGCGTGAGCAGCTCGACAACCTCACATTTGTGGTCAATTGCAACTTGCAACGACTCGACGGACCGGTGCGCGGCAACGGAAAAATAATCCAAGAGTTGGAAGCGGTTTTTCGTGGTGCAGGGTGGAATGTGATCAAAGTTATTTGGGGCTCAAAGTGGGATGAGCTTCTGGCGCGCGACACCTCCGGCGCGCTGCTGAACAAAATGAATACCACACTGGACGGTGAGTTTCAGCGTTACATCATCGAAGACGGCAATTACATTCGCGAGAACTTTTTCGGACCGGATCCACGCCTTCGCGAATTGGTTTCGCATTTGACGGACGACGAACTCCGAGTATTGCCCCGCGGAGGCCACGACTATCACAAGTTGTACGCCGCGTTTCGTGCGGCCACGGAGAACTCGGGGTCGGGTCGACCAACCGCAATCCTGTGCAAGACCGTGAAGGGTTGGACGCTCGGTCACGAAATCGAAGGCCGCAATGCCACACACCAAATTAAGAAGATGACCGACAGCCAATTGTTGGCATTGCGCAACACCTTGCATTTAGAAGATGAAATTCCCGACAGCGCACTTAGCGGCGACAATCCACCGTATTATCGACCGCCCATCGACAGCATCGAATATCAGTACATGATGGAACGGCGTCGAGCACTCGGGGGAAGCATCCCCAAGAGAACAACCGTTGCCCGTAGGCCATTACACCTGCCAGACCCAGAGGTTTTTCGCGAATTCACATTGGGAAGTGTCAAGCAGGCGGTAAGTACGACGATGGGGTTCACTCGTTTGCTGCGCAACTTGGCTCGCGACAAGGCATTTGGAGAAAGAGTAGTTCCGATAATTCCGGACGAGGCCCGAACGTTCGGAATGGACTCACTGTTTCGTGAACTCAAGATTTACGCCTCGCAGGGTCAAAAGTATGAGCCGGTCGATCATGCGCTGTTGCTGAGCTATGCCGAATCCACCTCTGGTCAAATCCTTGAAGAGGGAATCACCGAGGCAGGAAGCATGGCTAGTTTCATCGCCGCCGGTACCAGTTATGCCACGCGCGGAGTTCCCATGGTTCCGTTCTACACCTTTTACTCAATGTTCGGTTTCCAACGAGTCGGCGACCTCATTTGGCAGGCGGCCGATGCGCGCACTCGTGGGTTCCTGCTCGGCGCGACCGCCGGCCGCACCACGCTGATGGGCGAGGGTCTGCAGCATCAAGACGGACACAGTTTGCTCCTCGCCAGTACCGTCCCGGCATGTCAGGCATACGATCCTTCCTTTGCATATGAAGTGGCCACAATTATTCGGCAGGGAATTAACAGAATGTACGGCGATCAACCGGAGGATATTTTCTTTTATCTCGCCCTGTACAACGAGAACTATCCGATGCCGGCCCAGGGCGCATCTTCCACAATTGAGGCCGAGATTATGCAGGGACTCTACAAGTGGCGAGAGTCTGAAGGCGGCAAACACCGCGCCACAATATTGTTTTCGGGTTCGGCTCATGGCGCGGCACAACTCGCCTCCAGCGAACTGCTCGAGCGCTACGACGTAGGAGTCGATCTATGGTCTGCAACTTCATACAAATCGTTGCGTGAGGAGGCTCTCGAAATTGAGCGATGGAACCGGTTGCATCCCGGCGCGTCACCGCGTCAGGCCCTTGTCACCCGATTGCTCGACGGCGGAACCGGGCCGATAGTGGCGGTAACCGATTTTATGCGCATGGTTCCAGAGCAGGTAGCCCGGTTCATACCCCATCGCTCCTTCACTCCCCTTGGCACCGACGGTATGGGAAGAAGCGACACACGCGAGGCACTGCGACGACATTTCGAAGTGGACATGCCGCATCTCGTTGTGGCGGTCCTTTACGAACTCAGCCAAGCGGGTGCTATCAAGCACGAGGTAGTTCAGGATGCGATTGTTCACTATGGGGTGAATCCGGATGCCCTTAATCCGCTCAATGCATAAGTGAGACTGAACCCATGACTGTTTCGACGAAGAGAGATTTCTATATCACCGGGATACCGGCGGCCGACACCCTCCTCAACAACGACGGAACGGCCCTGCTGATCGGGATGTTGTTGGATCAGCAGGTGCCGATGCAATGGGCGTTCACGGGTCCCAACACAATTCGCGACCGACTCGGCCACATCGATGCGAAACGGATCGCCGATATGGAAGTAGAGGATTTTGTTGCGATGTGCCGAGTAAAACCGGCCGTACATCGATTTCCGAACTCGATGGCCAAACGTATTCATGCCCTGTGCGCCGTTATCGCCACCACATACAGAGGTAAAGGCGCCAATATTTGGATCGGCGTCGACGATGCCAAGGAACTTTTTCGGAGATTGCGTGACCTCCCCGGATTCGGCGAAGAAAAGTCGCAGATTTTTGTCGCCCTGCTCGGGAAACGCATTGGGGTTCGGCCAAAGGGCTGGGAAAAAGTCGCGGGCGCATTTAGCGATGGTCAACCAAGGTCGGTGGCTGACATCAATTCGCCCGAAACACTAATGAAAGTTCGTGGATACAAGAAGAAGCAAAAGGCAGCCAACGTTGACAAGCAAGATCGACCTCGTAAATAGATTGAAAATATGACAGTTCTTGTCACAGGCGGAGCCGGATATATCGGATCTCATACTGTTCGTCATCTGGTCGAACAACATCGTGATGTCGTTGTGCTCGACTCGCTTGAATTCGGTGACAAATCCCGCATTGACGATGTTCCCCTATTCGAAGGCGACGTTGCCGATGGTCGGATAATCGACAAAATATGTCGTAAGCACGACATCAGTGAAGTTATTCACTTTGCCGCCTACAAGGCCGTCGGTGAGTCGATGGAGCAGCCGCTTCGCTATTACAACAACAATGTCTCCGGCACAATCGCCCTAGTTCGGGCTTTGCTATCCAACGGTGTCGATCGATTCGTGTTCTCCTCGTCGGCCGCCGTCTACGGAAATCCCGCTTCTGTGCCGATATCGGAAAGTGCTCGGCTTCACCCCGAAAGTGTGTACGCCGAAACGAAAGTTGTTGTCGAGAACTTTCTTGCCTCGTGCAGCGCCATCGGATTACGTTCGGTAAGCCTGCGATACTTCAATGCGGCCGGAGCCAGTTCCGACTCGAGCATCGGTGAGGACTGGTCGATGTCACAAAATCTCGTGCCGCTGGTGATGAAAGCATTGCTCGGACAGGGTGGCGATTTCTCGCTTTACGGCATCGACTACCCCACACCCGATGGGACATGTATTCGTGACTACATCCATGTCGAAGATCTCGCCGATGCCCACACCAAAGCGCTCGGATACTTAGAAACTGGTGGTTCGACTCTGGCCTGCAATGTCGGTACCGGAATTGGACACTCGGTCTTGGAAGTCATTGCAATGGTGGAACAGGTGAGTGGACGAAAAGTTCCGTATAAAATTGTTGGTCGCCGATCAGGTGATCCCGCTTCGGGGTACGCCGATCCGACACTCATTGCGCAGACCCTAGGTTGGAAGCCGACTCACGACTTGCGTGACATCATCACTAGCGCCTGGAATTGGCATAGCAAGTCGGCGATCACACCGCAGAGCTAGTGCGTTGACGATCTAACCAACCCAGCAAGACCGCCATCGCTCGTGGATCGTGGCGCAATCGGTGACCGGCACCGCCGATGATCTGTAGCTCGGCGGATCCATGTGCCTGCGCGAGCACACGCGAGTCCGCAGTCGGCACGATCTCATCGTCGTCACCGTGCATCAGTAGCAGTGGTCGTGGGGCCAACCTTCTTGCCGCATCGGTTGGACGAAAGCGTCGCAGCTCGCGCGCCCATTCATCGGCCGAAGGTGGAAATCCCGGCCGACGAATAGTTCCAATTTCGCGCGAATGCTCAAGAAATCGGCGGGGGTGGTCCGCCCAGTCATCAAAGTCGCCCCGGGCGCCGAGCAACGCACATCCGCTAACTCGCGGATCGTCCGCCGCAACACACAACGCGAGCGAACCACCGGTATTGTTCCCCACCAGCCAAACACCGCTTGGCGAGGTTTCTGCCACGACATGAGTGATTGCACCGCGCAGATCATCGACCCAACCTTGCATTGAAAAATCGCCTTCGCTTGCTGCGCACCCGCGAAAGGTGAACGTCATCGCGATCCATCCAAGTTCATTTGCAACCCGGTCACACAGTTCTGGAAACGAACCGGCCGACTGACGGGCGTCGATGCCGCCACTTGGATATCCATGGCAGAGGACCATCGCCGGTAATGCGCCTTGCTTACCTTGGGGCTGCACGAGGTAGCTGGCGAGTCTCAATTCACCGGAAAGAAATGTGCTATTCACTTGCTCTGCGAAATCTAGGCGCGAGGCTTGCGAAGTCGACGTGACTTGCCATCGCGCGCCAAGGTGTAGCCACGGTTGCGGGCCTCAGGCAGGGAGTCGGGCCCAAAACTCTGACCGACTTCTGCGGCCACGATTTCGTTAATTATGGTCGCATCGGTCCAATTATCAAGGTCATACACCAATTGGGTTCGTTTGTCGCCCAGGTATCGAGTGTGAGCGAATCGAGTCGGCCGATCCATGATACGAATCTATCCGTCACGGCCTACATTACATTCACGATCTAAATTGAAATCAGCACGAAGGGTTCGCCGATGAGTGTCCAACACATCGATTTCTACCTAGACCCGATGTGCCCGTGGGCATATCAGACCTCGTTGTGGATTCGCGAAGTGCGTCGCATCAATGGTCTCGATATTTCATGGAAATTTTTCAGTCTCGAAGAGATCAACCGCGTCGAGGGCAAGAAGCATCCATGGGAGCGTGACCTCTCATACGGATGGAGCCCAATGCGCGTTGGCGCTTGGTTGCGTCGAATCAGCATGGCAATGTGCGACGATTGGTATGGAGTCATTGGTCATGCGTTGCATGTGGAAGGCCGCCGACCATACGAGCGAGACGTTGCCATCGAACTTCTCGCTCAAATCCATGCCCCGTCAGAGGCATGGGACGACGCCCTTGCCGACCCGACCACGCACGATGAAGTTCGCGCCGATCACGATCGCGCGGTTGGTGAATACGAGGGCTTCGGAGTTCCGATCCTGGTATTTCCGAATAACTGTGCCATCTTTTGACCAGTGGTGATTCCGGCACCGATGGGCTATGAAGCACTCAAGCTATGGGATCTCGTCAATCTATATAGCTCGTTTACCGGCTTGTTCGAAATAAAAACTCCCAAGACGAAAACTGATCGCCAATTCATAGCTGAAGTGTTTACTCCATATTTAGCTGCGCGACAATGGAAGTCCGTCCAGAATTCAGCTCCATAATCGGTCAGACGAGGTAGCTCATGATTCCAAGCACAACCCTCAGTGAACTTTTCGCCACCTGGACTTCGCTAGGCGAACTATGTTCTGCGCTGACCGAAGCTCAATGGAAAACTCACACGGCGTGCCCGGGTTGGTCGGTGCAGGACACAGTGTCTCACTTAATCGGAGTTGAGCGTGGAATGATGGGTTTGGAGTCCACATCTCACCGTTCAGAACCGCGCGAGTATGTCAAGAATGCGATCGGCGAGTCGAACGAACATGAAGTCGACGCCCGACGCACGCTCACAGGTGCACAGGTACTGAGCGAGTGGAACGAAATTGTAAAGCGCCGCACCACGGAACTGCAGGCGGCCGACGAGTCATATTTTGCAACAGCCGCGAGAACTCCTCTTGGGCCCGGTTCGGTCGCAGATTTTCTCCAGCTGCGGGTACTGGATTGTTGGATACATGAACAAGACATTCGTAGGACACTCAATATGCCCGGACACGAGTCGGGTCCTGCGGCTGAAAGCACCATTGATCGGCTGTTGGGCACCTTGCCAATGGTGATCGGAAAGCGAGCCGCAACTCCCGAGGGCGAGTCGGTGAATTTTCGCATTACGGGTTCGGTGAACCGCTCAGTATTTATCACCGTGACAAATG
>JBKJXI010000022.1:0-7099 GCA_046716325.1 Ilumatobacteraceae bacterium | reverse complement strand
TCGGTTGGCACACTCAAAGGACTCACTTCCGCGCCCGCCTCGGCTCTCGAACTGATGAACAGCTACGCGTCTTCGTGGCGACAGACGCTGGTCAAGCTCAGATTTCCTGCCGCCGTTCCTTTTATGGTTCCCGCATTCAAATTGGCCGCATCCGGCGCGGTGATTGGCGTAGTCGTGGCGGAAATCTCCACGGGACTCAAGGGGGGAATCGGTCGACTCGTTATTGAATATGCCCGTGAAGCCACGGGTGATCCGGCGAAAGTGTTTACTGCTGTCTTTGGTGCCGCCGGACTTGGTCTTGTGATGGCTGGATTTATCGCCCTCGGCGACATTCTCTTGATGCGTAATCGACCAAAGGAGACCACCACATGAGCGCAGTGAACGTGGTTGCGGCGAGCAAAATCTTCAATGTGGAAAGCACCAAGCGAGTTGATGCGCTGCTTGACATAGATCTCATCGTCGAACCCGGCGAGTTTGTATCGCTCATTGGTCCCTCCGGTTGCGGCAAGTCGACATTGTTGCGACTCATCGCCAACTTGCTGGAGCCAACGAGTGGCACTATCACCGTCAACGGCAAGACCGCCACGCAGGCGAGGCTGGATCAGGATTACGGGATGGCCTTTCAGCAAGCCGGGTTGTTTGATTGGCGCACCGTGGCCAAAAATATTGAGTTGCCACTGGAGCTAAAGGGTTGGGACAAGGCACGGAGAGCTTCGCGGGCAACCGAGATGCTTGAGCTGGTCAAACTTCCCGAGTTTGCCAATCTCTTTCCTTGGCAACTTTCGGGTGGCATGCAGCAGCGAATCGCGATTGCTCGAGCGTTGGCGGCGCATCCGCAAATATTGCTGATGGACGAACCATTTGGAGCCCTAGACGAAATGACTCGGGAGTACATGCAAGGTGAGCTACTGCGAATCTGTGCCAAGACCTCTACCACGGTTGTGTTTGTGACTCACTCGATTCCCGAGGCCGTGTACCTCTCAAGCCGGGTTATCGTGATGTCGCCTCGGCCTGGTCGAATCACGCATCGAATCGGTATCGACCTTGGAAATAATCGAAGCGAAACGACCAGGGCCAGCACTGAGTTTTTCGCTGGCATAACGAAGGTTCGTGAGGCGTTGCGCGGAACCTCGGCCGACCACTTCAGCCAGGAATTCAGTTCGTAAATGCGGCGACTTGTCGCTCCCTTGACCTTCGGAATCGGGTTCATCGTGCTGTGGGAGGGGGCAGTAAAGGCTTTTGATCTTAAGCCCTACTTTTTGGCTCCGCCTTCCAAGATACTGAGTCAGTTTTTTGCCAATTTCAGCCTGATCCGTGAGGCCGCAACGGTGTCGGGCACGAATGCACTCATTGGTTTGTTGGTTGGCACGGTCGCGGGAGTGTTGATGAGCTTTGTGCTCAGCAGGTTTCGATTTCTCAGCGAGCTCGTGACCCCACTCGCAGTGGCTTTGAACGCCATACCTATATTTGTGCTGGTCGCCGTACTGAACAACATGTTCTCGATTACCAGCGAAATACCACGGAGAATCATGGTCACCCTTGTCGTTTATTTTATTGTGCTCGTCAATGTGGCCAAGGGGTTGACACATGTCCGCTCGACGCATATTGAACTGATGAGGTCGTTCGCCGCGTCGGACTTGGCGATCCTGCGCAAAGTCCGGATTCCAAATGCCCTTCCGTTTCTCTTTACCTCGCTCAAGATTGCGGCCCCGGCCTCGGTGATTACGGCCTTTGTTTCGGAATACTTTGGTGGCTCCCAAAATGGACTCGGCAGTCGGATTACAAGCAATATTGCCAACTCAAAGAATGCGTCGGCATGGGCCTACGTCCTAGGGGCATGTCTGCTTGGGTTACTATTCTTCGGCATATCTATACTCTTGGAAAATGGTGCCTCTCGAGGCGCCGCAACGAGCAATAACAACACGTAGGGCGCTTCGGTGCCCGGGGGAGTACATCACATGAGGAAATCACGATTCAAACTTGCAGTCGTGGGTTTTACCGCAATGTCACTTGTCGCCGCAGCATGCGGTGGCTCCGACAGCGCGTCCGACACGACGGCGGCACCACTTGACACCACTGCACCGGAAGCAATCGAAGAGGAGTGCACGACACCAACGCCGGTGAAGCTGCAGCTGCAATGGTTCATACAAGCCCAGTTCGCCGGATACTTCGCGGCTCAAGATCAAGGCTTCTATGCCGCTCAGTGTCTTGATGTCAGCATCGTCGAAGGCGGAGTCGACATCGTTCCACAGACACAACTTGCCACCGCGGCGGTTGATTTCGCAGTGGCATGGGTGCCAAAGGCGCTTGCAAGTCGTGAGGCCGGAGCCAACATTGTCGACATTGCCCAAATCTTCCAACGCTCTGGAACGTTGCAGGTTTCGTTCAAGGAAGACAACATTCTGACCGCCGCCGACTTCAAGGGTAAGAAGATCGGAAACTGGGGCTTTGGTAATGAGTTCGAAATCTTTGCCGCACTCACCGCGGCTGGTCTCGATCCCGCCAAGGATGTGTCGCTTGTTCAGCAGCAATTTGACATGTCTGGCTTACTTGCCAGGGATATTGATGCGGCCGAGGCAATGACCTACAACGAATACGCGCAAGTTCTTGAAGCCATTAACCCGGAGACGGGGAAGCTGTATACACCCGAAGATTTCAACGTGCTTTCGTATGAAGACTCGGGAGTGGGCATGTTGCAAGACGCAATTTGGGCCGACGGACACCGTCTATTCGATCCCGCCTATCGGGCGATCGCGGTGAAGTTCGTTGCCGCCTCGCTGCAGGGTTGGGCGTTCTGTCGGGACAATGCGGAGGCTTGCCGAGACATTGTTCTGTCAAAGGGCTCCAAGCTTGGTGCCAGTCACCAACTCTGGCAAATGAATGAGATCAACAAGTTGATCTGGCCGGCACCTGCTGGGGCTGGCATCATCGATTCATCTGCTTGGGACCGCACCGTCAAGATTGCCCAGGAGGCGAAGAACCTTGAAGGTGCAACGGTGCTCAGCAAAGTTCCTTCGGCCGGTGCCTATCGCAACGACATCGTCACCGAAGCCTTGGAAATTCTTGCTGGCCTCGGCGTCGATACAACGGGTGAAGCATTTACACCAATGACGGTCACTCTCACCGAAGGTGGCAATTAGTAAGAATTCGGAAATTTGCAAAGGGCGGGTCGCGCGAGCGCCCCGCCCTTTCGCATTTGGGAAATAAACGAGCCGACTAGCCCTCGTACAATTGATCGGCCACCGACAGGGCCCCGTCAATGATCGCAATCCCTTCGCGGGCCTCGTCGGG
This sequence comes from Ilumatobacteraceae bacterium, assembly GCA_046716325.1. Lineage (GTDB taxonomy): Bacteria > Actinomycetota > Acidimicrobiia > Acidimicrobiales > Ilumatobacteraceae > UBA3006. The sequence continues at coordinate 3,808 of JBKJXI010000022.1, read as the reverse complement.
ACTTATGGTGCACGGGGGAACAACATGCATCCGATTGAAGTGCACAAATGGCCACAGACCTCGCTTCTTGCAGGCTGCTGCAAGATCGGCCATTGGCTTGGCGTCGACGCCGGTGGAATTATATGGCACCAAAGGTTGGCGGGTGTCTCGGTTGCGCACGAGTTCGATGGCCCAAAATACTCCGAGCCCGCGAACTTCCCCTATCGACGGATGCTTTTCTTGCAATTTGCGTAGCTCCGGGCCAATCACTTGCTCGCCGATCATTCGTGCATTTTCGACGATCTTCTCTTCCTTGAAAATATTGATAGATGCAACAGCGGACGCACAAGCAAGAGGGTGCCCGCTGTAGGTGAGTCCACCGGGATACGCACGGTCCTTGAAAGAGTCGGCGATCTTTTGACTAATAATCACTCCGCCCAATGGGACATAACCAGAGTTGACACCTTTGGCAAAGCAAATGAGATCCGGGGTGACATTCCAATGGTTAACGGCGAACCATTCACCACATCGACCGAAGCCGGCCATGACTTCGTCGCACATAAAGACGATGCCGTGGCGATCGCACAGGTCACGAACACCTTGCAGGTAACCCGATGGTGGAACGAGGATGCCATTTGTGCCCACGACGGTTTCGAGACCGATCATGGCTACGGTCTGCGGTCCTTCAACCATCAACACCTGTTCAAGGTGTTGCAGTGCACGCAGGCATTCCTCTGACTCGCTCGAGGAATGAAATGCCGACCGATATGCATACGGACCCCAGAACTTCACTGCTCCGCTGAAGCCGGTTTCATTTGGCCAACGACGCGGATCACCAGTAAGGGCAATCGCCCCCGAAGTCGAGCCGTGGTACGAGCGATATGTGGTCAGAATCTTGTGTCGACCTGTGTGTAGACGTGCCATACGAATCGCATTTTCAGTTGCTTCGGCACCACCGTTTGTAAAAAACACCATGTTCAGTTCGCCGGGCGCGAGTTCGGAGATCAGGCGCGCCGCTTCGCTGCGAGCTTCGTTTGCAAATGGCGGTGCCACCGTGCACAACTTTGCCGCTTGCTCCTGAATTGCCGCGACGAGTTTGGGGTGTTGGTGACCGATATTGAGATTTACCAATTGACTGGAGAAGTCAAGGTATCTATTTCCCGCCGCATCCCAAAAATACGAACCCAGACCACCCAATATTTCCACCGGATCAAGCGATCCCTGTGCCGACCAGGAATGAAACACATGGGCGCGATCGTCAAGGTATGCCTTGGTCCGCGTCGCTTCAATCGTCATGCGTTAAGTCTAATGATTGACAACTAGGCGAGGGTCGCAAGTACCCGTCGATGCAATTGTGGCCAAGCCGCCGCAAGGCCGGAGTGCAGCGCAAAATTTCCTACTTCGTTTAGCAAGACCCAGCAAATGTCTTCCGATTCCGCATTGGCGGCAAACGCACCTGCATCGCCTCTGGTGTGGGCGATCACAGTGTCGTAGCGCCAGACTCCGTGATCATCGGAATACACATCGCGTACCTCGAATTCGCCGACGAGGATGCCGGCTTCTTCTGCCGCTTCGCGCGTGGCGGCACCGATCGAATCCTCGTGCGAATCAATCGCACCGCCGGGAAGCGCCCATGTACCCCCACCGTGAGTCCATGCTGCACGAAGCTGTAACAGAACATATGGCTCTTCCATATCCCGTCGCACCAACAGCAAGCCGGCCGCACCATTGAGTCCCCAGTGTCGCAAACCGCAAGTGCACAGCACCCACCCATCACCGTCGCGATACGCCACGGGCAAATCTTGTCACATCACATCACGTCACGTCACGAGACATCACGTGACATCAAAATGCGAAACTATTGCGCTGCGTCGCAGCAGTGCGCGAGCGGTGGCCTGGGCCGAGGTCACCTGCGCATGGTGTGCGTGACAAAGTACTTCCAGTCCGCCTCGGCCGTCGCGATCTGGCTGGAGGTGGTGATGACATCCTGGTCCGTAGCCCTTCCCATCTCGGGCCTCAAGGTGGTTAACTTCGCAGTCGCGTCGAGGAGCCGTGCATTCCTGTCGGGCACATCGAAACTTGGCTCTCCGCTTGGCGGCCGAGCGCGCAAAACGCCAGATGTGTTCTCGTTGCCAGGCACGACTGCACGTTTCTGAGCACCATGTTCGGCGACGCACCCCGGTGAGGGGTTCGTTGCACCATTGACATCGTCCGGGTTCGCCCTCCCATTTCGAGAGCGGGCAGGAGATTCGTTCCGCAATGAGAGGCGAGAGGAGGTGTCTCATCTGTCAAAAAATATACATCCTCCTGAAACATCTCGTAGACATGCACGAAACTTTGGTGTCGTAATGTCGTGTTCAGTTTGGTTGCAAAGGCGCCTCCGAATCGTTCAATCGATCCGACCGAAGTTGTCGTTATGACAACTCCTCAACAGGGAGCAACCATGTCAGATTTCTTTCGTAGGCACGGAGTGCGACTTGCAGTGGGTGGAGCAGTTGGATTGCTTGGCATTGTGGCGATGCCGGCAGTCGCCCTTGCCGATGACACAGATCCGGTGGTGCTCCTCGGTCAACAGGTAAGCCTGATGTGGATCGTCATCGGGGCGGCCCTCGTCGTATTCATGCAGGCAGGTTTCGCCCTGGTAGAAACCGGATTCTGTCGGGCCAAGCATGCCGCGCATGTTGTAAGCACCAACTTCGCCGTCTTCGGATTGGGATTCATTGGGTTTTTCTTCGTTGGGTTTGCGCTCGCATTTGGTGGATTCTCCTACTCGGCGTTTGGTTTGAGCGCACCCGTGGGCAAAGCACTAATCGGCAGTGGCGACTGGGTATTCCTGTGGCAGGGCGGTTGGGCGCTTTCGGGTAAGTCCATTACACCAGCCGTGCTTGGTTTCTTTCTTTACATGGCGGCATTCATGGATACGACGGCGACGATTCCTACCGGATCGATGGCCGAGCGTTGGAAGTGGAAGAGCTTCGTCCTGTGGGGAGTTTTCTGTGGCGCTATTTACTATCCACTGTTTGCCGCATGGACCTGGGGAGGCGGGTGGTTGGCCCGCACCTGGAGCACGATGTCATTGGGTGCCGGCTACGTCGATTTTGCCGGATCGGGTGTCGTGCACGCCGTCGGAGGCGTGGCGGCCCTCACCGGAGCATTCGTTCTTGGTCCGCGCATCGGCAAATTTGATCGGGACGGCAAACCGAAGGCAATTCCGGGACATCACATTCCAATGGCGATGCTCGGCACATTCATCTTGTTGTTCGGCTGGTTCGGCTTCAATGCCGCGAGCACATTCGCGGCTACGGATGTGCAGTTTGCTACCGCGGCGACGAACACGGCGATCGCCGGAGCATTTGGCGGGATAACGGCAATGATGTGGATAACTCGTCGTACCGGCAAGCCCGACCCGGGAATGATGGCCAACGGAATGCTGGCTGGACTAGTCGCCATCACAGCACCGTGTGCCTTTGTAGCTCCCTGGGCAGCCGCGGTGATTGGTGTGATCGCTGGAGTTCTTGTCATCGAATCGGTATTTTTCGTGGAAAAGCGCCTGAAGATCGACGATCCCGTGGGGGCGATCTCCGTCCACGGCGTCAACGGCGCCTGGGGCGTGCTCTCGCTGGGCCTCTTCGCCGACGGGACGTACGGGGACGGCTGGAACGGCGTGCCGGGCACCGTCCGGGGACTCTTGTACGGGGACGGCCGGCAGCTCCTCGCCCAGGGCGTCGGGGCCCTCACCTGCGCCGTCTTCGTCTTCGTGGCCTTCTACGCCTTCTTCAAGGCGACGGATGCGCTGATCGGCAATCGCGTGGCTCCCGAAGTCGAGATC
>JBKJXI010000021.1:0-3220 GCA_046716325.1 Ilumatobacteraceae bacterium | reverse complement strand
ATACGACGAACACACTGGAAAACGCCATCGCCGCGCCGGCCAGCATCGGATTGAGCAGACCGGATGCGGCAAGAGGTAGCGCCGCGACGTTGTAGGCAAACGCCCAGAACAGGTTTCCTTTGATTGTCGCAAGTGTCCTCCGAGATAGTCGGATCGCGTCCACAGCGGCACGCAGGTCACCCCGCACAAGAGTGAGATCGCTCGCCTCGATGGCAACATCGGTTCCCGTACCCATCGCCAATCCAAGATCGGCTTGGGCCAATGCGGCCGCATCATTTACTCCGTCGCCGACCATGGCAACAACTCGACCGTCGGCCTGAAGTCGACGAATCACTTCGACCTTGTCCGCCGGTAAGACCTCGGCAATGACTTCGTCGATCCCTAGCTGACTCGCCACGGCATTAGCCGCGCGGGAATTGTCTCCCGTGAGTAATACGGGATGCAATCCCAGTGCGCGAAGACCAGCAATTGCCTCTTTCGATGTGCCTTTGATCGTGTCGGACACGACAAGCATCCCTCGCACAACCCCGTCCCAGGCCACGAACACCGGCGTATGACCGGCGGCTTCCGATGCATCGCGAGCGACCCCGAGTTCATCGTCGATGTGAAGTGTCGAGTCTGCGAGAAATCGTTGTCGACCGACGACCACGAAATGTCCATCGACAGTTCCTTGCACACCTAGACCCTCGGTATTGCCAAACGACTCAACCGCCGCGAGAGTGACACCGCGCTTGCGCGCGCCGGCGGCAATTGCCACGGCAATCGGATGCTCGGAGGCGTCTTCCAAGGAACCGGCGAAGAACAACACTTCATCGGTCGTGGCTTGTTTGGTCGCCACGACATCAACGAGTGCCATTCGCCCGGTGGTCACCGTGCCGGTTTTGTCGAGCACAATTGTGTCGATCTTGCGTGTCGATTCGAGAACTTCCGGTCCCTTGATCAGGATTCCAAGTTGGGCGCCACGACCGGTGCCAACCATCAACGCGGTCGGTGTCGCCAACCCGAGTGCGCACGGACAAGCAATGATCAATACCGCCACCGCGGCGGTAAATGCAGCCGTGGCACTGTCGGTGCTTGCGGCGGTGAGCCAAAATCCAAGCGTCATCGCCGCCAGCACGATCACGATTGGTACGAATATCGCCGACACACGGTCGGCGAGGCGCTGTATTTGGGCCTTTCCTGTTTGAGCATTCTCAACCAGCAGCGCAATCTGGGCAAGGGCCGTGTCGGCTCCAACTCGTGTGGCGCGAACAAGGAGGCGTCCACCGACATTCAGCGTCGCTCCCACCACCGAGTCACCGGGACCAACATCAACGGGAACCGGTTCTCCGGTGAGAAGTGAAGCATCGATTGCGGAAGTGCCTTCCTCAATGACTCCGTCGGTGGCAATTTTTTCACCCGGACGAATCACGAAGCGATCCCCGACCACTAATTGCTCGACGGGAATTTGGCTCTCCACACCGTTTCGAATTACCGCTACTTCCTTGGCGCCAAGTTCCAACAACGCGCGCAGCGCCGCACCGGAACGCCGTTTTGCCAACGCTTCGAAGTATCGTCCGGCAAGAATGAACACGGTCAATCCGGCGGCGACCTCTAGATAAATCTGACTCGAACCCAGTCCCCGCTGCGGGGTAAGAGAATAGCCATGTCGCATCGACAATTCACCGGCGCTGCCGAGGAACAGCGCATAGAGCGACCAGCCAAACGCGGCCAACGTGCCGCCAGATATCAGGGTGTCCATTGTCGCCGTAGCGTGTCGAAGATTTGACCACGCGGCCCGGTGGAACGGCCATGCGCCCCACACCACGACCGGCGCCGTCAATGTCAGTGACAGCCACTGCCACCCGTCGAACTGCGAGGCCGGTGCCATGGTGAATAGAACTACGGGCAACGACAGAATCGCCGAAATCACAAGTCGTTGACGCAAGACTCGCGTTGGTTCGTCCCGTTCGGCAGGTACCGGATCTCCGGTCGCAGACGAGGCCCTGGCTAATGGTTGAATGATTTTCGCCGAGTATCCGGCAGCTTCAACTTGGGCGATGAAATCCTCGGATGTGAGGGATTCGTTGTTGGAGATGATCCTTGCCTTCTCCGTCGAGTAATTCACGGACGCGGTGACTCCGTCAAGTTTGTTCAGCCGCTTTTCAATGCGTGCGGCGCACGTTGCACAGGTCATCCCACCGATGTCGAGTTGTACGTCGGTCCGTGGCTCGGTTGTGGCGCTAGTGCTCATGTTCTCAGTGACCCTCGATATCGTGCGAGGAGATCTCGACGGTGAATGAAGCGGTGCGAACTTTGCCGCCATGGGAGAATTCGAGAAAGAGCCTGTAGGTCCCCGGCGTCGGGAAATCGGCGAGGAAGTGAATCGACGAGTCGGATTGTGGAATCGAATGCGCATGCAGATAGCCGAGGTCTCCGCGGCGAATAATCACCAGATGTCCGGCCGCTCCTAAATATTGTTCGGTTGCGATCCTCGAGCCGGCCAATTCGACATCGAACATCAATGAGCTCTCGCCGACTAGCGAATCGCCCGCAACTGAAACCGTGTAGCCATCTATTTCGAAACTTTTGTCAGCATTGGGAACTGCGACGAGTTCAACCAGTCCCGCAACCTCGAGATCGGTTGCCAACGTAATCCGCTCTGAACCACTTGGCTGGAAATCCGCATACAACCGATACGAGTTCGGGATCAATGGCGGCAATTCAACTTGCCATGTTCCGTCCGCTCCGAGCGAGGGATGCAGGTGTAAATAGTCGACAAGATTTCTCGACAACACGATCAGATGAAGTTGTCGTTCATTGAGCACATCGAAGTCGGTGACCGCCGAACCATCCGGACGCTCAACTTTGAATGTATATGTTGAGGCTTCGTTCGCCTCGATGCCGGTGACATTTGTGCTGAGTTGAAATCCATTTGCGACCATGGATAATCCAGACAGTGTCGGCGTTTCGCCCGTTTCGTTCGACATTGATGAATGCTCGTTCGTCGAGCCAGCATCGATCGGATCAATCGCCGCACCCACCGCTGCCGCAAGTCCAAACGCACCAATTACTCCAAGTGCGAAAACGCCTATGCGGGTGACGGACTTCATCGTGCGACTTCGTACCCGGCCTCTTCGACCGCGGCGCTAAACACGCTTGGTTCCAAGGGTTGATTCGATTCGACCGTCACCGAACCGGTGGCCAGGTCAATGTCAACTTTTGTAACACCGTCTAGTTT
>JBKJXI010000020.1:0-10245 GCA_046716325.1 Ilumatobacteraceae bacterium | reverse complement strand
AAGAATTGCTTTGGGGACACCGAAGGTCTCAACGACGTGGGATCCGAAATTACTCCACGCCTTCGTGTACCTATTGCTCTCAATTGCGTTCATCGGACTGCCATGTCCAATGAATGCGGCGGGCATCATTCGCTACCGCCGAGTTTTAGGTGTAATACGGGTTTGCCCCGCTGGAGTGATCGGTGAGGTCGCGTACTTTGGTGATTGCCGGAACCAATTCGCCAATCATTGTTTGCACACCCTCGAGCATTGTCTGGCGGCTCATTGAACATCCGTGGCAACCCCCGCCCATCGTAAAATACGCGGTCCCCTCCGTGTCGTGACCGGCAAAGGTGACGAATCCGCCGTGGGCGGCAAGCGCCGGGTTCACATCGGTGGCAACAATTGTTTCGATCTGGGCGGAAACTTCGTCATCGCGAACCAGACCCTCGATATTTGGAGCAATTGGCTTGTTCGGGTTACGAATCAGCAAGCCTTGAGATTCGGAATGGTCGATCACCGCGTTTTGCAGGGAATCAAGGTCCTTGAGCGGAATTATTACTTTCAGTCCATCGATTGTCCGCACCTCATCGCTAAATGCCGCCTTGGTGACAATGTCAAACGACAAGTCATAACGGAAGTCCTCGCCCGGTTCGGACAAGATTTCCACTCGCAATCCCAAACGATCGGTTTCCGGCTCGGCGTCACGAAGTTCGATGAGTTTGGCGTGTGCCAAGGAAGTGATGGTGATAATCGTGTTCGACTTGTCGACTTCGGTAGCCAACGGTGCAAATGGACTCACGCAAAAATTGTATCTGGGTCTAGTTAGATCTGCCCCGGCTGTGGCAACCTTTAATCATGAACCAAGGCAGTCGGCGAGCGATCTACGCGGCCTTTGCAGCCAACTTTGGAATTGCGATTGCGAAATTAATCGGGGCGATCATTACAGGTTCGGCCGGACTTCTCGCCGAGACCTTCCACTCCCTCGCCGATACGGGCAACCAGGCGCTCTTGCTTGTCGGCGGCAGGCGGGCAAATCGCAAGCCCTCCAAGGAGCATCCGTTCGGATATGGCTCGGAAAGATACTTTTGGTCGTTCGTCGTCGCTCTGGTGCTGTTCAGTCTTGGCGGATTGTTTGCCCTGTACGAGGGGGTGCAAAAACTTCGCCACCCACACGAGGCATCCAACCTCCGACTGGCCATCATCATCTTGATCTTTGCCATTGTTTTGGAGACATTCTCTCTTCGCACCGCGGTGAAGGAAGCAAACAAAGTTAAACCGCGAAGCGTCTCGTGGTGGAATTTCATCAAGAATTCGAAGGAACCCGAGTTGCCGGTCGTGTTGCTGGAGGACATCGGCGCCGAGATCGGGTTATTTCTCGCGTTGTTCGGCGTCATCGCTGCCAGCATCACCGACGACTCCCGTTGGGACTCGCTCGGGTCTCTGGCCATCGGCGTGCTTCTCATCGGTATTGCCTTTGTGCTTGCGGTGAACATGAAGAGCCTCCTGATTGGGGAGTCTGCGACCGCAGAGGTGCAGGAAATAGTTACCGCTGCTCTAGTTGCTCAACCACTTGTCAACAAGATCATTCACATGAAAACCTTGCATCTTGGACCAGACGAAATTCTTCTCGCCGTCAAGATAGAGTTCAATCACGATCTGTCGGTGACTCAATTGGCATTGGCAATCAACGATGCCGAGGTGCGAGCTCGTAATGCCGTCAGTCAGCGACTTGTGATCTACATTGAGCCCGACATCATGAACTCATCCAAGACCTTGTAGCCTGAATCTGTACGCACGGGGAGTCCGCTGGTTCGGCGGGCTGAGAGGGTGGTCGCCGCCACCGACCCGCACACCTGATCTGGGTCATGCCAGCGGAGGGAGCGAGAGCGGTGAAAAGTCCATCCACAAGTTCATCGAAGAACCAGAAAGACTTAGCAACGATCGTGGTCATCGGAGGTCAGCCCCCGATTTCAACTGTCGCTGAATCGCTCCCCGCCTTCGACTTTGTTATTGCCGCCGATTCCGGCTTGCACGGCGCAAAGGCGCTCGGTCTAACCGTCAATGTCGTCGTCGGCGATATGGACTCGGTAGATGGTCGTGCACTGGACGAGGCGGAATCGCGAGGAGTCATCGTCGAGCGTTTTGCGCAAGATAAAAACGCCACCGATACCGAACTCGCGCTGCTGTATGCCGCAGAGCGAGGAGCCAAATACATTGTCGTGGTCACAGGAGGCGGCGGCCGCTTGGATCATCAACTTGGTGTGCTCAATGTCTTGCTCCATCCTCGCCTTGCGGGCATCAAAGTGGAGATGTTCTGGGACACGGCCCACGTTCAACTATTGCATGGCCCTGGAACTGCTGTCATTAGGGGACGGCACGGCGAAACCGTTGGACTGCTGCCAATTGGCGCGGATGCAGTCGGCATCACGACCGATGGACTCGCCTGGCCACTCAAACATGAAACGATTCCGAATTATTCGACCCGCGGCGTGAGCAACGAGTTGGTGGGCAACACGGCAAGCATTTCACTCTCACTTGGACACCTACTTATCGTTCGGCCACATGCACTGGAGAAATGACATGAGAAACACCCGACACATGTACCTATTCATATTCATTGCAGGTTTATCGATAGCGGCGTCCGGTTGTGCACTGAAGTCCACAACCGTCGATTCGGCCGCCACGACTGACCCGACGGACACGACGCTGGTCGAGCCGGTCACGCTAACCCTGTTGGCTCATGCCTCGTTCACTCCGAGCGAGGGAATCTTCGACGCTTTTACCGCGTCCACAGGAATAAATGTCAACGTTGTGACGGGCGGAGACGCCGGTGAGTTGGTCACCAAGGCCGTTCTCACCGCCGGAAATCCTGAGGGCGACATCTTGTGGGGAGTCGACAATACATTGCTTTCCCGAGCCCTAGAGGCCGACGTGTTCTCGTCATATCAGTCGAAGAATGTTTCCTTCATCGATCCGACAAGTATGGCTGGGATCCCCGGCAATGAAGTAACTCCGGTTGATACGGGAGATGTTTGCATCAACTACGACATAGCTTTTTACTCCGACCAGAACCTCACTCCGCCGCTCACGTTGCGGGCGCTGACCTCGAGTTCGTATCGGAATCAACTCGTGATTCCGAGCCCACTAAGTTCCTCGCCCGGCTTGGCATTCTTTCTGGCCACGGTGGTCGAATTTGGGCAAGACGGCTGGCAAGAGTACTGGGCACAACTTCGCGCCAATGGATTGCTCGTGGTCGACGGGTGGACCGAGGCCTACACGGTTGAGTTCTCTGGATCGTCGGGCAATGGTGACCGTCCACTGGTGGTCAGTTACGCCTCGAGCCCTCCGGCCGAGGTCTTATACTCAAATCCGCCAATCAGCGAAGCGCCGACCGCGGTTGCGTCGCTGACGTGCTTTCGACAGATCGAGTATGTGGGAGTTCTACGCGGTACGCAACACGAGGCGGAGGCCCGACTATTGGTGGACTACCTCACCGATGTCGCCTTTCAGAGCGATCTGCCGCTCACCCAGTTCGTCTATCCGGTGAACGTGAATGTCGTGTTGCCGGAAGCCTTTACCAAGTACTCGCTGCGTCCGGAAAATCCATTGACAATGGAACCAAATGTGATCGCCGAACATCGTACGGAATGGCTCGACGAGTGGATCCAAATCGTCTTGCGTTAGCGTCGGCGAATTCCGAACAAATGACGAACCCGAACAAATGACGCCACCGAGTTCTCCATATCGCGCCAGCGCCCCGGCGTTGGCGTTTCTACCACTATTGGCGATAGCGATGTTTGTGGTTTGGCCGCTGGCCAATATTCTTTCCCGAGCTTTGTCGTGGGGCGTAGTTTCGAGACTGGCGCAGAATTCGTCGATTCGCCAGGTGTTGTGGTTTTCGACATGGCAGGCGCTCGCCAGCACGCTGATCACGTTATTGGTGGCGTTTCCGGCGACATATGTTGTGGCGCGGTACAAATTTATCGGCAAGCGAGTCCTTCTCGCATTGGTAACGGTTCCATTCGTGCTACCGACGGTCGTGGTTGGCGCGGCATTTCTTGCCGTACTTCCGAATTCGCTGCATCGTTCGCTACCAGCAATTCTCATCGCTCACGCATATTTCAATTTTGCGGTCGTGGTTCGAGTGGTTGGCCGACGTTGGGAGCAAATCTCTCCGCTTCTCACGGATGCCGCAGGCACTCTGGGCGCTTCACCGTTTAGGGCATTCCGCACAGTGACCGTGCCGGCTCTCGCGGCATCGATTCGATCCGCCGCCGCCGTCATCTTTTTATTGTGCTTTACCTCATATGGAGTTATTCGTGTCCTTGGCGGGCCGGCAAGAGCAACTCTGGAAGTTGAGATTTACACCAGGGCGGTTCTACTTGGAGATCTCCCTGGAGCCGCGGTTCTTAGCCTGTTCCAACTTGTGATTCTCGCGTTGGCAATGTGGTGGTGGGTCCAATCCACTCATGGTGCAGTCAATCTGACACGCATTCAGGTGTTTGCATCGGTGCCGCGAACGCCTCGCCAACGGTTTGCGGTGTATGGAATCGGCATCGCCACCGCCATCGTCATTTCGGTTCCGTTGATCATGGTGTTTGTACGCTCGGTATCAACTGGCCCGGAATTCAGTCTCGATGCCTGGCGCCTAGTTCTCGGGAATCACGCCACCGGTCTAGGTACACGACCCCCGCTGGCCGCTTTTTGGACCTCGCTTCAATTTGCGATAACGACCGCTTCGCTCGCTGGCGCCCTCGGGTTGGCAGCCGCAGGTGCGATCGCCTATGGCAGCCGACGCGTCGGCCAACTTGAAGCGTTGGTCATGCTTCCGCTGGCGGCTTCTGCCGTCACACTTGGTCTCGGGCTGCTCATAACTTTCGATCATGGCATCGCCGACCTGCGTTCCCGATGGATCATGATACCTATTGCCCACTCGCTCGTTGCTCTTCCCGTCGTAGTGCGAGTGATCCTGCCCGTGTTGCGTTCGGTGCCTCAGGGAGTTCGAGATGCGTCGGCAACCCTGGGGGCGACGCCTTGGCAAATGTGGATGACGATCGATCGAGCGTTGATCACTCGGGCGTGGGTGACCTCGTTGGCATTCGCTGGGGCGATCTCTCTTGGTGAATTTGGTGCTAGCAGTTTCTTGACTCGCCGCACATCGGCCACGCTTCCAACCGAAATCTCCCGCCTACTTGGTCGCCCGGGCGACCTAGTGCAGACCCAAGCGTTTGTGTTGGCGAGTCTGATGATCCTGTTCATCGCGGTGACCCTCTTTGCCGTAGATTGTCTGCGACCGGATCGGCTGGCCGTCTGATGCTTCGTGTCGACAACATCTCGGTGATTCTGGGCACTACCGAGATCTTCCACCAGCTCTCGCTTGAATTGAGCACCGGAGAAGTAGTTTCACTCATTGGACCGAGCGGATCTGGCAAGACGACGCTGTTGCGAACTATTGCCGGACTTCAGCCGCTGACATCCGGGCGCATCTTTGTGGGCGATCGGGATGTCACCCGAGTTCCCACGTATCGTCGCGGAATCGGCATTGTGTTTCAGGACAACCAATTGTTCTCCCATCTTTCGGTCTTCGATAATGTTGTGTACTCGCTCCGAATCAAGAGCATCGCCAAGGCGATTAGGCAACGGCAGGTTGACGACATGCTTCGACTTGTTGGCCTGGAAGGCTTTGGCGAGCGGTCCACTACCGAGCTCTCGGGCGGGGAAGCAAAACGAGTTGCGGTTGCTCGCTCGCTCGTGGCCGAACCATCTGTGTTGCTTCTGGATGAGCCACTCACCGGTCTAGATGGAGAACTTCATCGACGCTTACTTCTCGATCTCTCTGCGTTATTGCGAGATCGCGGGACCACCGTCGTGCATGTCACGCACGACCACGCCGAGGCGAGCGAACTCAGCGATCGAATTGTCGACGTTCGCACACTGTCGCGATAGATATTCAAAGTACTGTTGGAATTTATGAGGACTAGAACAACCTATGAATAGTGGCGGGTCTGCACAATGGATTGTTGAGCGCTGCTCGACGGTCGAAATCTTGCCGCTGCGAACCGCAGTACTTCGCGACGGAACGCCGTCTCGGGATGCTCGCTACGACGAAGATGATATGAATGGCACGGTCCATCTCGCCGTGCGTAGCGACGGCGACGTTGTCGCCACATCGACATGGATTACTCGTCCATGGCCCCATGACGAACTTGCTGCGGCGGTGCAACTGCGTGGAATGGCGGTGGCCAAACATCTTCAAGGTCGCGGACTCGGGAGCTTCCTGCTTGCAGCGGGGGTTTGCCATGCAAAGGAATTAGGTGCGAAGTATGTGTGGGCGCGGGCTCGCGATTCCGCCCTCTATTTCTACGATCGACACGGTTTTGTCATTGTCGGCGACGAATTCATCGACGAAACTTCGGGTTTCAGCCACCATCTCGTCGTTCAGTCGGTAACGCGAAACGACGTCTGATACAGGAGCGTCGTATTCGACGTCGGCACGACAAGTAGTTCAAGGTCCCATGTACCCGCATATGTAAGGCTCACGGTTCCGGTGAAGTGATTCGGTCCGATCTTCTCGAGCGCGACTGGGATTCTTGGAATGCTGCGCTCAGGTAAAGACATTCTCGCACCGACGCTTATCACCTGCCCAAGCGCCCCACCCGGTGGGGTTACCACGATGTGTAACTCGGCCTGACCGACTCGTGTTGGTGTAATTGTGACTTCGGCTATCACGCTTGAGCGAACCAATGAGGCCGTGAATGGCTCCGCCGCTTGTGATTGTCGCGGAGGGGTTCCGATCAGCAACGCGCTTATGGCAACGACCACCAGTCCGAAAAGTAGTTCGAGGCCGATTACTCGCTTGATAGAAACTGGTCCATTCAATTTCAAAGTCCGGCGCGCTAATAGTCCAAGACTTACTAGAACCGTTACGGCCGTGGTCTTGACCAGCAGTGTTCTCCCGAAGCTTGTCTCGAACAGATTGCCAAAGCCATCCATCATCAGCCATGCCTGGGAAATCCCGGTGACGACGATGACGATCACCATCCATGTTGCAATGGCCGAGAATCGGTGAACCAGCTCGCCGTCGCCCTCGCTGTACCACCGACTTCCACCGAGACACAGCATCGCGATTCCACCGAGCCACACGGATACGGCCGACATGTGTGCGATGTCGATGACCACGCTGAGCCATGCCGGCTGTTGCACGACGGGATGACCGGAAAGGGAAAGCGTGGCGACGAGTCCCAATCCGAGAATCAACGAACTGACCAGCCATAGCCGCCGAGAAACGAGGTGACGAAAGTAGACGAGTACAGCTGCTGCCGCCAGCAACACCAGTCGAGCGGCCGTAGCTCGACCGAAGCCCGCGCGCAGGGTGTCCCCCAGTTGCGAAAGGTTGTACACACTCGTTCCGGCTGCGTTGGGGCCATATGTGATCAGAGTTAGCGACGAGCCAAGGGCGGCGATGAGCCAAGCAACGAATGCGACAATGGCGGAACGTGGATCTAGATCTAGTGGCCGCCTTAAAAGCCCGCTCATTACCAACGATCCAATTAGGACGATCAGGCCGACATAGACGATCCAACGTAAAAAGGTTCCCACCTTGTTGCCGGATGGATCCGCATGATACGAGTGCAAGTACGCGGCCACTAGACCAGTGACACTTTCACTCTGGGTGCCGATATAAAACGGAAACGCTCCTTGAACCGGATGACCATCCGCCGAGGTCACACGCCACACCACTACATATGATCCGGGCTCTAGTTGCGGCGAGGTGATGCGCACTACTGAGTGATCGCTCGAGTCCCTGCGTGCATCGCCACTTCGGATTTCCAGCCCCGCCGAATCAAGAATTCGAATGTTTGCAAATACTGGTTCAATCGACTCACTAAAATGCAACACGATCTGGTTTGGCGACTCAACGAGCACGCTTGCTGCCGCCGGTTCGCTGTTGAGCAACTCCCCATGCGCCAATGCCCCGGTTGCCGGCGACAATACCGACACGAGAATTGCCACCGTAGCCAGCACCATTGTGTGGGCGCGTTTCATCGAATGCCCCAGATCAGATCGGATCGGGTTTGGGTAAACCCTCGACTTCAACTCGACCAAGCAACCATGCCAATCGGTGTTTGGGCGGTAGTTGTAAGGCGATGACAGGTAGGTCTGTTAAGCCCATGGGCTTTCGACTTCGCCACGTCATTATTTGCTTTTCCAACTCGAGGCGCACATACAGATCCGACCACTGTTGCCAGCCAAATTCTCGACCTAGATCGGCGTGATGTACTTCCACTTCGCGCCAGCGTAAAAAAACCAGGTCCGACATGGCGATTGCTGCACCGCGCGCGGTGCGACCCTGTCCTGCCCAGGTGGTTGACGTTGCTCTGGCCCACTGCGCCTCGAGGGAATAAATACTTGTTCGTACGTCGCTCACCAGTTCGGCCGCGGACCTGTTCGATCCATCCTCGATGGCTTGGATTCGAGCCTGAATTCCACCTGGGTATTGGTCTGCAACCTCTCCATTGCCCGCCGCAATTAGCAGATGGGTGTGGCTATCGGCGTTGCGCGCGAGATGTGTTAACACATGGCCGCGCGACCAATTTGGCAACATAGACGGTTCGCGGCACTGGCTATCGGTGAGGTTGTCCAACGATCCAAGCAGCCGTTGATGAGCGCCTGCACAACCGGCAACATGTTCGTTAAGCACTCGCTCGTCCGATGTCATCCACAGCCACGGTAGTGGCTCAACATCTAGATGCTGGAAGCGCGCTGTGGAATGACGACGACGGTGCCATCTGGTTCGTGATGAACTCGGGCCGAGACACCATAGAACTCGGCAAGAGTTTCGGCGCGCAGGACCTGCTGGGCGGTGCCAACGGCGACGCGAAATCCCTGATGCATTAGCACGAGTCGATCTGCGTACAGTCCGGCCAGTGTGAGATCGTGCATTGCCGAGATCACGGTCAACCCCTGTTCACGGCGCAAGCCGTCCACTAATTCGAGGGCGTGTTGTTGGTGTCCAATATCGAGGGCGCTTGTCGGTTCATCGAGTAGTAAGACAGGCGACTCCTGGGCGATGGCGCGAGCGATGACCAGCCGCTGGCGCTCGCCGCCTGAGAGCGTGCCAAGACTGCGATGGGCGAACCTGACCAGATCCAATCGATTCAGTACGCGTGCGACCACATCATGGTCGTGGACCGATTCGCTGCCAAAGTGGGCAACGTACGGGTTACGCCCGAGTAACACATACTCATACACGATCATGTCTTCGGGAATCAGTGGTAGTTGCGGAACATACGCCACCAGGCGCGCGCGCCAACGATTTGACTCACCCTTGATCTCGGTGTCGTCGAGAGTAATTGAACCTGAATAACCGACCAACCCGGTCGCCGCCCGAAGGACCGAGGACTTTCCGGCGCCGTTTGGACCGATGAGGCATAACCATTCTCCGGATCGAACAGTGTCGTTGAATTGAGACACGGCGGTCTCTGTTCCGTAGGTCACTCCTAAATTACTGAACGCAATTGTCGTCACCTTGCCACCTGCCTGGTCCGCAGCAACAACAGGAAGAACGGTGCGCCAAGAAACGCGGTGACGACCCCGATGGGTGTTTCAGCCGGATCCGCGAGCACTCGACTTGGAATATCCGCGACAACTAGAAACGCTGCACCGAGCAGCAAACTTAGGGGCATCACGCGCCGATAACTGGCACCGGCGACGAGCCTCACCGCGTGGGGAACGATAATTCCCACAAACCCGATGAGCCCGCTAACGGCTACCGCCGCGGCGGTTCCAAGAGTTGCGGCCAACACGACGACTATGCGTACCCGTCGAACATCCGCACCCAGAGCGTTCGCTTCGTCCTCGCCAACGCGCATGAGATCCAATAGCCGGCGATGCAACAACAACACTCCCGAACTCACCGCCACGTACGGCAAGATGAGGCGCACATCCCCCCATGTGGCTGTGGAAAGACGACCGAGAATCCAGCTGTACACCTGCCGAACGACGACGTGATGACGCTGCAACACAAACGCCTGGATCGCGGTCGCCAGCGACGTCACCGCCACGCCTGCCAGAACCAAAGTCGTGGTCGATCGCTGGGCGCCAAACGAAGTGCCGACAATATAGGTCACAAATACGGCAACGAGCGCTCCGCAGAATGCGGCCAGAGGCAACGGATCTACAATCCAATGCAACGTGCCCGCCCTATTCAGGGCGAACACGACGGTGGCACCAAGACCGGCTCCAGCCGCGACACCAAGCAAA
>JBKJXI010000019.1:0-2728 GCA_046716325.1 Ilumatobacteraceae bacterium | reverse complement strand
ACAATCTGCCTCGCGTATTACCCGAGGGAGTCGATGCAGAAGTAGAACTTGGGTCTTGGCCGATGCCGCCTTTGTTCCAACTTGTGCGACAACTCACCACACTCGACAATGTTGAGCTGTACCGAACGCTGAACATGGGAATCGGCATGGTGATCATCACGCACCCCGACAATGCCACCGAGGTTTGCGACTCAATCGACGAGCCAACCTGGATCATCGGTCGACTCACGGGCGGTAATCGATCCGTTATTTTGCGATGAGCGATCTGGCTGGAGAAACCGATGATCGACATCGGATTGTTGTGCTCGCCTCCGGCGAAGGCACCAACCTGCAAGCGATCATCGATGCGTGTCGGTCCGATGAAATATACGGAGATGTTGTTGCGCTTGTCGCCAATAACTCCTCTATTGGGGCCATTCGGCGCGCTCAGAGCCACGACATTCCCACGCGCGTGGTGACCAAATTGCCAGGCGAAAGTCGGCCGTCTTTTGACTCACGACTTGCCGAAACCGTCTCGGTCTTTCAACCAAACTGGGTGATTCTGGCAGGTTTCATGCGGATACTTTCCGACTCGTTCATTTCTCGATTTTCGGTATCTCGAGGCGAGGTGCCGAGTCGGATCATAAATTTGCATCCAGCATTACCCGGCGAGTTACCTGGCACGAACGCCATCGAGCGAGCCTTTGCAGAATCTCAAACCGGTTCGCGAGTACGATCGGGGGTCATGGTCCACTTTGTCGACTCCGAAGGTGTCGACTGCGGGCCCGTCATCTTGAGCGAAGTGGTGCCAATATTGGCTACCGACACGCTCGATGACTTTGCTGCCCGCATGCACCGCCACGAGCACAAACTGCTCGTGTTGGCCCTGCAGCAACTCTGTGCACAGCCACAGCATGGCGAAGTATCAGCCACGAGTAAGGAGTTCGAGTCGTGACCGCAAACGACCGCAATAACGAATTTTTCTCCCGATTCGAAGGACTCACATTCGACGATGTGGTCATCGTGCCCGGCTATAGCGAGGTATTGCCCGACATGGTTGATACCACCGGTCACTTCGCCCGCGACATCTATCTCTCAACTCCCCTTGTGTCAGCGGCCATGGACCGAGTCACCGAGTCTCGCCTGGCGATCGCAATTGCTCGTGCCGGCGGTATCGGCATTGTGCATCGAAATATGACGACCGATGAGCAGGCCACGGAAGTTCGTCGAGTGAAGCGCGCCCAATCGGGAATGATTACCGACCCGGTTACCTTGCCGGCTACGGCAACGCTCGAGGAAGCCGAGCAGCTGATGAATCGATATCGCTTCTCGGGGGTTCCAATCACCGATCAAGACGGAATCCTGGTTGGCATTTTGACCAATCGTGACATTCGCTTTTGTGCACCAAGCGACTATTCGAGGCCGGTGAGCGAATTCATGACGAGCGAAGGTCTGATCACCGCGGGCGAAGGAACTTCGCTCGACGAAGCCAAGGCGATCCTCAACACGCATCGAATTGAAAAACTTCCGCTTGTCAATGCCAGCGGTCATCTGCGTGGACTGATCACCGTTAAGGACATCATGAAGCGGCAGGAATTCCCGAACGCCACCAAAGACAGCCGCGGTCGCTTGCGTGTCGGCGCCGCGGTTGGCGTTGGCGCCGACCTCGAGCAACGAGTCGATGCGCTCGTAGCGGCATCGGTGGACGCATTGGTGATCGACACGGCCCACGGTCATTCCGCCGGAGTGATCAAAGCGATCGAACGAGTCAAGTCCAATTGGCCAGAGTTGGCGGTGATCGCAGGAAACGTCGTAACCGAGGAAGGTGTAGATGCGCTCGTTGCGGCAAAGGCCGACGGAATAAAGGTCGGTGTTGGTGCCGGCTCTATCTGTACGACTCGTGTGATTGCCGGCGCCGGTATGCCACAGCTATCGGCCATTTGGCACACCGCCCAGCGAGCCCACGCCCATGGAATTCCACTCATTGCCGACGGCGGAGTCACATACTCGGGCGACTTGGTTAAGGCGTTTTCCGCCGGCGCAACTGTCGTCATGCTCGGCAGTCTGTTCGCCGGTACAGACGAAGCACCAGGCGAAGTCGAACTCTTTGAAGGTCGCCGCTACAAGAGTTACCGCGGAATGGGTTCGCTTGGCGCGATGCAGGGTCTTGGCGCCGATCGATATGGCTCGGCCCAGGGGGAAGGCACCCCGCGCAATAAACTCGTGCCCGAGGGAATTGAGGGACGGGTTGCATACGCCGGTTCGCTCGGTGATGTCGTATTTCAACTCGTGGGAGGTTTGCGCTCAGGAATGGGGTACGCCGGCGCCGCTACCCTGCCCGAGCTCTATTCTCGAGCACGGTTCATGCGTGTTACCACCGCCGGTCGCGAAGAGAGTCACCCGCACGACGTCACGATCACGCATGAGGCGCCCAATTATCACCAGAGTTAAAGCCATAATTGGGTGATGCACATGCGCGACAATGTCGGACTCGATTTCACTGGAACCGTCGCCGGTGTGTCCGCATTTGACGACGCCCTGTTGGCCCTGCTGCGTTTTCAACCTGACGTTGGATCAAAAGTTGGCAACATAACTAAAACCGATCCGTCCGGACCGATGGGTTATATTTTCTCGGCGTACTTGGGGTTGCTATCAAGTGAACGGCCCGACGCACTGGCCGCCGCCGATCAGCTGCGAAATCTGGACCAAAAGCAATCGCATTTGAACGAGCGGGAGCACATGCATCTAC
>JBKJXI010000018.1:0-2811 GCA_046716325.1 Ilumatobacteraceae bacterium | reverse complement strand
TCGGAGTACATCTCAGCTAAGTCTTCAACTGTTGGGACCGAGATGCGTTGCAACGCTAGGTCTTGGCTGTTTAGGTCGACGATCAGTTCCTTGAGCGCGGGGTCCAATAGTGCGGTTTGACTGTCTTGCCCGAGTTGTGTTAACACGACGTTGCGATCGGCCTCGGTCACCGATTGACCGTATGTCGCAAGTAATTGAGTGGTAGCCATTCCGCGCAAGAGCGCCCCCAGCACCGATCGAGTTGTTTCACCGGTGATTCGTCCGTCGATCAATTCAAGTTGGTCAGCGTCGGCCAGGTGTTTGACAGTCAGTTCGAATTCATCAACACCGAGTTCATCGGGACCAATGCGCAAGGCACTCGTCGACACGCTACTCAGGCACCCCGACAGGGTGACGACGGCCAGGGCGAAGCCGAGCAGGGAAATTGACCGGCGCGGCATCGATGTCACTTTAGTTCGCGCAGGAATCCAACAAGAAACGACGTCTCGTCTCCAGAACCGAACTCCCTCGACTTCGGGTCTTGGCGAGGTAAATCGCGAGGTAAATCAATCGTCACCTGCTTCACGTTTTCGTTGTATGAGGAGCCTTCCGAAATGCGCTGCAGTCGCATGGCCTCGCTGGCTTTTAGCGAGACGGGAAACATTTTTGCGCGACGATTTGCAACGACCAGTTCGCGAATTCCCAGGCGGTGGCATTCGGCTCGCAATTGGCCCACGACGAGGAGCGCCTGGGCGGGTATCGGCAGGGGACCGTATCGATCGAGCCATTCGACCCCAATGTCATCGACATCTTCACGCGAGGTGACGGCCGCCAATCTGCGATAGGCATCCAAGCGGAGCTCTTCTTTCGCCACATAGTCGACAGGCAGGTATGCCTGGGTTGGGACATCAAGTTTTAGTTCCGGAACAATCTGTGGAATTGGCTCGTTCTTCATCTCCGCAACTGCTTCGGTCACGAGTTGGCAATAGAGGTCGTATCCAACAGCGGCGATGTGGCCGCTTTGCGCTTCGCCAAGCAGGTTTCCGGCGCCGCGAATTTCCAGATCGCGCATCGCAATTTTGAATCCGCTGCCTAGTTCGGTGGCTTCGCCAATCGTGCGCAGTCGTTCGTATGCCTCTTGCGAGAGGGCTCGATCTCGGGGGTGAAACATGTAGGCGTATGCACGGGAGCCGCTGCGGCCCACGCGACCACGAATTTGATGCAACTGCCCAAGGCCCAACAGGTCGGCGCGCTCAACGACGAGGGTGTTAACGGTTGGCATGTCGATTCCGCTCTCGATAATCGTGGTACACACCAGCACATCGAATCGTCCTTCCCAGAAATCGATGACCGCTTGCTCGAGCAGGCTCTCGTCCATTTGGCCGTGAGCCACCACAATGCGAGCCTCTGGGACGAGTTCGCGAAGTTCGCGTGCACGATCCTCGATCGTTTGTACCCGATTGTGTACCCAGAAAACCTGTCCATCGCGAAGCAGTTCGCGTCGAATCGCTTCGGTGGCCACGCGCTCGTCAGTTTCACCGACGAAAGTCAGAATCGGTTGTCGATCCGCCGGTGGAGTCTGCAGGAGAGACAAGTCCCGAATCCCGACGAGGCTCATCTCTAGAGTTCGGGGAATCGGCGTTGCGGTAAGGGTAAGCACATCCACATTCGTCTTCAATTTTTTCATTAGCTCCTTGTGATTCACACCAAACCGCTGTTCCTCATCCACGACCAGCAGTCCCAGATCCTTGAATTTCACCGCCTCCTGCAGGAGCCGATGCGTACCGATGACGCAGTCGATTTCACCGCTGGCGAGTCCGCGGATCACTTTCTTCGCTTGTGCCGGAGTGAGAAATCGCGACAGAGTTTCTACGCGAATCGGGTATCCGGCGAAACGGTCGCTAATCGTGTTGCCGTGCTGCGAAGCCAGCAAAGTGGTGGGCACGAGTATCGCCACCTGCTTCCCATCTTGGATGCACTTAAATGCTGCGCGAATGGCAACTTCGGTCTTGCCAAAACCGACATCGCCGCACACGAGGCGATCCATTGGAACATCTCGCTCCATGTCGGCCTTCGTCGCATCGATCGCCAGCCGCTGGTCGGGTGTTTCCACGAACGGGAACGCGGATTCCATCTCCGTCTGCCACGGAGTGTCGGCCGAGAATGCGTGACCTCTGGCCGTGACCCGTCGCTGATAGAGAACCACAAGTTCTTGTGCTATTTCTCGCACAACCGATCGAACTCTTTGTTTGGCGCGGGCAAAATCGCTACCGCCAAGTCGGTGCAAGGTTGGCGACTCGCCGCCGATGTATTGGCGCACCGCATCAATATGATCGGTCGGAACGTAGAGTTTGTCGCCATCCTTGTAGGCGAGTAGCAGATAGTCACGCTCCGATCCGCCCATTGAGCGCGTGACCATTCCCTCGTAGCGGCCCACACCATGGTGATGATGAACCACGTAGTCGCCGGGCTTGAGATCTTGAAAGACGGTCGTAGAGTCGCGCTTTCGTGCCCGTGGCTGACGATGCGTGCGGCGTCGGCCGGTGAGATCCGATTCGGAAATAATCGCAAGCTCACACGCGGGCAATGAGCAACCGCGATGCAACGGCGCCACGATCACGTACACGCCCGGTAGTTGCATGTCGATCGAATCGATTGGCGAGTCGATCGGCAGTTGAGAGCAGTCGATCACCGCGACGCCTTGCTCCCTGAATACTTCTGTGAGTCTCGCCGCCGATCCGAGACCTTCCGCGGCCAGAATCACTCGCCATTTCTTTGACACCAGTTGAATAATTCGGCGCGCCGTGGCCTCGGCATCGCCGGTAATTGGAC
>JBKJXI010000017.1:0-9056 GCA_046716325.1 Ilumatobacteraceae bacterium | reverse complement strand
CGGACTCATTGACGTCAATGCTTTCGCTAAGGTCCCGGTCGGCGTGAATTAGTTGCTGCTAAAATAGATAGTTCGATGCGAGCGTTTGCCATTGCCGTAGTTGGCTCGATCCTGTTTGCGACAACGGGTAGCGCGTTGAACGCATCCGCCGACTCCACGTCAGTCGTGCCGGCAGCAATCGTCTCGACTCGCATCATCGGTACCTCGGTACAGGGACGCCCAATCGAGGCGATTCGACGCGGGACACCGGGAGGCACCGTCGTACTCGTGATCGGAGTCATTCACGGCGATGAGGTGGCCGGTCTCAAGATCGTTGACCATCTGATGACCCTTCCCGTGCCAGCAGGGATCGACCTGTGGTTGGTGCCATCGATGAATCCGGACGGGGCAATCAACGGCACCCACACCAATGCCAACGGGGTAGATCTCAACCGCAACTTTCCGTATCAGTGGAGGAAGATCTTTCAACTCGGCCACGGGGAATACTCCGGACCGGCACGGGCATCCGAACCAGAGACTAAAGCGATGATTAGTTTCATGCGCGAAATCAAACCGCAACTTGGTATCTGGTATCACCAAGACCTATTTAGAATTTCGCCCGGCACCGGAATCAATGGTCAACTGCGTGCCCGCTACTCGCAACAGACCGGAATTCCGCTCAAGAGTATTACCGGAGGAACGTATTGGGGAATTGCCGCCACGTGGCAGCGGGCGATCATTCCCGATTCGTATTCATTTGTCGTTGAACTTGGTCCGACGCCGGTTCGCCCGAAGCATCTCTTGCGCAACGCCTATGCGGTGTTGGACGTCGCACTGCTGCGCCGCGCGTTGAGCGGGGCGTAATCGCCTAGACGAGTTGGGGTAAGTCGACGAGCGCGCGATAATCGTCAACCTCGTTGTACATATGAGCCGATAGTCGCACATAGCTGTGGTCGCCAACCGACACGATCGTTGTCTCGGTCTGAAGTTCGCGACTTGCCCGTTGGATCAGGGCGTCACGTTCGGCGCGGGTGAGGGCCGACAATTTCGGCAAACGAACCATCCGCATCCACGGAGCTTCCAGTGACGCTGGTAGGTGATGTTCGACTCCCCATGCATCGCGCAAGAGGGTGGCCCCGCCGTCGACAACCGACCGGTTGTGCGAATCGCACTCCGAGAAACTCCATTGTTGTTGGAACTCGATCGCTGTGGGAGTAGCCAGGTACGACGAATAATCGTTGGTGCCCTGCCAGTCAAATGACTTTGGAAAGCCTTCCTCGTAGTCCCACGACGGGGCCAGCGGCGCCATCATCGCCGCGATCCGACTATTGGCACATACGATCCCGGCGGCCGGTCGCGGGGCGCCCAGCCATTTATGAAAGTTGCCGACCCACACATCGAAACCGGTCGGCAAGGGAAACTCGAGCATGCCGGCGGCATGCGCGCCATCGATGACAATTTGAAGATTCGGATCATCGGACTTCAGCCGAGCGATAACTTCGTCCACGGGTAACAACATTCCGGTGTCGGAGGTGATCTGGTCCAGCACGACTATTGATTGTGATCCCGATGTCGGCATCGCCGCCGCAATTCGCGAGGCAATTAGGTCGGCGGTGACCTCGTGTGGATAAGCCAAGGTCACAATGCTTAGGGTGGCATTGCTTCGCCGCGCCACCCGTTGCAGGGCAAGTTCCACTCCGCCGTATCCGAAGGATGTAGCGACAATGTGAGGCGGCCGACGGGACGAATTGGCGTCGTCGACGAGGGCCTGCACCGCGGTCGCCATGCCCTGGGATGAATTTGGTACAAACGCAAATAGTTCCTCCGCCACACCAAGCCAACTCGCCGTTGATTGGCGCGCAGCGATCAGCAGGTCGGGTAACTCGAAGCGAAACCAGCGATTGGGATTGGTGAGGGCCCGACTCTGTAGATCACTCTGCATCGCTCCGACTTGTCGGGGCACCGCTCCGAATGAACCGTGGTTGAGATAGGAAACTGTTGGGTCAAGGCTCCACAGCGAAGCGAATGGGTTTTGACTCACTCGCGAAATTCGTCGGACGAATAGGCCGTCAGTCGATCGGCGCGGTGATGGGTGTCGATGTATCGAATCGTTCCGCTGCGGCTACGCATCACCAGGCTCTGAGACCGGGCGCCGTATGCGTCGTAGCGCACCCCGCGAAGCAGCTCGCCATCGGTGACTCCGGTGGCGGCGAAAAACACGTCGTTTCCCCGCACCAGGTCATTCGTGGTCAAAATCTTCGAAAGGTCATACCCGGCCGCAATTGCGGTATCGCGTTCGGCGTCGCTACGTGGGTACAACCGTCCCATGATCTCTCCGCCCATCGCCTTGAGGGCGGCGGCCGCAATGACACCCTCCGGTGTACCGCCGATACCCATCAGCATGTCCACTCCGACTCCGGGTGAGGCCGCGGCGATTGCGGCAAAGATGTCCCCGTCGCTGATCAGCCGGATACGGGCCCCAGAGGCGCGGACCTCGGCGATGAGATCGTTGTGACGATCACGCTCAAGAATCATCACCGTCAACTCGTGCAGGGTCTTCTTCATTGCCTTGGCGACCTCTTTGAGATTTTGCGTCGGAGTTGCATTGAGATCAATCGCCGAGGCGGCCTCGGCGCCAACCGCAATCTTTTCCATGTATACGCACGGCCCGGGATTGAACATCGAGTCGCGCTCGGCAACGGCAATGACCGACAATGCGTTCCCCCGACCAAGCGCGGTGAGCGATGTACCGTCGATGGGGTCGACGGCGACATCGGCTTTGGACCCGCTGCCGTTGCCGACTTTTTCGCCGTTGTAGAGCATCGGTGCTTCGTCTTTTTCGCCCTCGCCGATGACCACGATGCCATCCATGTTCACGGTGTCAAGCACGTTGCGCATCGCGTCGACCGCTGCGCCATCGGCGGAAATCTTGTTTCCTCGACCGACCCACCTGGCGGCCGCCAACGCTGCCGATTCCGTTACCCGAACCAACTCCATCGCTAGGTTGCGGTCCGGGCGTTCGCGCAATGTCATCGCCAATGAATCTAGTCGCCCCCTTCTCGACCCCCGATTGCCGTGGCGGGCTTTACGTTTCGCCACCAAGAAGTAGCGTTTCGCCTATGAGCGAGTGGAACCCACGCGACCCAGATACCGAATCTGTGCGTTATGACCTGTCGGAGTGGTCGATCAATCAGCGCGCCGAGATCGCCGCCATGCTCGCCGATGCCACGATCTCCCATACTTGGGATGGCGACGAACTATTGGTTCCGGTCGACGACGAGGTCAGGGTGGATGCATTTCTCGACGAGGTCGAGGCGCAAAATTCGGATGGCGGTTCCTCGCCAACATTGAACGCTGGTGAGCAACTTACCGAGTACGAGCTCGACGAGTGGAGTCCTACCGAGCGCGAGGAGTTATCCCAGATGCTCAATGAGTTCAGCGTTGCGTATCGATGGGAAGGCGATGTGTTGCTGGTGCCCACGACATCGGAAGACGAAGTCGATGAGTGCCTCGATTCGTTGGAAAAGGGTGGAGTGGTAATCGTCGATGAAGCCTCGACTCCCCAGGCGAGCACCGAAACGCTGCGAACGCTGTTCAATGTGGCGCAACGCCTGCAGCGCAACCCGCTCGATGCAGATGGCTTGACCCTGCTGGCAATCCTCCTGGAAGACTTTGAGTCGCACAGGGCTCCGCGGAATGTGCCACCGTCGGTGTGGCGGCAGGCGACCGTCATTGCCGACCAGCTGGCGGCCGCACTCGCAGATGAAAACCAACCTGACGAGTTGACGGCGATCGACCTCGCCGGTCGTCTCCATGCGGTGTTGCGTCCGCACGTATAGCCGTGTCCGACCAGGTTCTTGCCGAACTTGAAATTTGGCATTCGCGGCCGATCACACCCACACGACGACTGTCGCTGGGCAATCTCGTACTACCAATTGATCCGACTCCGGGATTCGGCGGGCTGTTACTCGGGGCGGTGATGTCGGTGCACATCGTCGATGTGGACGACGAACTAGTGCCGGATGTGCATCGACTGATTACCGAGATAAAGAATGATGACCGAATCGTGCAACCGCGTCTTCGACATCGCTATCAGATAGACCGTCACGGCTTGTCTCGCAGCGTGCACCGACTGAGTGGCCACGGAGACGAGTTGCAATTTCATTTCGAGACTACTGGCACTCCGCTGCAGCAAGTTCTCGGCTCGGTGTATGCGCTCGAACGATTGGCGCCGAGTGCACGAGAGGAACTTGCGCCGCTGTTGCATAAGTCAATGAAGTGGCGCGGGCCGATCGGGCCGTCGTTCATTTCGTTCATTGCCGGAAGCGGAGCCACCTCGTTGTCGGCGTTGGCCGACCCGCGCGCATGGGCACTTGAACTGTTGGGCTTTCCGCCGGGCACGGTCAAGCCAAGCAAGAAAGAGATCCAGGTGCGTTTTCGCGAGACGCTTCGCCAGGTGCACCCTGACCACGGCGGTACGCACGAGACCGCGGCCCACAGCATCAGCGAACTCGGTGAGGCCCGGCGCGTTCTGATGTACATGTGACAGTCCGCGGGCTGGTGTTGTTCCCCGGGGCGGGAAGTTCGAGCAATCAGTCCACGCTGGTGGCGATCGAGAATGCCGTATTACCCGTGCCCACATTTCGTCGCGACTTTCCCTACCGCCGCGCGGGTCGCAAGATTCCCGACCGCTCGCCGGTGCTGGTGCAATGCGTGATCGACGAGGTTGGCGCGGTTGCCGAACAGCTTCGCTGCGAAACGACCGAACTGGTGGTCGGTGGTCATTCGATGGGTGGGCGAATGTGCACGATGGCAATCGCCGGCGAGGCCGCCGGGTTTGCCGTGCGCGGGGTGATCTGTGTTTCGTATCCGCTGCATCCTCCGAGGAAACCGAGTCAATTACGGGTCGGGCATCTACCTCGGTTAGATGTCGCGAGCCTGTTCATCAGTGGTACCCGCGACGGGTATGGCTCACCAGAGAAACTTGTCTCAGAATTCTCCGCAATTCCCACTCCGCCCGCAATCGAGTTCATCGAAGGTGGGCGCCACGATCTCAAGGGACACGAAGATCGGGTGGCGGCAATCGTCAAGCGGTGGCTATTGGCGTTGCAGTAACTCGTCTGCCGGATTGAGTTCCTCTAATTCTCGATGGGCGGTCTCGGGATACAAGACAAACACGAGTACCGAAACCAAGATTGGACCGATGGCCAGGACGGACAGCACCGCCCCGTAACTCGCGCCGCGATCGATGAATGTCCCGCAGACAAGTAGGCCGATACTTCCACCGATGAGTGATGCGGTGGTAATAAACGCCGAGGCAATGTTGCGGTGTGCGGTGGGGAAGAGTTCGCTGCGAAATACGGACATCGCCGGATAGGCAAGGGCAAATGAAATTGCTCCGCCGAGTGCGGCCACCCACATGCCGATTCCCTGAACGCTAAACGACACCGCAATGAGTATCGCTCCGATGGGAATCGTGATCGCCGCCAGCGTCTTGCGACCTCGACGGTCGGCGATGCGACCTCCGATCAGCAACCCGATCGAGGCCGGGCCCGTTGTGGCGACGGTGAACAGGGCCACGAAAGTTGCCGAATATCCGCGCACATCCTTGAGGTAGCGAATCTGAAATACCGATGCGGCGGCAATGAAAATATTTACAAGAACCGCCACCGCAATTTGCAGAATCAGCCGTTGCGGCACAATGTGTGCGTGCACGGCCGGGTCGTCGCTCACCGTCGCGTCAAGCGACCGCGTGTGCAGCGACTCAAATCGTCGCGTCTCTGGCAGGCGGCGAGTGATAATCGCGGCAACAAATATCCAGACGACACCGATGGCGTAGATGTATCGCCACGATGTGAGCGAGATTCCTGCCAGGGGAATCGCCGACACGGCTGTGCCTGCGCCGAATCCGGCGGATACCGCGATCACGCTGAGCGCAAATGCCCGCGTGTCGTTGGACATTTCCTCTGTGGCAAAGACGATGATGAAAATGTTGAGAGCCAGCCCGAGCGGGCGACCAATTGCCTGGGTGATCACGAGAAATGTGAAGTTCGGCGAAAGCGCACCGAGCGATGTAATCAATGGCGCCACCCACAGGGTGATGACAATCATTCGTCGTCGACCGATTCGGTCGGCAAGCGCAGCACACGGCAATGCGATGATCACTCCCCACCGAACGATCGCCGCGGCAAATCCCTGACCCTGAGCAGAGATGCCGAACTCGTCGCTGGCGTACGCGACCGTCTGCGTAAACACGGTATTTGTGAATGCCGCCGGAATCGATGCCAAGGCAAGCAACACCAGCACTTTTTTCTGTCGCGCCGTCAGCGAAACCGGGCTCAGAAAACCGCGCAATCTTGCCACTTGTGAGGGTCGGACTGTGAGCGAGGCCACGGCGGGAGCATACTGAGATGCAATGCGCATCGTTGTCCAACCATCCGGTCCGCTACACGGTGAGGTGCAAGTCCCCGGAGCAAAAAATTCGGTTCTGAAGTTGATGGCCGCCACATTGCTTGCCGAGGGCGACTATGAATTCACCAATGTGCCGGCAATCGATGATGTCGACACTATGGGGGATTTGATCGGCGCTCTCGGTGTCTCGGCCGCCCGGTCGGGTACGCATGGCCTCACCCTGTGCAATCACGGCAACATCACGCCGGTCGCCCCTTTTGAACAGGTCGATCGGATTCGATCCTCGATCAATGTGCTCGGGCCGCTGCTGGCCAGATTCGGAAGCGCCGAGATCGCGATGCCGGGCGGCGACAACTTCGGGTCGCGGCCAATTAACTGGCACATCAGCGGGCTGGAAGCCATGGGGGCGACCTTTGAACTTACCGACGCTGGGGTGAAGGCAACCGCGCCACGCCTGCACGGCGCGACGATCGCGCTCAGTTTTCCAAGCGTCGGCGCGACGGAAAATATTCTCTCCGCGGCCGTACTTGCCGACGGTGTGACGACGATCGAAAATGCCGCCCGCGAACCCGAAATTGGTGATCTGTGCGCAATGTTGACGGAGATGGGGGCCCACATAACGGGAGCTGGCACGGCGACGCTTGTGATCAACGGTGTCGAACCCGGTTCGCTGCGGGCAGTGCGCCACGCGGTGATGAACGATCGGGTTCAGGCCGCCACATACATTTCTGCCGTGGCCGTGTGCGGTGGAGACGTCTTTGTGCGAGGAGCGCGACCCGAACACATGGAGATGTTGCTCAATCGCTTTGCCGAGATGGGCGTGAGCATCACGCCGCAGTCGGACGGCTTGCGAGTGTCCGCCTCGTCTCGACTTCATTCGATCAACTTTGCGACCTTGCCATATCCCGGAATCGCCACGGACTACAAACCACTTCTCGTGGCGATGTTGGCCATCGCCGATGGCATGGGGATCGCCACCGAGAACCTGTATCCGGGGCGCTTCCGCTATATAGAGGAGTTGTCGAAGTTGGGAGCCGACATTCGCATCGATGGTCACCATGCGGCCATTCGCGGAGTGACCAGGCTCACCGGGGCCAAGGTGTGCGCTCCCGATATTCGGGCCGGCGCGGCGTTAGTGGTGGCCGGGCTGATCGCAGATGGCGTCACAGAGATCAGCGACATTCATCACATCGATCGCGGATACGACGATTTAGTTGGTCGCCTCGCCGGAATCGGAGCCAACATCGCCAGGTGCTGATGCATTCGTCGCGGTGCTTTGCCGTGTGACACGAAGCGTCGCCCGCCATAACACCAGCACTATTAATGCAACGGGAATGGCCACGAGCAGCAATTCGTCCCAACCGCCTTGATGAGCAAGCATCCCCGTATCGTAGAGGAGTACACATTGTGTCGTTATTTGTATTGGAGTCATTCGTGTCGATGCGCACCCAAGTAGAAGAGACAATCGAAGTCATCCGACCGGCCCTGCAGGCCGACGGTGGCGACATTGTCCTCCAGGAGGTCGACGAATCGACGGGAATCGTCACGGTCACTCTTGTCGGAGCGTGCGGCACATGTCCTGCCTCCGACCAAACATTGAAGGCCGGAATAGAGCGCATCATGCGCGACCGTGTCGACGGCGTCACCGAGGTCGTGGCGGTCTAAACCGTGTCGGATCGATTGAGCGACCCTGGCCAGCTGTTCGCAGCCGCCGCAGGGGGAGACCGGGCGTCGTTGGCCCGCTTGCTGTCGCTCATCGAGCGCGGTGGCGCCGAGTCGCGTCAAATTGGACGCCAGTCGTATCCGTTGATCGGAAACGGCTACTCGGTCGGTATCACCGGCGCGCCCGGTGCGGGCAAGAGCACTCTGACCAATGCGCTGATCGCCAATCTCCGCAACACAGATTCCAGTAGCCCGTCAAGCGTCGCAGTTTTGGCCATCGATCCATCCTCGCCGTTTACCGGCGGGGCGATTCTCGGTGATCGGATTCGAATGCAAGAGCACGCCACCGATGATGGAGTGTTCATTCGCTCGATGGCGACGCGCGGTCACCTTGGCGGGCTTTCGTTAGCCACAAGCGAAGCGATGCGACTATTGGATGCGGTGAAGTATCCGTGGATCCTGGTCGAAACCGTTGGCGTGGGTCAGGTAGAAGTCGAAATTGCCGGCAAGGCAGATAGCACCATCGTGGTCGTGAACCCAGGATGGGGCGACGCGGTGCAGGCGAACAAGGCCGGGCTGATGGAGATCGCCGATGTGTTTGTGATCAACAAAGCCGATCGAAAAGGTGTCGAAGATACGCGTCGAGATCTTGAACAGATGCTGGAGCTCTCCGATCTGGCCGAGGGCTCGTGGCGGCCGCCAATCGTCGCCACCGTTGCCACTACAGGCGACAACGTCGACAAGTTGTGGACGGAGGTGATCCGTCACCGAGAACATATGCAATCAAACGGCGAACTGGTCGCTCGCCGTTCGAATCGAATACGCCAGGAATTGCGCACGATTATCGAAACCAGGCTCGAACATCGGGCTCGAGCAATTTGCAGCGACCCGCACTGGATTTCGCTGGAGGAAAAAGTGCTTGGCCTTAGCATCGATCCGTGGAGCGCCGCCGATCAGATGCTCGAAGGCATCGGGGCGTGATTCGTAAACTTCGTTTGCAAATG
>JBKJXI010000016.1:0-4792 GCA_046716325.1 Ilumatobacteraceae bacterium | reverse complement strand
AGTTATGTGTTCGCTAACCTAAATGGCTCTGGATGCTCGGAGGAAGTATCATTAGAAGGTCACTAAAAGGGTTGGAAACTTGCCAGAAATGCGCCAGATAAATCTGACACTTCCGACGGCACGGGCGAACAACAGAAATCGTTGATGAGCAACGATTATCCAACATTTGCGGGTGTAGCTCAATGGCTAGAGTTCCAGCCTTCCAAGCTGGCTATGCGGGTTCGATTCCCGTCACCCGCTCCAAAGTTGCAGTATCAATCAGGACGGCGGTGCAAAAAGTTCTAGCGCGATGTTGTCCGGGTCACGAAATGAGAGGCCCGAGCCGTATGGCGCGTCGATGATTCCACCGTGTTTGATGGCGAGTCCATCGAGGCGGTCCACCCACTTCTCGAGCTCGGCCCGGCTCGAAACGCCGAATGCCACATGATCGAGCCCGGATCGGTACTCGCTGAATGTTGGCTTGTCGTTAGGTGTTGGATGAGTGTGCAATCCGAACAGAGTCCCGCCCTCCAAGGCGTACACCACATGGTAGAAACTCCCAGTGTCCTCGTCGAGTACGGGAGTCGAACCAAAGAGTCGACCGTAGAACTCTCTGCTCCGATCCAAATCGCTCACCGTTACAGCCACATGCGTAATTCCCGAAAATCCAGCCACTTTTGTACCTCCTTGTTGTCGCCCAGAATATCCAGGCATTGATTATGTCGTAGTTATATCTCGTCGAGCAAACTGAATAGTGGCTACCGCGACCACGACCGCCAAATATCCGGCCAGCGAGAACAGGGAGACGATCGGTGGCCGTTCAAAGTCGACACCGTCCAATTGCGACCACTCGATCAGCGTGCCGACATTTTCGGAGATCATGAAGCGCCCAAGCTTCGGCCAGAATCCGGCCACCATCCGTTCGATTACGAGCGCCCATGTCGCTAGCACGATCAGTGCGGCACTCGTATTCCGACCAAGTGTGGCGATACTAAGGGCCAATACCGCAACGAGCGAAGTAACAAGCGATATTCGGAGCATTGCCATCAGCAATGCGCTCCACCATGCCGAGTCTGTTCCGTTCGTATTCCCGTTAACGACGACAGCCGGCATAGCTGAAAGGAGATACACGGTCTGGAGCAAAAAACTGATCACGAAAGCCAGTACCGCGGCTGAACTCGATCGTGCCAAATGCAACCGAACGCGAGACGGAACCCAGGTCAACACCGTCGTAACGGTTCCGGCCCGCCACTCGGCCCCGGCAACGGATGCGCCACAAATCGCCGCACCGACGAAGAGGAAGATTGCGGCGACCAACAGATAGTCATCGCCGGGGCCCGCGGTCCACCAGTTCGCCATTCGCGCCGGATGCGCCGGATCTTGAGCGAACTTCAGTGCATCTCCGCTAGTTAGGAATACGATCAGTCCGGCCAAAGCGCTGAACGCGAGTGCAATCAGAATCATCCAGCGCACGAGTCGGCGGTGAAGTGCACGCCTCATCTCAACTAAAGTCAGCCGCAGAAATTTCACGAAGGTTCTTCCTCTTGTCCCGTGATGCTCAGGAACAGTTCTTCGAGGCTTACCGAATCAGGTCGCAGTTCGCTGAGGTACAGCCCGGCGTCGGCCAACAACTTGGTGACATGGGCCGCATCCGATGCCGGCAATGCCACCCTTAGATACACATCCTCAATTTCTACCGTCAGCCCTGCGTTGCGGAGGGTCTGGGCACCACTGTTCAGATTGTCGACTCCCACCAAAAGCGACGGACGCGACGCTTCAGCCAAAACTTCATCCACGCGTCCGGTCAGAACAAGTTTTCCGCGGTCGATGATCGCAACCCGATCACAGATTTGCTCGACTTCCGTCAATAGGTGGCTGGAAACGAACACCGTGCGACCTTCATCTCCCATCTGTCGAAGGAGCTCTCTAATTTCGCGTATACCCGCCGGGTCTAGTCCATTGGCAGGCTCGTCGAGAATAAGTAGTGCGGGGTCTTTCAACAATGCAGCGGCGAGACCGAGTCGTTGGCGCATCCCAAGCGAGAAGGTCCGCACTTTGTTGTCGCCGCGATCGCCAAGCCCAACTTTTTCCAGGCTGGCAGCGACGCGTTTCTTTCCGATGCCATCTACCGCGCCAAGGAGCTGAAGATTTTCACGAGCGGTCATGGTCGGAAACATCGCTGGTGTTTCTACTATTGAGCCGACGCGAGGCATGACGCTAGCCAGGTCTGCCGGTGTGGGATGACCTAAGACCGCCGTCGTGCCGGCGGTGGCCGATACCAAGCCGAGCATGCATCGAATCGTCGTGGTTTTACCCGAACCATTGGGACCGAGGAATCCAAATACTCCTCCCTCGGGAACGGACAGGTCAAAGCCATCTACCGCGTTCACCCGCTTGCCGCGACGCAGTCGATACTCCTTGCGTAAACCGACAATTTCAATGACTGCGGTCACGGAATTTATGCTAACTCATCGAATACCTGTGTCACAAAAGACATCGACTTCGAGATTGACATCTGCCAATACTTCGACATCGACTGACGAACATGCTGGAAAAATATTGTCGCCAGTGTCAATAGTCAGAGAGTAGATACCCGCGGGTATTTCGATTGAATAGTCTCCAACCGGATCAATCGTTACGGAACCAACAACCTCACTATCTTGAGCAAAATTAACCGTGCCGCGCACAGGCATTGGCCCACAGTTGGTGTCACCTGGCTGCTCGACTGGGCATGTAGGACCGGCCAGGACCTGCCCGCTCACACGGCCTATTGGGCGGTTAGTGGCGCCGTCGCCGCCGCAACTTGCCATCAGCGCCACGACGGCTAAGTAGGGGCCGAAACACGATGCTACAAGTTTGCTGCGACAAATTTCGGCATACCGGTCAGCGATCAACCACCTCAGAGTAGCCCAAGTTGAAACTCACGTCTTCGGGTTCGGGCAGGGTCTTGAGTATCGTCGACCGAATGCCCGCACACGATCTGCCAACCGTCGAACGTAATTGCAATAGTCAATGAAGTGGGTGACATGGAATCAGGCCGCGATCAGCGTGTTCGCCAGCGGGGCCACTGCATTGTTAGCGCGGCGATTTCCGCACTCTCGAGTCCGCGCCTCGGTAATAGCCGTGGCACAGGAACTTGCCTTGTTGGCTTCGTTGTACGGGATCTGGCGACTGGCACGAGTTCTCCCGCTCGACCAATCCGCCGGCGCACTCGAACGCGGACGCCAAATTTATCAGCTCCAGCGCGAATTCCGTTTTCCGAGTGAGCTTTCGCTGCAGCATTTCGTTCTGAACCATGAGTGGCTAGCACGAGCGACCAATTTCTATTATGCCGTTGCTCACGTTCCGGCAACGCTGATATTTCTCGTATGGCTTTTCAGTCGTCACCGAATCGCATATCCACGATGGCGCAATTGCTTGGCCATTGTTACGGGATTGTGCCTGCTCATTCGCTTTATTCGCGTGGCACCTCCCCGATTTCTGCCAGACCTGGGCTATATCGACCTTGCGACACGATTTGGATTGTCGATATATGGACCGGTTGGTACCGGGGTATCTGATCAATTTGCCGCCATGCCGTCGATCCATGTGGGGTGGGCGGCAATTGTGTCGTTCGGTATCGTCGCGGCGGGGACAAGTCGCTGGCGATGGCTGTTCCTACTCCATTTAGTGATCACGGTACTGGCCGTATCGGCCACGGGAAATCATTGGTGGCTGGACGGAATTGTGGCATTAATTTTGCTTGGGGTGGCGCTTCTTACCGACTCGGCCGGCCGCCGTTTACTTCATTCTTTTACTTCGATCGAGCGACCGCACCCTTTGCGCCCATGAATTTCTCCAGCTGGACTCCTATCCCTTGCCGTTGAGTGACGAATTTGCTGCCGCAACATTTAACCTCTCGGCAACAACCTTCCAATCCAGATGATTGATCACCGCTTCAACCCAGGCCGCACGATCGTTTTGATTTGTCAGATAGTAGGCATGTTCCCAGACGTCGATTACTGCAACAACTTCGGCTCCGGCAACCAATTCGTGTTGGTGATCGTGCAGGGCCGTCGTTCGTAACGTTTGACTTCCGGTGTCGTACACCAAAGCTCCCCACCCCGAGCCTTGTACTCCCATACATGCAGCAGTGAGCATGTCATGCAATCGAGTTTGCGAGCCAAAATCGCTTTTGATCCGAGTTGCAAGCGCGCCACTAGGAGATGTTGTTTGCTGCGAGAGATTTGGCCAGAAGAGCGAGTGCAGGATATGCCCACCGAGATTGAAATTGAAAGTAGCTTGGGCACCGGCCAGACGGTAGGAATCGTCGGGGTCGATATCAGCAATGATCTCCGCGGATTCATTCGCACCGTGCACATATGCGGCGTGATGCTTGGAATGGTGCAGATGCAGAGTCTCGGCCGGACACCATGGTTCAAGCGCGTCGTAACTGTACGGAAGCGCGGGCAATGCGTATCGCTTTGTCATGTCTACTTTCTACCCATGAGCGTCACGATCCAGACACTTCGCCAAATACACCATCGCAGTGCGATGGGGGTCGCACTGCGATGGTGTGGTTCGAACGCCCGAGCCTCAAAGGGGTTGGAATCGGGTTTCGGTCGTGAACCTCGGGATAATTATCGTCGAGCCACTAGAACGACTACAACAACAATTAAAATCAAAACAAATAATCCGCCCGGAAAATACATTGCCGATTCCTTTCTTAGCTCTGGGTAATAGTGGTTGAGTTTTTGCTTACTCGTGGTAACAGCAGTGCTGCTACGACGATGACGCTGCCGGCGACAACAGCGAGCCATCCCATCCCTGACTC
>JBKJXI010000015.1:0-3058 GCA_046716325.1 Ilumatobacteraceae bacterium | reverse complement strand
TATCTCCCCAGGCTGACTTAAAAGCCTTGGCATTGTCGTCCGCGAGGTCCAACAGAAACATCACCTCGTAACGCAGATCGCTGACATCCACCTCGCCTGAACTTGAGCCGCGATGCATCGCCGCGTCAAGCTGTTCGGTAGTTGGTCCCTCTACGAATTCGGGTTCGGGTAAGGGTTCACCATCGACGACGTGAATTGCGGAATCCATAAACAACATGAATCCGGCGCCTCCGGCATCCACAACTCCGGCGTCCTTCAAAACCGCTAACTGCTCTGGGGTTTTGGCAAGCGCGGTTCGACCAGCGGCGCGCGCGACGCGCAACATTGTGGCCAAGGTTGCGCCATCTAGAGCGGCGCGCTGTGCCGCATCCGCGGTTTCCCGAATCACGGTCAGAATCGTCCCTTCAATTGGCCGCAGTACCGCTTCGTATGCCGCATCCGAGGCCGCCTTAAGGGCATCGGCAACCTTTGACGACCCGGCCGATCCCGCCGTGCGTAACGTCGACGACAACCCGCGCAAAATTTGGCTCAAGATCACGCCACTGTTTCCCCGCGCCCCCATCAGCGAACCATGACTGATCGCCTCGCATGTTGGTTCCAGGGCACTGTCGGCCCCTTCCAATTCAGCAACTACGGCATCTAGCGTGCGGGCCATATTGGTACCCGTGTCGCCGTCCGGTACCGGATACACATTGAGCCGGTTGATTCCATCGGCATGAGCCCGCATCGTGTCGCGGAAGGCAATCACCGTGAAGCGTAAGGCATCGGCACCAAAGAGCTCGAGGACAGGCACCAGCAAAGAATACCCAACATGGTCGAAAACGCCCCGATCTGACAAGATCTCAAGATCGGATTCCAGACCACGGAGGTTCGCCCGCATGCAGGGAGTTATTAAGGCCTATGACCCGGCGAGTGGTGACGGCGTCATTCTGTGCGACACAAACCTAAGCGAATTCGAACTCTCGCCATCTGCGTTAGAGGGATCAATTTTTCGGATGTTGCGACAGGGTCAACGCGTAGTGTTCGACCTTGATGACGTTGGTCGAGCCACCCATTTACGACTAGGTTCCGAGCGCGACATGCTCACACCTGGTACCTGATTACGCGTGTTACGCCAATTGACTCAGAATCAATCGCTCCTGTCTTGGGTCGCCGATTGGGAAAAGATACTTCAGCCCGACGATGTTTACTGGTGCGACGGAAGTCGCGATGAGCACCAACGGCTGTGCGCCGAGCTCGTCAAGTCCGGAACTTTCGTCACGCTCGACGAAGCAAGGCGCCCAAACAGCTTTTGGGCCCACTCCGACCCGGGCGACGTGGCCAGAGTGGAACATCGAACTTTCATTTGCTCGAATAAACAGATTGATGCCGGGCCAACCAATAATTGGCGCGATCCCAATGAGATGCGTACCGAACTCACAGCCCGATTTACCGGCGCAATGACGGGCCGCACAATGTACGTGGTTCCGTTTTCGATGGGACCGCTCGGGTCTCCGATCGCGCACATCGGTGTTCAACTCACCGATAGCGCATATGTGGCCGTAAATATGTACATCATGACCCGAATGGGCGTTGGCGCTCTTGAGGTACTCGGTAATGACAAGTGGGTCCCGTGCGTGCACTCGGTCGGGGCTCCCCTGCGTCCCGGCCAGGCCGATGTTCCGTGGCCGTGTAATCCCGACAACAAATATGTTGTGCACTTTCCAGAAACGCGCGAAATTTGGAGCTACGGCTCTGGCTACGGTGGGAACGCGTTGCTTGGCAAAAAATGTTTTGCCTTGCGAATCGCCAGCGTGATGGCACGCGATCACGGTTGGCTGGCCGAGCACATGCTGATCCTGAAACTTACGAGTCCACAGGGGATATCAAAGTACATCGCGGCCGCGTTTCCCTCGGCTTGCGGCAAGACAAATTTGGCGATGCTGGTGCCGACGATTCCCGGCTGGAAGGCCGAGACTATTGGCGACGATATTTGCTGGATGAAATTCGGAGACGACGGTCGGTTGTACGCGATCAATCCCGAAGCCGGATTTTTTGGCGTGGCGCCGGGTACCGGATACGACACCAATCCAAATGCGATGGCGACGATGTGGGGAAACACGTTGTTCACGAACACGGCCCTCACACCGGAGGGTGATGTGTGGTGGGAAGGAATGACACCGGACAAGCCGGCGGCGGCAACCGACTGGCTAAATAATCCGTGGACACCCGAGTCGGATTCCCCGGCGTCGCATCCCAATGCACGGTTCACCGCCCCGGCCTCGCAGTGCCCTTCGATTGCACCAGAGTGGCAGGATCCACGCGGCGTTCCAATTTCTGCGATCCTGTTTGGCGGTCGCCGACGCACAACCGTTCCGCTCGTCACCCAGTCATTCGATTGGAACCACGGAGTTTTTCTTGGATCGATCATGGCCTCCGAAACGACCGCGGCCGCCGATGGGGTCGTTGGAAAATTGCGATTCGACCCGATGGCGATGCTGCCATTTTGCGGCTACAACATGGCCGACTACTTTGCCCATTGGTTGGACATCGGCACCAAGTCGTCGCCCGACAAACTGCCACAGATATTTTTCGTTAACTGGTTTCGACGGGATAGCGAAGGTCGGTTCCTGTGGCCGGGTTACGGCGAAAACAGTCGGGTTCTGAAATGGGTGTTCGACCGTGTCAGCGGCGCGGGTAAAGCCGACAGGACCCCAATTGGATTTCTGCCGACGGTCGATGCGCTGGATGTGTCGGGTTTGGATATTGCGGAGAGCGATCTCGACGCATTGCTCAGTGTGGATCGCAACGGTTGGCGCGACGCAATTTCACAGATTCGCGAGCACTACAGCGGGTTCGGCGACCGATTACCGCACCAACTGACTGGCTCGTTGGACGCGCTCGAACGGTCGTTGACCTAGGGTGCGCTTGGCTCCTGCTTGGTGGCCAGATTCATCGCCAAGAGTCGCTGCAGTGAGTGCTCCATGCCATCAACGGATCCGTCGAGGAATATGACGTTTCCTTTGCCGTGTTCAGCCGCGTCGCGAATGGTTTCGGTCCACATTGCAAACAGCACAAG
>JBKJXI010000014.1:0-5293 GCA_046716325.1 Ilumatobacteraceae bacterium | reverse complement strand
CCGAGGATCGTGGAACCGCACGCGTCGTGCAGATCGACGCATCGGGCAAGAAGGATCCGTCATTTCTGACGCAGGGACGCCGAATAATAAAGTCATTTGATCAAGCCGGAGGCACCATCGCCTTCATCGCCAGCGAAGTGAGTCGGGCCAGCGAACTATATGTGTTGGTCAAGGGCAAGGAGCACCAATTATCCGATGTCG
Source organism: Ilumatobacteraceae bacterium (assembly GCA_046716325.1). Taxonomy (GTDB): domain Bacteria; phylum Actinomycetota; class Acidimicrobiia; order Acidimicrobiales; family Ilumatobacteraceae; genus UBA3006. The sequence continues at coordinate 5,092 of JBKJXI010000014.1, read as the reverse complement.
GCGCCGCGCTCACCGCCGCAACGACTCCACAGACTTGGGAACACTTCACCGTACCGTGCGGTTCGCCGTACAACGGTGGACCGGCCGAGGTTGATGCATGGATCATGAAACCGAAGGACTTCGATCCGCAGAAAAAATACCCTGTGCTTCTCAACGTTCATGGTGGGCCACACACGCAATACGGCGAGACGCTGTTTGACGAAGCTCAAATTCAGGCCGCGGCCGGTTTCGTTGTTTTGATGAGCAATCCGCGCGGATCGAGCGGCCGAGAACAGGCGTGGGGTCAAGCAATTCTCGGTCGCAAACACGCCGTCGCACCAGGCACAGGCTGGGGCGATGCCGATGTTGAAGATGTCCTTGCCGTTCTCGACGGCGCCCTTGCAAAATACTCATTTTGCAATTCGTCACAGGTGGGAATGCTCGGCGGGAGTTACGGCGGCTACATGGCGACGTTGCTGGCGGGCCGCCATGGCAAGCGATTCAAGGCAATTTGTTCGGAGCGGGCAGTGAACAACATGGTCTCGGCGAACTGGTCGAGCGACGTTGGAACCGTTTTCCGAGTCGAGCATGGGCCTAATCACCTTGAAGACCCGGAAGAGTACATGCGCATGTCTCCGATAAGTCAGGTGCGAGACATCAGCGTTCCGCTGCTCATCATTCACAGCGAAAATGACCTGCGGTGTCCGATTAGTCAGGCAGAAGAGTTGTTTGTTGCTATGCGACTACTCGGCAAGGATGTGACGTTTTATCGCTTCCCCGGCGAGACGCATGAATTGTCTCGATCGGGCTCACCGGTACATCGTGCACAACGTTTCGAGATCATTCTTGACTTTTTCGCCAAACATCTGAAGCAGTGATAACTTCTCTAGCAATCGAATTTGCGTAAGGAGACTCGTGACATGATTCGCATCATGGCGTTGTACCCCCGAAGCGAGGGCACTCACTTCAACAGTGAATACTGGCTCAATACCCACATGCCAATGCTGCCAACTAAGTGGCCAAAGTTGACCAAGTGGGAAGCCGACATAGCGGCGCCAGATTCTCCCTACTATGCGATTGCCCACATCTTCTTTGACTCGATCGAAGATTTGCAGGAGGCAATGTCGAGTTCGGCAACCGGCGAAGTGTTGGGTGACATTCCCAATTACACGGATACATCTCCGATACTTTCAACTGGCACGGTGAGCGCTACTTCGTAATTAACGAGTTGAAAACGCTTGCAGTCACTCAATTTGTAGATTGAAGGCTGCAAACAATGCGAGGCAAGCGAGTAAAAACCAGATCGTGGCACGAACCTTTCGATTCATCCGCCACGAGTCACCTTGGGGCGCCACGGTAATTCGCGCGACCGAAATAATCACGTGATAGATCAACACAAAGAGAATTACTCGACCCGCGGTGATGAGGTTCCATCCAAAATCGGCACCGATATCGCGCACGAGGAAAATAGGAATGATCGTGCTGAGAACTATCAGGACGCGGCGCACAAATCGGGGCCAGTCGGTTCGTCCAAGGCCAAGCGATGCGGTAAGCACCGTCGGCAACATTGAAGACCCGGCGGCGCCAAATATCCCAAGTGAGAGAAAGGCGGCCACGACTCGAGTCACGGTAAGCCAGCGTCTCGACCATCCCCTTCGCCTTCCCAACAGCACCGTTGCATGAACCGTGAAAAAGAGAACGAAGCCAACAATGATGCCAATTGTTCCGCCCCAGGAAAATTCCGGATCGGTGGAAATCCACCGCATCCAAGCTCGCGCGATGATTCCGAGAACCAATCCGACCAACGCGCCACAGGGAATTAACAGGGCGGGCTTGATTCGCTCCGACCATCGCAGCACTTTGCTATCCGTGTATCCAGTTTTGACCGTATTCAGGACAAACCCCCAGAATTAGCGACTATGACGACTTAATGGATGCAGAACTCGTTGCCTTCTGGGTCAGACAAGATGATCCAGTTGTGACGACCTTGCGATCCCGTCCCCACCTGGGTCGCCCCGCGAGCAGTCAGCTGCTCAACGGTTTCTGTCAAGGCTTCCGGTCCGACATGCACGTCGATGTGCATTCGATTCTTTACCACTTTTTGTTCGGGCACGTCCTGAAAGTACATTCGCTGTCGCGGATGCGATTCCTCGCCGGAGTTGATCGCGGCGCCGGAATTCCACGAAAGATTGTCGCCCACCCTGATTATGTCGGCATCCATGCACAAGCCGTCTGCCTTCAACTTTTCGAATACTGCTGGATCGAGCCACTCGAATTTCCAGTCGAGAGTTTCCGCCCACCACTGGGCCAATGCGACCGAGCCTTGACAGTCCACCACGACCTGAATGCTTTTGGACATTCCAAGATGCTACTCATAGCATTGCGACATGATTCATGTTGAAGAAATTGCGCGATCGTCGGCGCGAATGGCCGAACTGATAACCGCAGAAAATTCCGATGCCAAGGTGCCATCGTGTCCCGAGTGGAATCTCTTTGATCTAGTGTCCCACATTGGCGAGGTGCAGGGTTTCTGGGCCAATTGCATTAGAGAAGCAAACGCCGGTGCCCCGTGGCCAGGCGAAATCAAGAAACCAGACTCGCCTCAGGAATCGGGAACATGGTTACGCACTCAGACCCGCCTACTTATCGATGCAATCGAGTCAACGCCGGATGCGTCTCCTTGCTGGACGTGGTGGGGCTACCCACTTACCGCGCTGGCCGTGGCGCGGCACCAGGTTCAAGAGGCTGAGGTGCACCGCTGGGACGCGGAATTGGCGGTCGCTACTCCGGCGCCCATTCCTGTAGAAATTGCGATCGACGGAATCCCAGAGTTTTTGCATGTACATCGAGATTCGATTCGGAAGTTGAAACTTCCGCACATCCACCTATCGGCTACCGATTCGACCGCACACTGGCACGTGAACGAAGGGGAAGCCGACGCGGTCGCCATTAGCGGGAATGCCTCCGACCTCGTCTTGTTCCTATTTGGTCGCTGCCCAATCGATAAATTGTCGGTAGTGGGAAAACCGGATCGGGTTAATGCGCTAGTCGACGCATTGCCGGAAATCAACAATTAACTGTCGATGTCGTCCGCTGCGCTCAACATCTACCTGAAAACGGTGCCAAGGTCTCAAAAGTGAATAGCGAGTACGCCCATGGTCACCAGCCGGCGGTGCTCAGGAGCCATTCCTGGCGGACGGTTCTGAATTCGGCACAGTATGTGGTGCCATTCATTGCCGCCGACTCAGAGATTCTTGACATCGGATGCGGACCCGGCTCGCTTACAAACGACTTCGGATCGAAGTGTCCACAGGGTTCGGTTATCGGCGTCGACATTTCCGAAAAGGTCGTGGAGATTGCGGAGGCAAGCGGGCACCGCGAAAATGTCTCGTTCGCAGTAATCGATGCGTACCACCTGCCGTATGCAGACAATTCCTTCGATGTCGTACATGCGCATCAGGTTCTCCAACATGTCAACGACCCCGTCGCGTTGCTTTCCGTGATGTAGCGAGTGGTGCGACCAACCGGCGTAATTGCGGTGCGAGACTCGCAATACTCGGGGTTTGAGTGGTCCCCAAAGTCATCCGAACTAGATAAGTGGCTGAAGACCTACATCGCTATTGCACGGTTCTGCGAGGGTGAGCCGGACGCTGGGCGCCACCTGGAGAATTGGGCGACGAAAGCTTCTCTGGAGATAGTTGGGAAGACGTCGTCAAAGTGGGTCTTTGAGACCCCCGATGAAGTCACGTGGTGGGGCGAAACGTGGGCAGATCGCGTGCTCAACTCAAATTTTGCCGACCATGCACGAACCTTAGGCTTGTTGACCGACCGCGAATTGCAAAACATGCACGATGGATGGATTATGTGGAGCCAACGCGATGCGGCAACTTTTATGATTCCTCATGACGAATTAGTGGCCCGCAAACACCACTAGTTACGGGAGAATTATTCGGGTCGATTCAGGCGATATACGCGACAGGTGTCACTACCAAAAACCCGCGTCTCTACGAACCGATACCCAAGACGTTCGTAGAATCGGCAGGCTCGCAAGTTTGTCGCCAGTGGATCGATCAAGATTGTCGTCGTGCGCGCGTTGGCAAAGCAGCGGTCTGCCGCCAACTTCATCATCTGGGTGCCATACCCACAATTCCTGTCCGCACCGGCGCCAATCCAGATATCGATCGCCATCGCCCCGACCTCCACATCACCCCAGTAGTGAGATTCTTCCTCCGCCGCGTCGATAATCTGGATGAATCCGATCGGGCGACCATCTAGTTCGGCAACAAGTAACTCCCGCCACTCAACTTTACGTGGTACTTCCCTATCCCAGTCGAAGAAATCATCGCCGCCACGCCAAGTCCACACATCGGCATCCTCGTCCCAATTCTTCAAGATGGGGATATCAGCAACGGTTGCGTGCCGGAGGCCGATCATTCGTGGTCACGCTACAGAATCGAAAATTCAACTTCTATTCTTGAGCCATGCTTGACGTCCAGCCGTTTCCGGATGTCCTTCTTTATGGGCAAGATGTAGGTTCCCCGTTTACTGTCGGGAAAGATTGATGTTTTCCATATTTCATCTGAAACCGTGACTTCAACTCGCAGTGATTTGAATCCTCGAGCATTGTGTCCAAACGACTCCTTGACCAAGTCGGCGAGATCTTTGGGAAGGCTCACAAAGTGCCATGCCTGAGGTCCATCCCACTCCCAAATTTTGGCAACGAAGGCGAACTCGAACTTGGTCATGCGCGAGATTAACGCTTTAGATCGGTGACCATTCCGCCGCTGACACGAACCAACTCACTCGGCGAGATTGCAAAGTTGTCATTCCACGTGCCGGCGGCGGCCCAGATCTCGTCGTATTGCAACAGGTCTGGATCGATAAACGCGCGCAGTTTTGTGTCATGACCAAATGGAGGGACTCCACCTATGGCAAATCCGGTTGCCTCCCGAACGGCATCGGCATTTACACGCAAGCATGTCGCACCTCCGGCCGCCATAGCCAACTTATTCTCATCCAATTGATTCGCCCCACTTACATATGCCATGACGATTTCGCCGTCCACGGCAAACACCAAGCTCTTGGCGATTTGTCCGACTGACACGCCTATGGC
>JBKJXI010000013.1:0-2518 GCA_046716325.1 Ilumatobacteraceae bacterium | reverse complement strand
GCACACAAGTTAATCACGCCGTTGGAGATCACGACATCTGCCCAACCGTCGGCAACTGGGATTGCTTCGGCGAGACCATCAAGAAATTCGACTTGCGATAGCCCAAGTATTTGTGCAGTTTGGCGAGACTTGGTGAGCATCTCCGGAGTCATGTCGATACCGACCACGCGGCCCGTAGCGGTCACCTGATTGGCGGCAATGAACGAGTCGAACCCGGCACCTGACCCAATATCGACTACCTTCTCGCCTGGCACAAGATTTCGCAGTGAGAACGGATTGCCAATCCCAGCGAACGACTCCACCGCGCGGTCGGGCAACGCTTCGACTACGGCCTGGGCATAACCAAGTCGAGCCGCTAGCGGTCTACCGGTATGGAAATGATGCTCACCGTGGGGCGATAATGCGACGTCGCGGTATTTGTCTTTTACCTGTTCACGCAGTACTGCAGGATCGATCAACAGATCATCACTCATGATGTAACCCCCGCCAAACTGTAACGCAGAGTACACGAACCGTGCCCGGGATGGGAGTCGAACCCATACAGCGCTTTCGCACCAGGGGGGTTTAAGCCCCCCGCGTCTACCATTCCGCCACCCGGGCGACGGATTTAGGCTACGCGCGTTTGAAGACCCTGATGTTCAACGGCATCGACGGGTGCCCCGGGGATCAGTTGTCCGTTGTTATTGAGCACCGTCCATAACGAGGAGCGCACTCGATCAGCCTCCGGTGACTGAAGTTTGTTGATCACGACGATGCCTTCGATCATGTCGGCGAGAACCGCGACAAATGGTCGCCCCCGCAGGGCCACCGCGATCACCCCACCGGTCGGTCTTCTCCGGATGGTTCGATCAAATCCGATGACGCGCGGCGGACTTCGAAAACCCGGCACATCAAGCCCGTACCGTTCGGCCTCGCCGGCCAGTAACCGTGCCGCGGTAGCGAATTGAGTGGTGATACCGGCCTTCATTGGCGCAAGTGTGACACAGGGGTATGGCAAAGTACATCTGCGTGACTAGCAATACACCTATTGATTCTGTTCTCAATCCGATGCAGCAGGCCGTGCTCGACTCGCTGGGAAAATCGGCCGATTGGCGTCCGCTACCCACCGAGGTAATCGAAAACATCCGCGCCAAATTACACGGCGAATTGCAAGCCATCGCCGACAATCTTTCACCCGAGAACGCACTTTGGGTGACCAAGCACAAACTAACCACCGTTCATGGATGTGAGGCCAATCATTTGGCGTCGCTGAATACATTCGAATGGACGATCGCCAATGTCAAGGGAACCGTGTTGCACAAGGCGGTCGAGCTTGGCCGAAATTGGAGCGGCGAAATCATCCCCAGCCAGATCGTCGACGAGGCACTCGTCCAACTCGCCGATGACGAGAGGGGCAGCGCCGGCCCATTCATCGAGCAGCTAACACCCGCGGAGCGGGCTCAATTACGAAGTTCGTCGGTGGATCTGTTCACCAAATTTGACGAGTGTTTCCCGCCTCTCAAACCGGCGTGGCGACCGGTATTGGAAAGTTCCGCACGCTACGAGATGTTCGATCGGCGGATCAATCTCTCGACTCGCGCCGATCTCACTTTGGGGCCAGCGGGGGCCAAGGTAATTATTGACCTCAAGTCCGGACGATTCGTTCCCTCTCATCGCGAAGAGTTGCGCTTCTACGCCCTCGTCGAGGCACTGCGCTCCGGTCAGGCGCCGCGGCTCTTGGCAACTTATTCACTTGTTACCGCACGCGCCGACGTAGAAGAAGTAACCGAAGGGGTGTTGCAATCGGCAACGCGCAAGACGGTCGATGGCATTCGGCTCATCGTCGAACTCGAGCGTGATGGCCGAAAGCCTGCTGTTCGTCCCGGCAGCACATGCTACTGGTGCCCACTGATAGAAAATTGTGCCGAGGGAATCGCCTATATGAATCGACGCCAGGACCCAGACGCCGACGACGAGTGAGTCAGAGCGCGCTCAGCGAGTCATCAACGCACAGGGAACACCAAGCCGCACTTCGCTCCGAAACGTGGCGATGCTCCGGCCCTGTTGAACCGCCGCCTTGGGCGGTGTCAATACATCCGGTCCGAGATGTTCGAACACAGCATCAAGATTGTCGACCACGAACACCAGGCCCCAAAACTTTGCCGGTCCAGCGATCGATTGCGGCGTCGATACAATCTCGACGATCACACCGCCAAGCCGGTGGAAACCTTGTTGAACCCCATTGCCGGCATCGCGCACGCGTTTGAGCGGCGCGCCCGTCGCGGACGCGATCGCATCCGAGGTTCTCTGTAGATCGGGTGTATTCACAACGACATGATCTACGCCGACAATTGCTAGATGATTTGACTTGCTCGTGACACCAGTTGTCTGAGAATTAAGTGTTGGAATATCGTCCGCGTACAAGGTGGCGAGCCCATCAATCGAAGCGACATCGTTCGGGGCTTCGAACAACACCCAGGAGTGAAGCCCGGGCGACAGCTGCGGGTTGCAGTGGAGCCACGTGTTGCCAACATTGGCT
>JBKJXI010000012.1:0-11216 GCA_046716325.1 Ilumatobacteraceae bacterium | reverse complement strand
CTCAATTGGCTCGCCACCGTGAACGAGTGCTGCTTGGACGTAACGCTCATTGCGGGTTCCCTCGCGTCGTAGACGATCAATTGCTCGATTGCGGGCGGTCGTCGTTAGCCAGGCTCCGGGATTCGGTGGGATACCGACCATGGGCCAGCGTTCGCTGGCGACAACGAATGCTTCCTGGACCGCCTCCTCGGCAACATCGATATCGCCGAAATAGCGAATCAAGGTTGCGACGCACCTTCCGGACTCGTGTCGGAAGATGCGACTCAACTGTGAATGGTCAAATTCAGGCGTCGCGCGAGTCAGAGTTAGCTCTCATCCGGCCTTTGCTGAAAGGGGCGAACTTCGACGGGTCCCATACATGCCGCCGATGCCTTGGCCGCCCATGCCAACGCCGCGTCCAGATCTTTGACCCTAATAATCCAGAATCCGCCGATGTGTTCCTTTGTCTCCATGTACGGACCGTCGGTTGTGACTGTCTTACCATTTTCAGATCTGACGACCGTGGCGGTGTTTGCTGGTTCTAACCCGTCGGCAAATACCAATACCCCCGATCGAAACAGTTCAATGTTGACCGCATCAACCTGGGCATACATTTTCTTCGTGTCTTCCGGCGACACCGCAGAGTAAATTTCTTCGTTGCCGTGAACGGACAGTAAATATTGTGGCATTGACTTTCTCCTTGTCATATTGGTTCGGCCCGGTGCCGACCCTTACTATTACAACGATTGGGACTTCGCCAAATCGACAATAATTGCGATTAATAACCCCTTTCCTTGCTCAGTAATCCGATAAGTGGTTCGCCGGCAAGGAAGCGAACAACATTGGCCGTGATCCTCTCGGAAAGCATCGGCGGAACCATCTCCGCGGTATTTCCGATATGTGGGGTGATGACACAATTCGATAGTTTCCACAACGGATGGTCATCGGGAAGCGGTTCCGGATCGGTGACATCCAACGCGGCACCGCCGATTGAATTGTCACGAAGCGCCCGCACCAAGTCGTCGGTAACGACGTGGCGACCGCGCCCGACATTGATCAGCCAGGCATGCGATTCCATCAACTCGAGTTCAGCTCGTCCGATGACGCCGACATTGGCTGGCGTGAGCGCAAGTGCAATCACAACAGCATCAGCACCCGGCAACGACTCCCTTAGGCGATCGGGGGTTACCACCAATTCGGCACCCGACATTGCTTCGATATTGTTGCGCACGACGGTGACGCGACAGTTGAATGGCTTTAACTGTCGTAGCAACGCCGTGGCGATACCTCCTCCGCCAATAACCGTGATCCGCCCATTGTGAAGCGACCGCCCGAACTCGCCGGACCAATGGTCTGTGCGCGAGTAACCGACAATGTTTCGCAATCCACCAATGAGGAATCCCATCACCAGTTCGGCTACCGGCTCGGAGTACACGCCCTTGCCACTTGTCCAGATTCGATCTGCATTCACCAGGTGCATGAAGTTCTCGCTGCCCGCAAATGGCAACTGAATCCACCTGATATTTGGCGAAACACTTAGTTCACGTTCAAGCCCGAGCGGATCGTTGGCATCGCTCCAAATAAGTCCGGTTGCTGCCCGAGGGTCAACAATTGTTGCGCCACCGGCTCGGACGGCTTCCCTTACCCACTGGGGACAGTCCCGTGGTCCAACCGCGATACTGACCTGCGATGCGACCATCGACAGCTAATTTGTGCCGGTAAACGTGGCGGCAATTTTGCTCGCCGAGTCGCCACTGCGACGCAACACCACAGCAACCAAGATCAGCGAAACCAAGGTCGCACCCAGCAATACGGTCGCCATCGCTCCAACTTCGGGTTTCACAACAGAACGGGCAAGTCCGAACACATACACCGGATAGGTGCTCGTTCCGGGCGAGGAAACAAACTGGGCGATGACGACGTTGTCGAGGCTAAACGTAAATGCCAAGAGTCCGCCGGCCAAGATTGCGGGCGCCACCAGCGGCAATGTGATCTGCATGAACGCCTTGCGCGGGGTGGCGAACAAATCGGCCGCGGCCTGCTCGAGTGATTCGTCTAACCCCGACATTCGGGCCCGAACGATGAGCGTCACGACGGCACTGGAAAAAATAGACTGACCGAGCCACAGTGGAAGCAGCCCCGTGCGAAATGGTCCACCAAGCCTCACGAACCAAAGCTGCAACCCAATCGCATCCACTATTTCCGGAGTTGTAAGTATCAACAGGATCACGGCCATGAATATGGCCACCCATTTACCGGGCCGACGAGCGAGTGCGATGCCGGCAAAGGATCCGAGCACAACAGCAATGAGCGTTGAACCGGCGGCTGCTTTGAATGAAACCAAAACGGAGTTAGTTAGTTGCGCGTTATCCCACATCGAGGAATACCACTTGGTCGTGAAACCTCCCCAAACAAAGAATGCGCGAGCATCGGTAAAGGAATGAGCGACGATGAATCCAATCGGTATGAAGAGAAATAACAATGTCGCGGCGGTGATCAACCCAAGTATCAGATTGACTCCATTGCGCGGGCGAATCAGCGGCATCGACGCACCTTCACACATTCACCATCGTCATCGAACGATTGCGCCGAAATGCGGCGATCGTGAGCTTGCCAACTAGCGCGAAGGCGCCGAGCACTGCGAGAATTGCGGCTATCAAAAGCACCGCGACCGCGGCCCCAAGGGCGGGGTTTTGCGCCTGCAGGAACTGCGCCGCGACAAGCGCGCCGGCCATATTGCCTTTTGCCCCGCCGAGAATCGCCGCCGTGATGTAGTCACCCGAAAGTGGCACAAACACGAGCACTAGACCGGCCACTATGCCCGGCATCGCCAGCGGAATCGTAATCTGCACGAACGTTCGCAACCGATTGGCACCAAGATCCTTGCTCGCCTCGCGCAGTGCCGGGTCTAGACGATCTAGCGCTACAAACAAAGGAAAGATCATTAGTGGCAGATAGTTGTAAACGATCCCAATTTGTAGCCCGATGCGAGTGTCTAACAACATCAACCCGCTGTCACGAAGTCCCCAATCGATGAGAAGATTCGAGATCAGTCCATGCGGGGCGAGCACAATTCTCCACGCCATCGTACGAATAAGAAAATTTGTGAAAAAAGGAATGATCAGGACGGCCAAAAGTATTCCCCGCCGCGCCTCCGACACCTTTGTGGCTAGGTAGTAGGCAACCGGCAACGAAATCACCAGGCACAGAACCGTGCCAATGATTGACGTCCTCATCGTCTGCAAGAGAACGGTGAGCAGTGTCTCGTCGAGTGCCTCGCGGTACCGCCCAAATGACAACTTCGAGAAATCGACCCTCCCGGCCGACCCGGGGACTTTGCTACCGAAACTGGCGACGACCACAAACGCCACCGGTACGACGAAGAGCACGATGTACCAGAACCACGATGGCAGCGAGTGGAACATGCGCGGCGCTCGAAAACGCGCGCGACTGTTTGGTTGAGTCTGGACGTCAGTGTCCACCGGAAGCTAAGCGCCCGCCTTGGCCTTGGTCTTGTTGTACATGTCGACGAGGCGATCCTGCGAACTGTTAAGAGTTTGCGATCGCATCCGATCGACAACGTCGTCGGTGAAGAAGACCATCTCCTTGTACGGCATGTCCGCCGCACTCTCTTCAATACCTTTCAAACCGGTGTTAAACCCGTGGAACTGAACATCGATAAGCGAATTCACTGGATCGAGAATGAAGTTGATGAAGTCGTATGCGGCGTCGAGGTTCGCGGCACCCTTGGCAATGCACCAATTGTCCATCCAAAGTTCGGTTTCCGGTGCACCAACGGCCCACTTGTATCGCGTCGGATCGTCGCCAGCCTCTTCAACCGAGAGGAGTCCCTGCCGCGCGTCGCCGTTCCACACTTGCGAGAGGGCATAATTTCCCTGAGTCAGATTGATTCCTGGATAGCTATCGAACGCCTTTATATGTTGGGCGAATTCATTGACAAGGAACTCTTCGCAGGCATCCAAATCCGCCGCTCGTTCGGTGTTCCAGTCGATGCCTTTGGCCCAAAAGTAGATCCCAGCCAAGTTGGGTGGCGTATCAATCACCGATACTTGACCGCTGGCCTCTGTTTGAGCAACCTTGATGAAGTCGTCCCATGTCTGGATATCTGTGGAAACCACGGTTGTGTCGTACACCCAGCCGGTAGTACCCCAATTTTTGCACACCGAATATTTATTACCCGGATCGAACACCTGGTTGACATACGGTGCATCGAGATTTGTGAAGTTTGGAATTCGACCAAGATCGATTTCGTCCAGTAATCCTTCGTCGACCATTTGTGGAATATACGGTCCAGTAGGAACCACGATGTCGAATCCGCTCACTCCGCCTGCAGATACGAGTTTTTGGATTGCCTCTTCGTTCGAGTTGAAAATGGTGATGTTTAGGTCGCCCCACGAGGCAATCAGATCGGGATCGTCGTATTCGGCCCATGTAAATAAGTTGAGCTTCTTGGAAAAATCCCCATCTGAATCGGAACCGGAATCTCCTCTGCCGCAGGCAGCCAAGAACGCGGCTAACGCCGCGCTGCCGCCGGCGACGGCTAGAAAATCCCGCCGAGACAACCGACCGGCAATGCGTTGGGCGGTTGCCCGCGACATGAGGATTCGAGTTGGTTGATTCATTGGCAAGTTTCGATTATTTCACACTTGGTTCCGCAAACACAAGCGCTGATTGCGATGCGCCAAACAAGTACATGTCTTCACGCATCCAGCTGCACCACACGGTGTCGCCTTGATTCACTTTTGGTGCATCATGTCTTGAAACAAATACAATCAGATCGGTATTTGGAGTCTTTACAACATACTGAAGCACATCACCAAGATGAGAAATGCTAATGAGCCGACCCTCCAACACTTCACCTGAACCATTCGGACGCTGAGCGGTCACTTCGATCATCTCCGGTCGCACGGACACGATGGCCTCGCTGCCTTCGGTTGGATTCTCTATCCGGCGTAGCGGGGTAAAAGTTCCACTCAGGGTCTCGACTTTTTCGCCCCGTGTGGTTCCGCGCCAGAAATTGTTGCGGCCAATGAAGCCGGCGACGAAGGCCGAGTTTGGTTGCTCATAAATAGTGTCCGGATCGGCCAGCTGTTCGATGTGTCCGTTGAGCATCACGGCGATTCGGTTGGACATCGACATCGCCTCTTCCTGATCATGTGTGACAAAGATAAATGTGATCCCAAGCTGCGACTGCAAGAGTTTCAATTCAATTTGCATCTCTTCGCGAAGTTTTCGATCTAGCGCCCCGAGAGGCTCGTCCAGCAATAAAACACTTGGGCGATTCACAAGTGCTCGCGCGACCGCAACCCTTTGCTGTTGACCACCCGACAACTGAGAGGGCTTTCGCCTAGCCATTTTCGTCATCTTTACCATCGCCAGTGCTTCGTCGACCTTGGAAGCAATTTCTGATTTGGGAACTTTTCGTTGGCGTAGTCCGTATGCAACATTGTCCGCGACATTCATGTGCGGAAACAGGGCATAGTGCTGGAACACCGTGTTGACATCTCGTTTATAGGGTGGCACTCCCTGAACAAAGGTGTTTCCGATTCGAATATGTCCCTCGTCCGGTTGTTCGAATCCGGCCAATAGTCGCAACGTCGTGGTCTTGCCGCAACCGCTAGGACCTAGCAGCGACAGAAATTCGCCCGGTTTCACCTGCAGGTCAATTGCATCAACTGCAACGACATCGCCGTAACGCTTCGTGACGTTGACTAGCTCAACCGAGCCGCGTTCGAAGGTGACTCCTGAGATCGACACCAACTAGCTCTGTAGATTGATCATCACGTGCTTGATGCGCGTGTAATCGTCGAGGGCATATGCAGACAAGTCCTTGCCATATCCGGATTTCTTGTAGCCGCCGTGTGGCATTTCGGCCACCAGCGGAATGTGGGTGTTGACCCATACACAGCCAAAATCAAGATTCTTTGTCATCCGCATCGCCCGACCAAGATCCTTCGTCCACACTGACGACGCCAATGCATACTCCACCCCGTTTGCCCATGTGAGAGCCTCGGCCTCATCACTAAATTTCTGAACCGTAATGACCGGTCCGAAAATCTCGTTCTGAATCATTTCGTCGTCTTGGCGCAGATCGGAAACAACGGTCGGTTCAAAAAAGTATCCGTCCCGTTTGATCGATGCTCCACCGGAAACCACCTTGGCGTGGTTAGGAGTGCGATCCAGAAAACCCTTGACCTTCGACAATTGCGCGTCGCTATTGAGAGGTCCAAACAACACGTCCTCGTCGGGCGAACCGGTTTTTGTCTTTGCAGCTTGCTCGGCTAATGCGTCAACCAAATCTCGATAAATGTTGGGCCCAGCGATCACCCGAGTGGCGGCCGTGCAGTCTTGGCCAGCGTTGAAGTAACCGGTTATCGCAATTACTTCGGCGGCGGCGACAATATCGGCATCATCGAAGACGATTACCGGCGCCTTGCCACCCAATTCAAGATGCACCCGCTTGAGAGACTTGGAAGCTGCCGCCGCGACATCCATTCCAGCACGAACCGAACCGGTAATCGAGACCATGCTCGGAGTGTCGTGAAGCACCATCTCGCGACCGGTGTCGCGATCACCGCAGATGACGTTAAATACCCCCTCTGGCAAAAACTCGGCGGCGATCTCGGCCAGCAGAGTTGTCGAAGCGGGTGTCGTATCCGAAGGCTTGAGCACGACGGTGTTGCCGGCGGCAATTGCCGGAATGAATTTCCATGCCGCCATCATCAGCGGATAATTCCACGGCGTCACTTGGGCGCAAACGCCGATCGGCTCGCGACGCGTATACGAGGTGAAATTGGCCATGTATTCGCCCGCACTCTTACCTTCCAACATCCGCGCCGCACCCGCAAAGAAGCGAATCTGATCAAGCATCGGCGGGACCTCTTCGGCGTAAGTGACCGCACGGGGCTTGCCGGTATTTTCGATCTCGACCTCAATGAGGTCGGTGATCCGTGCTTCCATCGCGTCGGCGATTCGATACAAGGCAAGCGATCGCTGGGATGGTGTGGTGTTCTTCCAACCATCGAAGGCCGCCAAGGCAGCCTTCATCGCCGAGTCGATGTCGGCACGACCCGAAAGTGGGGCCGTTGCATATTGCTTTCCTGTAGCAGGATTGATGAGAGGGGTCGTTCGTCCATCGGCTGCATCCGAATACTTGCCGTTGACAAAATTTTTGAATGATTTCATGGAACAACACTAACCATTCGACGCCCGCCGATTCCAACGACGCGAACTCAACTAATAGGTTTAGCTACAGCCGATGCGCTATAAATAGACCATGAGCAATGGCGCTCCGGCGATTCGAACACTTGGCGTTCCCAGAGAAATCAAAGCATCCGAAGGACGAGTTTCGCTTACCCCCGACGGTGTCCGCGAATTTGAACGCCTCGGAACAGAAGTTTTTGTTGAAACGCAAGCGGGAGACGCGGCTTCAATTTCGGACGCCGACTACCGGGCGGCCGGGGCGACCATCGTGCCAAGCGCCGCCGATGCGTGGAGCCAATCAATGGTGGTCAAGGTGAAGGAACCCAAAGCCGAAGAATTTGGCTACCTTCGTTCGGATCTCACTCTGTTTACATACCTCCATCTGGCCGCATATCCAAAAGTCGCCGATGCGCTTGTGGCGGCCAAGACCACGGCGATTGCCTACGAAACTGTCCAGCTAGAAGACTCGTCGCTACCGCTACTTGCCCCGATGAGCGAAATCGCAGGCCGCTTAGCGACGCAGGCGGGAGCGTACTTCTTGGAGCGTCCACACGGAGGGCGTGGCGTATTGATGGGCGGTGCCCCCGGAGTGCGACCCGCGCGCGTGGTGGTCATCGGTGCCGGCAACGTGGGTTGGAATTCGGCGTGGATCGCCGGCGGAATGGAAGCCGAGGTCTATGTGCTGGATAAGAACCTGGACCGACTGCGGTATCTCGACCAGATTCTCAAGGGCCGGATCACGACCATTGCATCCAACCGCGGGGCGATCGAACGGTTTGTCGCCGAAGCCGACCTCGTGATCGGAGCGGTGCTCATCGCTGGTGCGCGCGCGCCAGTTGTCGTCACGCAAGACATGGTGCGATCGATGAAACGCGGCGCGGTAATCGTCGATGTGGCCGTGGACCAGGGTGGGTGCATCGAAACTATCCATGAGACCACGCACGCCGATCCGGTGTACGAATTACACGGAGTCCTGCACTACGCAGTTGGCAACATGCCGGGCGCCGTTCCCCATACGAGCACTTACGCATTGACCAACGCCACGCTTCCCTACCAAATGATGATCGCCAAACTCGGCACTTTGGCCGCCGCCAAGGGCAACTCCGCGATCGCTCACGGAGTAAATACCGTCAACGGGCAGATTACAAATGCCGCGGTGGCGACGGGACTGACAACCAATTTTGTGGATCCGCTTCTAGCACTAGCTAACTAACTCACGACTGCCGATCTAGTCGCAACAGGAATCACGCCAGCCGCACGACCTACATCGATAGTGAGCGTGTTCGGGAAGCAATGGCGAGTCGCATAGCGGGCATTGCGAAAAAATGCCACGCGGGGAAAAGCACGTCGAGCTCGGTGTGACAAGTGACGACACCGTCGAACCCGTCGACGCAATGGTCACGGTTGTAGCGTTGACCTGATTCATCAATTGCCATTCTTATCCAACCCGACACTGGAAATGCGCACTCTCACCCTGTGACCGATACCAGTTCAACTCCCGTCGACGACACTCCTAGAAGGCATCGACCCGGAAGTGCACGGGCCGCGCTCGCCGTGCGGGATTTCCGACTCATGTGGTACGGATCGTTCCTGTCGAACATTGGTACCTGGATGCAAAATGTGGTGCTCCCCGCCTACATCTACCATCGAACGGGACGAGCCTCGCTCGTGGCGTTGCTTATTTTTGCCCAACTAGGCCCACTGCTCATTCTGTCGATTCCCGCCGGAGTTATCGCCGACCGCTTTGACCGGCGAACTTGGCTGATCTCCATGCAGTCGATGCAATTGATCTTCTCCGCGTTGTTGGCGATTCTGGCGCTCGGCACCCCGTCGGTGTGGATGCTTTTTTGTGCAGCGCTTGGCGTAGGAGTCGGGAACGCACTCAACGCACCGGCATGGTCTGCCGTACTTCCCTCGATGGTGCGACACGAAGATATTGCCGGCGCGATTTCGTTAAATTCCACGGTGATCAATGGATCGCGCGTGATCGGGCCGATTATTGTTGCGGTGCTGTCGCAATGGGGAGTTTCCACGGCGCAATTTTTCTTCATGAATTCGGCAACCTACCTATTCGTCATTGGAGCGTTGCTCAGCGTGCACATTCCTGTCATCGCCAAGGATCCGACGCAGGGTTGGCGACGCTTCACGCGCGGGATCGAAATTGCACGGCAACGAATCGTGATCCGCCGCTTGCTGTTCACCTTGGCTTCGTTTTCATTGTTGTCACTTCCCTATGTTGGATTATTTCCTGCGGTTGCCCGGCTCAACTTCGGAATTGACGAAAGCGGCGTTGTTTACAAATGGCTGTATGCGACTTGGGGCTTTGGCGCTTGTCTTGGCGGGCTTGCCATTGGGACCGTATGCGTCGGTCTCGACAAACGAATTCTTATTCGCTATGGATTTATTGGCATTGCGGCCAGCATGTTTGCATTTGCTGTATCACGATCGCCATTGCCGGCATTCCTATTTGGATTTGTCCTCGGATTTTCGTATTTCTTCACGACGACGTCGATGATGACGGTGCTTCAGAGCAGACTGGAACCTGAAACTAGGGGGCGTGTCATGGCCCTGTGGTTCATGGCGTTTGGTGGAACGGTGCCGCTCGGAAACTTGCTGTTTGGTCCGTTGATTGACGCGCACGGCTCACAGTGGCTCCTATTTATGGGAGCAGCATGGGCCGGAATTCTGGCTTGGTGGTGCAATATCGCCGGTCTGGACGCTCGCGAGAAACTAGCTACGCCTCACAAGCCGATCCACGAGCCGTTCTAAGCCACAAATTCGGGAGCCCTTGACGACAACTACGTCGCCACTCTCCATTCCGACAAGTTCTTCCAGTGCCTCGTCAATGCTGTGGGACGGCTCTCCGTACATCTCTGTATCGACGGCAATGATCCGAATTGACATTTCACGGGCCATCGTGGCAATTCGGACATGCTCCGCTTCTGGTTGGGCAAGCTCGGCCATTGGACCTAAAACGGCGATTCTGCGAATGGCTTCCATTTCGCTCAAGGTTGCAAATGCCGCTCCCATCGAAGATGGGCTGGCGTTGTATGTGTCGTCGACTACAAGCGCGCCCGTTTCAAGAGTGTGCAGTTGCATTCGTCGCGGAGTCATCGACGCGGATGCCAATGCGCCGGCGGCAGCCTGTATATCGGCGCCAATAGCACCCGCAACGGCTATTGCGGCGGACGCGTTAAGGGCCATGTGTCGACCCGGAATTTCAAGCGAAAATTCGCAATTTCCCCATGGCGTATTGAGTCGAGTGGTGGTGCGACCAAGATCATCGACGAATAGCGACTCGACATGTACGTCGGCACGATCGGACATGCCGTACGTCAGCACCGCTGCACGCGTGTCTGCGGACATCGCCAACACTCTCCAATCATCGGCGCTAAGGACCGCGGTGCCCGTGGAGTCAAGTGATTCCGGCAATTCGGATTTTGCCCGGGCGACGCCTTCAATATCGCCGACACGCTCGGTATGGGTCTCGCCGACACTTGTGACGACACCGATAGTCGGTCGGGCGATCTCGCATAAGCGTCTGATCTCGCCAAACCCGCGCATTCCCATTTCCAGCACGAGACATTGGGTATCATCGCGCGCATTCAAAATTGTTATCGGCAGACCTTGGTCATTGTTGAATGAACGCTCACTAGCGCTTACCCGAAACTGTGATCCGAGCGCGGCCGCGACAAAGTCTTTCGTCGATGTCTTGCCTACAGATCCAGTGATTGCGACTACCCGATTTTCTAGCTGACTGTCCAACCTTGTGCGTGCCCAGGCTCCAAGTTGAAGAAGTGCGGTAAGCGTGTCGGTTACCTGGACGGCGGTACGACCTTGAAACCCTCGGGATGTCAGGTATGCACCCGCCCCAACCTGCAGCGCGTGTTCAATGTATTCATGACCATCCTTATCCGCGGCGATCGGCACGAATAATTGTCCCGGCTGAATTGTCCGCGAGTCGAACGATGCCCCGGCGAGATGCGCATTTTGTCCGACTAATTCGCCGCCGG
>JBKJXI010000011.1:0-4755 GCA_046716325.1 Ilumatobacteraceae bacterium | reverse complement strand
ATGAATTTATCGTCACCGGATTACTGGAGGGGGCAAAGCGCGGTCTGCGTAACTGTGGGGTGAGCGATGCGAGTATCGATGTGGTCTGGGTTCCCGGTGCGTACGAGATTCCACTTGCCGCTCGAACGATGGCTCTCAGCGGTCACTACGACGCCCTGATCGCCCTCGGGGCGGTTATTCGGGGCGAAACCGCTCACTTTGAATACGTGGCCGGCCCGTGCGCAGATGGCGTGGCCAAGATTCAACTCGAAACGGGGATACCGATCGGGTTCGCGGTACTGACCACCGAAAATGTTGAGCAGGCGGTCGAACGCTCGGGTCCGGCTGCCGGAAACAAGGGTGAGGAAGCAGCCATCGGGGCGATCGAGATGGTCAATGTATTGAAAGCGATTCGCGACAAGAAATAGTCACCCAGGCGAAGTCTTGCCGGACACCGATTCACACATCGATGTAGCAACGCATCGGGCGTTGCACATAGAAGGTGGCATCGATGGGTCTTGTCCTCGGCGCGCTTATTGCGATTACGAGCGCACTTCCCGTTGCGGGTCCCGTACTCGACAAATTCCCCAATTCGACGCCTAGCGCCATCGAGACAATCGACTTTGTGATGTTCGATCTCGATCTCGCTGCATTCATTCGGCAACGACCAGTTCTGCGCCGAAACTACCCTCAACTGAACTGGACGAGCGACGGATGTTCGGCACCGATCGTCGGAGAATCCGGTCGGTCCTTCAATTTTCGCACCGCCTGTATCCGCCACGACTTTGGCTATCGCAACTACAAGGCCCACGAGTTGTTCACCGCCGATTCACGGTTGCGCATCGATGAGCAATTTCGCCAAGACATGCACGCCCTATGCGGGCCAAAGGTACGGACTTTCAAGGTGAGGTGCGCGGCCTGGGCCGAAATTTTCTTTGCCGCCGTCCGCTCGGCCGGAGGTCCCTAGCGATGCGTTCAGGCGGCGAGTGCGACCGTCAACAGCTGGTAGAGCATGCGCCCCGTGACGCCCCAAATCGTCTCTTCTTCGAGGTGAAAGAAATGCAGACAGTGCTCACTCGACGGCGCGCCCCAAAACTCCTGCGAGTAGGTGTCGGGCCTAATCAACTCGTTGAGCGAAACGCTAAACACCCGATCAACCTCCGCATTGCGTATCTTTAGCGATGGCTTGTCCCGCAAGCGAGCAACCACCGGAACAATGTGGCTGTTGCTAACAAGCGTCGAGGTTGCGCTCAATTGCCCGACGACCTCAACGCGATCTGGGGACAGATTAATTTCCTCAAAGGCTTCGCGTATGGCGGTGTCCACCGCGGTCTCGTGTTCGTCAATTCGTCCACCGGGAAACGAGATTTCGCCCTTGTGATTGGTGAGTTGCTGCGACCTACGGGTGAGCACAACTTCGGCGCCTTGTACACCCTGGAACAGGGCGATCAGCACCGCCGACGCCTTGGCGTTATCGGGAGGAGACAGATGTGTCAGCGTTGCGCTGTGGGCGACGACCCTGTCGACAACTTTCTCAAGCGACCCAAGCGCGGACTGATCAACTTTGTCAAAGTGGTGATCAGCTCCTAATCGAAATTGCGCCGGTCTGGCAATGACTTGATCGCCTCCCGCGCGACGGCCACCGGTAATCGGCCCCATGCTCGAGTCGCTACTGCGCTCTACGCGGACGGCTTCCAGCCACTGTCGATCAATTGTTTGATCACATCGGCGAATCCCGCGGTTTTCATGTTGGCCAAGGTCTTTCCGGGCTGTTCCTCGCCGCGCTCCCATGTCTGCCACGCGAGTTGAATCTTGTCCATATCTGGCGCCGGTTGATCGAAACCCATCCGCGTATTGTACCGACCGAATTCTACCGACCGTCCGCGCCTCGCTTGGCAAAATTGGTGCCCAAACTAATGACGGCAAGAACGAGACCCACTCCAATCAGCGCAAGTCGACCGGTGACACCATTATCGACGAGCACCCCCGAGATCAGGCATCCGACGATGATGAGCCAGTCAATCAGGCGATGCGTCCCGCGACTCAGCAACTTGAATGCGCTCATCGCTCCGTCCGCCACCGCCGCGTTGATCAACAGGGCAACTCCAAATAGGACCGGCACGAGCGGCTCGCGTATCTGGGCCGCCATCACAATCAGCAATATGGCGATCGCATACTCAACGAGTTGATGGAGCCAAAAGCCCCGACCATGCGCTGTCATACCACGCCACTGTATTGGTTTCGCTGTGGACTTTCGAAATGGATCTTCAAAACACAAAGTCCCGAGCCGCGAGGCTCGGGACTTTGCAACTAAGCAAGTTGTAACAATTTGTTACATCATCCCCATTCCGCCACCAGGCATGCCGCCACCAGCCGGAGCAGCGTTCTTCTCTGGCTTGTCGGCGACGAGACACTCTGTGGTGATAACCAAAGCGGCGATCGATGCGGCATTTTGCAAGGCCGCACGAGTCACTTTGGCGGGGTCGATGATGGCGGCCTTCACGAGGTCGACATATTCACCTGTTGCGGCGTTTAGGCCAACGTTGCCCTTTTCGGATTCGATCCGTTGGATGGCAACCGCACCTTCGATGCCCGCATTGTCGGCAATGAATCGCGCCGGTGCGGTCAGTGAGTCGTACACGCTGCGTGCACCGGTTGATTCGTCTCCGCTCAGCGATTCGACGACGGCGAGCACTGCCGCGCGGGTGCGAATGAGTGCCACTCCGCCACCGGCAACGACGCCTTCTTCGATCGCGGCACGAGTTGCCGACACTGCATCTTCGATGCGGTGCTTCTTTTCCTTGAGCTCGACCTCGGTGGCTGCTCCGACTTTAATGACGGCCACTCCACCGGCGAGCTTGGCTAGACGCTCCTGCAACTTCTCGCGATCCCAGTCAGAGTCTGTATTTTCGATCTCTGCCTTGATCTGATTGATGCGGCCGGTGACATCTTCCTTCTTGCCACCGCCGTCTACAAGAGTCGTGTTGTCCTTGTTGATGATCACGCGCTTGGCACGGCCGAGCAGGTCGAGGGAGATGTTCTCCAACTTGAGACCAACTTCTTCGCTGATGACCTGACCGCCGGTGAGTACCGCCATGTCCTGCAACATCGCCTTGCGACGATCGCCGAAACCTGGTGCCTTCACTGCCGCGCTATTGAATGTGCCGCGGATCTTGTTCACAACAAGCGTGGCGAGGGCTTCTCCCTCGACATCCTCGGAAACGATCAACATTGGGCGACCTGTCTTCATTACCGCCTCGAGCAATGGCAACATGGACTGCACCGTTGAGATTTTGCCGGCGTTGAACAAGATGTACGGATCTTCGAGAACCGCTTCTTGACGATCGGCGTCGGTGACGAAGTACGGCGAGAGATAGCCCTTGTCGAACTGCATACCTTCCGTGAACTCGAGTTCGGTACCGAAGGTGTTTGACTCTTCGACAGTCACAACGCCGTCCTTGCCAACTTTGTCGATGGCATCGGCGATGACTTTGCCGATGGACGCGTCGGCGGCCGAAATGGTGGCGACGCTGGCGATGTCGCCCTTGTCGTCGACATCTTTGGCCTGACTCTTGATCGACTCGACCGCCGCGGCAACTGCCTTTTCGATTCCCCGCTTCAAACCCATTGGGTTTGCACCGGCCGCGACGTTGCGCATGCCGTGTTGGACCATGGCCTGAGCCAAAACCGTTGCCGTGGTTGTGCCGTCGCCGGCTACGTCATTGGTTTTTGTGGCTACTTCTTTGACTAGTTGTGCACCCATGTTTTCGAATGGGTCATCAAGTTCAACTTCCTTGGCAATTGATACACCGTCGTTGGTGATTGTTGGTGCACCAAATTTCTTATCCAGTACAACGTTGCGACCTTTTGGTCCAAGGGTTACCTTGACCGCGTCGGCAAGCTTGTTGACACCGGCTTCGAGTGCGCGACGCGCCTCTTCATTAAATTTCAATTGTTTTGCCATTTTGTAACGATTCCTTTTCTATAAAGACTGATTTAGGACTGTTGGGAAACTATTTGCTGACGATTGCAAGCACGTCGCGACTGGTGAGGATGAGCAAATCATCGCCCTCATGAGTTACTTCGGTTCCGCCGTACTTCGAGTACAGGACGGTGTCCCCTACCTTGATGTCCAACGGTGAGTGCTTACCGGTGTCATCGCTCCAGCGTCCTGGTCCAACGGCAAGAACGGTGCCTTGCTGTGGCTTTTCCTGCGCCGTGTCGGGAATGACGAGACCGGATGCGGTGCGTTCCTCGGCGTCATTTGGCTTGACAACAATGCGGTCGTCTAGGGGCTTCAGTTTCATATGGTGAGGTCCTCCATGGGGAATGTGAGCTGTATTGGCTGGATTTTTGCTGTTAGCACTCTAGGAGTGCGAGTGCTAATGATACGGCCTTAGCCGCCTATTTTCCAACTGACGCCCACTTCAGAAGCAAGTTGGCAAACCAGCCCAATTGGCAGACCAATGACCGTGCCGAGGTCGCCGTCGATTCGATCCACCAGCCGTTTGCCCTCGCCTTGGGCGCCATAGGCGCCGGCTTTTCCCAGCGATTCTTCGGTCCGCAGATACCAGGTCAGAACCTCTGGCGATATGTGACCCATTGTCACCAGCGCCGTATCGACACCGTCGACCTGTCGGTCGTGGCGTTGGATGCTGACGGCCGTATGGACCCGATGAGTGCGTCCCGACAGCAGGCGCAACATCTCTGCGGCCTCGTTCATGTTGGCGGGTTGACCAAGTATTCGACCGTCGACGTCCACGGTGGTGTCGGCCC
>JBKJXI010000010.1:0-11574 GCA_046716325.1 Ilumatobacteraceae bacterium | reverse complement strand
GCAGTTCAACGCAATGCAATTCGACTTCAAAGCCTGATGGACAACATGATGCGACCGTCCAGAGTCAACTTCCACGATGTGCAGCTGAATGTGGTCAAAGTGAATATTGGACATTTGTTAACCGACCTGGCCGATTCGTTGCAGCTTGGAATTGACGAATCCGGTGTAACAATGAAATTGCGGATCGAGTCACCCTTACTCGACCTAGTTATAGACGGCGATGTCCTTCAATTGGATCAGGTATTTGTGAACCTGATGTCAAATGCGATTAAGTACACTCCGCGCGGGGGAACGATTACGGTTTCGGCACGATGTGTAAATGCAGACGAAAAGTATGTGGAAGTAAAGGTGCGCGATACCGGCATTGGGATTCCGCCGGAGGAGTTTTCCAATGTTTTCCAGCGATTTTTTCGAGCATCCACCGCAACTAGTGCGCACATTCCAGGTTTCGGAATCGGACTCTCGCTAGTGCATTCGATAGTCAAGGAACACCACGGCACTATTACTTTTGATTCGACCGTTGGAAAAGGGACTGTATTCACCGTAACTCTTCCGACTCGGTATCTGTCGCCCGATTCAGCGGAATGAGCCACATGAACAAATATGTCAACTCAAAAATCGTTGTTGCCGACGACGACCACGACATTTGCGAATTAATAAAGATGCAACTCACCCGCCATGGATTTCAGGTGTTTCTCGCCGACAATGGCGAAACCGCCTTGGAACTCATCGCCGAGCACAAGCCAGCCGTTGCGTTGCTTGACATTATGATGCCGAAGTTGTCTGGTCTGGAGGTAGCGCGAAAAATTCGCGAAGATCCAACTAATTCCACAGTGAGCATAATGCTGATCTCTGCGCGAAGTAGCGGGCGAGTCGAAGGGGATCTCGACGACCTCGATATTGTGGATTACATCACGAAACCGTTCAGCCCAATTGATCTTGTCGATCGCATTAATGGGGTTATCAAGCGAGGTGAGAATCACGACTGACTCCAGTGCACCCGAAGTTGATCCAAGTGCGCCGCGAACTCAATCCGCTCCTGCGCCAGTGTGGGTTGGTCCATTTTGCGGGCTCCTTTCAGGTGGAGTAGCGATCTGCGTCGGGCTGTTGGTGGCGGCAATCATTGATGTCAAGTCACCGCTGCACTCCATCGGTAGTGAGTTCATTGATCGCACTCCGAAATGGTTGAAGATTCAAGCTGTCGATTGGTTCGGGACAAGCGATAAGTCGGCGTTGCGAATCGGAATGGTAGTCACCATCTCAATAATCGCACTCTGGGTCGGATTCTTCTCCCGACGATGGCCAAAAGTAGGACCGGTGGCTATTGGGCTATTTGGCGTTCTTGGAGCGCTTATTGCTGCCGGTCGACCAGATCAGGGTGCAAGTTCGGCCGTACCATCTCTAGTCGGAGCGCTTGTGGGCTCCGTGCTGATCTGGTATTTGATCGGCGTAATTCGCCTTGCCGATCCGGCACAAGCGATTTCAGGTCTCTCGCAAACTCCGCAAGGTTGGAACCGTCGGAACTTCATGACGGTGACCACGACATCCGCGGCTGGCGCCGTGGTAGCAGCCTATATAGCTCGTCGTGTCGACGATCGACATTTGGCGGATACTCGCGCTGCAGTATTGGATCCATTGCCTGCAATAGCGCCCGGTCAATTGGTGAGTGGAGAAATAGTCTCCGCGGCACCCGACATTCCGGCCGACGCCACTTTAAGTCCGATTACTCCGTATGTCACCCCGAACAACTCGTTCTACCGCATCGACACGGCGTTGTCGGTGCCGCGGATTCGGCTTGATTCATGGGCCATAGACATAGGCGGTCGAGTTGACAATCCGCTGCGCCTGACTTACGACGATCTACTCGCACGGCCCCAAATCGAGCGGATCGTGACCATTGCCTGCGTGTCGAACGAGATAGGCGGTGACTTGATTGGAAACGCCGTTTGGCAGGGAGTTGGTCTCGCCGATCTACTCGAAGAAGCGGGTGTCCAGCGAGACGTCACGCAAGTGTTCGCCAGATCCGTTGACGGTTGGACATGTGGATTCCCAGTCGAGATAGCACTCGATGGTCGCGATGCGATGATCGCGTTAGGCATGAACGGTGAGCGACTTCCACTTAAGCATGGGTTTCCTGCTCGAGTGATCGTTCCGGGACTTTACGGCTATGTCAGCGCGACAAAGTGGCTCAGGAGCATCGAACTCACAACTTGGGATGAGGCCGTGGGCTACTGGGTTCCGCGCGGATGGGCGCGGGATGCGCCAATCAAGACGCAGTCGCGAATAGACGTGCCCCGTCGCGGCGAAAAGATACCCGCTGGTCGGACTGCAATTGCCGGAATTGCTTGGGCTCAACACCGTGGCGTGGCGAAGGTTGAAATTCGGATAGATGACGGCCCGTGGCACGAGGCGCGGCTTGGCGCAGATGTCACCATTGATGCCTGGCGTCAATGGGCCTATGAATGGACGGCCACCCCGGGAACATATGTCGTGCAGGTTCGGGCAACGGACGGCGACGGCGAAACTCAAACAGAAGTCGTGAGTCGACCAGATCCGGACGGTGCCACCGGTTGGCACACGCGGACGATGACGGTCACCGCCTAACTCGGCGTTGACCTGTTCAGGTTGCGGTGAGGTGATCGCCGCTGGTCCAGCCTCGCTCGACGGCATCGAGACGATGCGTTGCGTCGCGGCGTAGGTGTGTCGCAGCCGAACCGACGAGCAGGGAACAAAGTGCGAGTGTTCCGACATGACTGTCAAATGGAGTTTCGCTGCGTGCGCTCACCGTGAAATGGCAGTTGGCCGATTTGGCGAACGGGGCGAGAATCGAATCGGCAATCGAGACGACATCTAGGCCGTAGTCCACCGCGCTCGTTGCCAGTTCAACCAACCACCGGTCGTAGCGATGAAAGTCAATGACGACGAGTACGTCACCTTTACTTGCCATCGCAATCTGCGCACTCAGTCCGACCGGATTTCCGGTGAGCAATGTCACACCACGTCGCAGCAGGCGTAATTCTTCACCGAGGTGTAAGGCAACTCCAGCAGAGGAGTTACCACCGGCGATGTAGACGTCACTGTTTTCATTGACCAACAACTCGACCGCAGCTTTCAAATTGCTTCGATCCACACCGATCAGGGTTCGCGAAACGTTTCCAATCTCGGTTTGAATTGCCAGGTCGATGGCGTCACCCTTTGCTTCAGTCTTTATTCGCTCGGCGGCGGGTCGAAGGCGTTGCGAAATTTCTCGCCGAACCTGCGCCTGCATGTCGCTAAATCCGGTGTAGCCGAGTTGCAACGCGAGACGATGAATCGAACCGACACCCGCGCGCGTCAACTTGGCAAATGAGGCGGCCGTGCCAAAGGCAACGGCGCCCGGGTCGTCCAAGATAAACCTCGCAATACGAAGATCCGTGGCGGTGAGCTGTTCAATTCGCTCGCTAATTCCCGCCTCTAGGGTCGGTTGTCCGGTGTTGGTCATGGCCATCCTTGAGTTGGAATATTTATTCCATCCTACGCTATATTGGAATACATGGAGATGAGGAACATTGAGAAGATTCGCGACCCGGCCGTGGCGCTGCGTAGTGAGTCATTCCTGCGAGCGGCCGGGTATGCCCGTCGCCGGCTTCCTGCCGAGATTCATGATCCGCTCATTGACCTGGCGGATCACTCTCCGCGCCAAGGATTCCTGCTTCTGAAAAACATCGAAATTGGTTGTATTCCCGCCACCCCGAGTTCTCCTACTGAAGCAATCGGCAAGGATTTGCAGTCTGAGTTTGTCTTGCTTTCCATTGCACGTTGCCTAGGTCAACCAATTGGCTATTCCCCGGAACACAACGGTTCGATCGTGCAAAACATCGTTCCGGTGCGCGGTGCGGAGGCGACTCAGATTTCGACCTCGTCCGGTGTGGAATTGCAGTTTCACACCGAGACAGCCTTTCATCCGTTTAGGCCACGCTATTTATTGCTGCTGTGCCTTCGTGGGGATTCTCAAGCCGGAACTTTGGTTGCATCCATTTATGACATTGTTGAGCTTCTCTCGCAGGGCGATCGTGCAGTGCTTCGGCAGAGTCGATTCAGAACAGCGGTGGATGCAAGTTTTCTCAACGGAAAAGCATCGGGTCTTGGTTCGGCTCAACCGATTCTGTCCGGAACCGACTCGGATCTGACATTTGTCTACGACGCGGACCTCATGGTCGGGATTGACAGCGGGGCACAAGATGTACTTGAGCGCTTGGCAAGCGCCGTTCGAGCGTCGACAAAATGTGTCGTGCTCGAAGCGGGCGATCTGTTGGTGATCGACAATTATGTTGCCGTTCACGGTCGAACACCATTTGTGGCCCGATTCGATGGGACCGATCGCTGGCTGCAGCGGACGTTTGTCGTCTCCGATCTAGCGCCAAGCGCTAGCGATCGAGTTGGCCGAATCATTACCACGACCTTCGACTGATACCTCGCCTGGTCTCGGGTAGCTAAGCCGGGTCACATCCGAATTCAAGCCACCGCGCGCGAGGCGGCATGCTGCCATTCATCGCCACCGTATGCCTGCTCTTCTTCCCGGCAACTGTCGACGAGTTTGACGACGTGCTCGTCATCGGAGGTGACAGCAGTGTGAATAATCTGGTCCCACGGTTGCATGGTCGTTGGATTGTCTAGGCAGAGATCGCTGGCCATATAGCCGGCCACATAAGCCCGCCAGTATGCGTGCAAAGCTGGCAGAGGATTGTCCAGAAATGGCAGTAGTACACGTAGCGCGTGGCTACTCGTCACCAGGTGCAGCACGGTGAAGTTACCAGAGGATGAGTACAGCGTCGCAGCAATCCGACTCAAGCGACCGAGTGTTAAACCGTCCACCTTGAGCGGCTTGATTAATTCGCCGAAGCCTGGAACTTGTGCAGCGTCGCACATACTTTCAACAATCAGATTCCTGCCAGAAGAAGTGGTGGACATTCCTTGGAGTACTACCGTCGGGTCGCCAACAGTTCCGTCCCCGCCGGCGACCCCAAGTGACAAGTATCGACAGGCCCAATAGGCCAAACTGTCCGCCAATTCACGTTCATGGCCACTGTGCACGGCATACGCGGTACGAATGATTCCGTGAAACGCGGCGGCGCCACAACCAGCCATCAAAGTAGGAAGCACCTGCGCCAGTACTTCGTCCGACCCGTCCCTATCGATCCATTCGCCAAACAGCGTTCGGTAGGCCGGCCAAGCGTCTCGCTTGCCGAGTCGGTTCTGCCAGCGTTCACTATTCGACCACGCGGTGCGGACCGGCGCTGGTTCGAGTCGCCTGACATAGCGTTCGGCGAAGTCATCGATACGCACATTCGAAGATCCCAGCCGCTGCAGTGCCAACAGTGCCATTGGCAGGTGGTTTGACAGTCCTTGGTGGTACTCGGCATCGAAGCGGGCACCCTCATCAAGCCACGCCTGCACGCTCACGACAGATTTTTGAGATGAAACGACTTCGGTCGCGTGTAGGGATCGAATCCGAGTGACGACAGCGCGACTCCTCGTCCCGTCTCCTTGACTCCAGTCCAGACCAACTCCGGGTCGACATAATCGCAACGGTTCATATACACCGTTCCGGTCTCGATCTGCTGACCGATGCGAATCGCCGCATTCTGGTCGCTTGTCCACACCGATGCGGTCAGTCCATACGGTGAGTCGTTCATCAAAGCTATGGCCTCGTCATCGGATTTCACCCGCATGATCCCAATGACCGGACCAAACGATTCGTCGCGCATCACGCTCATGG
Source organism: Ilumatobacteraceae bacterium (assembly GCA_046716325.1). Lineage (GTDB taxonomy): Bacteria > Actinomycetota > Acidimicrobiia > Acidimicrobiales > Ilumatobacteraceae > UBA3006. Next base: position 5,816 of record JBKJXI010000010.1, on the reverse strand, counting down.
AGTGATCAACGTTGACGAGGACCGTAGGTCCAAGGTAGGGAGTGCCCGGTACAGATTCGGCAAAATCCGATTCCGTCACGAGCCCAATGGCACCTTGGGCGAGCGCATCCTTGATTTGAGTGCGTACGAAGGCCGCAGCACCCGGATTTACCATCGGCCCAATCGTGGTCTCTTGGTGCAGGGGGTTACCGAGGATGTATTGACGGGTTATTTCGGCAAAGCCATCGACGAACTTTTCATACACGGAATCGTGCACATAAATTCGCTCGATGGCACAACAGGATTGGCCGCTGTTGAAAAACGAACCATCAACATTTTCGGCAACCGCATAGTCAATGTCGACATCGGCACGAATATACGATGGATCCTTTCCGCCAAGTTCGGTTCCCACGCCTATAAATCGCCCGGCCGCGGATCTCTCCATCGCTCGGCCGCCATCGACCGACCCGGTAAACACGACGGAGTTGATCCGGGGATCCTTGATCATTTTGTTCACCGTGTCATGGCTGGCGTGAATGAATTGAAAGACTCCATCGGGCAATCCAGCGACCTTGAATGCGGAATCGAATCGTTCGGCGCACAACATTGTCTGGGCCGCGTGTTTCAGGATGACGGTATTGCCGGCCAATAAGGCCGGAATCACGGAGTTCACCGTTGTGAGATATGGGTAATTCCACGGCGCGACGACGAGCACCGTACCGAGTGGCTCGCGGCGAATGAACTTTGTGAAACCCGGGGACTTGCGAACCGCAATGTCGGCGAGAGAATCTTTGGCGATTGATGCCATGTGGCGGGCGCGTTCCTGAAATCCGCGCAGGATCTCGTTAGGCGTATATCGCACCGGTCGTCCCATTTGCCAGGTCAGCTCGGTCGCAATACTTGCTACGTCTGATTCCATCTGTAGCACCATGGCCTCGACAACTCGAATTCGTTCGGCTACAGGCGTATTGCGCCACATACGACCTGTCGTATCCGATGTCGCGAGCACGCGATCCGCCTGCGTATCTGTGGCGAGTTCGCGTTCGACAACGACGGACCCATCAATGGGAGAAATAATATTCTGCAATGTCATGATGCAACACTAAGTCTGACATGGTCACGACAGCCAATGAGAATTGTGATTAGAAGTCGAATAAATTGAGTTGTCTATACTGTGCGCATGGGGTCACATCGAACGCTCACCCGCGAGGAACTAACCGCATCAATCACAAGTGGCGATGTTGACACCGTCATCGTGGCTTTTCCCGACCTGCAGGGTCGAATGGTGGGAAAGCGCATTACCGGCTGGTTTTTTCTGGAAGACGTCGCGGAACACGGAACGGAAAATTGCAATTACCTGATTGCAACCGACATGGACGACAATCCGATACCCGGGTATCGTTTCGCAAGTTACGACCTTGGGTATGGCGACATGTTGGCAATGCCAGACTGGAACACGATTCGTGTATTACCTTGGCACACCAAGACGGCGCTCGTTTTGTGCGATGTTCAACATCCGGATTCGCATCTACCGATCGGGGTATCGCCACGACAGATGCTGCGTGACCAGGTGGTCGCGGCGGCGAAGGTTGGCTACAAGGCAATGCTCGGCAGCGAAATCGAGTTCTATCTGTTTCACGACTCGTATCGAGATGCGCACGAAAAAGGATTCAAGTCCCTCACACCCCACTCGCCGTGGATGGAGGACTATCAAATCGTGCAAACAACGTTCGATGAGTATGTGCTCGGCGACATTCGGCGACATCTTGAGAATGCCGGAATTCCGATTGAGTGCTCGAAGGGCGAGGCGGGACGTGGTCAACATGAGGTGAATCTTCGCTATGCCGAGGCGCTCGAGATGGCAGATCGCAACTTGGTCTACAAGTCTGCGGCTAAGGAAATTGCGTCGTCCCATGGTCGATCGGTAAGTTTTATGGCCAAATACAATTTCGGCGAAACGGGCTCGTCATGCCACGTCCACTCGAGTTTGTGGAACATGTCCGATCAGTCTCCGGCATTTGCCGGACACCACATGCCCGAGGTGTTCGAACAATACTTGGCCGGCTTGCTGGCCACTGCACGCGACTTCAGTTTGCTGTGGGCTCCAACGGTCAATAGCTATCGTCGTTTTCAGCCCGGATCGTGGGCGCCGACGGCCGTTGCTTGGGGCAGTGACAACCGAACCCTTGGATATCGGGTGGTGGGGCACGGGGCTGGGGCCCGAGTCGAGTGCCGAATCCCGGGCGCCGATGCCAATAGTTACTTTGCCTTTGCCGGCACCATTGCCGGTGGTTTGTATGGAATCCGTCATAAGTTGAAGTTGGAAGAGCAATTCGTAGGGAACGGCTACGAGGCAACAGACGTGACGCGAATTCCGTCCTCTTTATATGAGGCCATTCAGTGTTGGGAGAACAGTGCCATCGTTCGCGAATGCTTTGGTGACGAGGTACACCATCACATTTTGAATATGGCCAAGGCCGAGTGGCGGGCATTTAATCAAACGGTGACCGACTGGGAGCTCGTTCGATACTTTGAGCGCGCGTAACGCACCACAGGAGAAACATGGCACGGTTATCGGGGAAGGTCACAATCATCACGGGCGCGGCCGGCGGACTTGGCCGCGTGGCGGCTAAGAAATTTGCCAGCGAAGGCTCGCATGTCGTCATATCCGATGTCGTCGATGGCCAAGGAGCAGTTGATGAGATCACCTCGGCGGGCGGATCAGCCGCATTTGTTCATGGCGATGTCACCAGCGAAGCCTCGTGGAAGGAAGTGGTTGCCTTTGCCAAGAAAACCTTCGGCAGCGTCGATGTGTTGTACAACAATGCCGGCGTCATGCTCGGAGACGATGACAATCCGGTGAACACACCGATGTCCGTGTACGACAAGACGATGGACATCAATGTCAAGGGGGTATTGCTCGGATGCAAATTCGCAATTCCGCAGATGCTTGAGCAGGGTAAGGGGACGATCGTCAATGTTGCTTCGTTCGTTGCCCACATGGGCGCGGCTACCCCACAGATCGCATACACCGCATCGAAGGGTGCTGTGCTGGCGATGACCCGTGAAATTGCCGTGATTTACGCCCGCAAGGGGATCCGGGCCAACGCTCTGTGTCCGGGACCGGTGATGACGCCACTGTTGGCAGCGTTTCTTGATAACGACGCCAAGAAAAGTCGCCGTGTCGTGCACATACCGATGGGTCGATTTGGGGAACCGGAGGAGATTGCAAATGGAGCTTTGTTCTTGGCATCCGATGAGTCGTCGTGGATGACGGGTCAATCGCTGATCATTGACGGTGGCATCACGGCGGCATACGTCACGCCCGAATAGCCACATCTGGCTATTGGGCGCAGCGTAGTTAGAATTTTTTGGTGACGTTCGTATTGGCGATTGATCAAGGGACTTCGGCGACAAAGGCCATCGTTGTCGATGCGGAAGGCAATATTCACGGTCTGGCGCAGGTTCCAGTGCATGTGATGGCGGATCCATCCGGCGGAGTCGAAATCGATCCCAATGAACTTCTACAAAGCGTGATTGTTGCGGGCAATCAGGCGCTTGCCAACTGTGGCAATCCGCCGCTTGGGGCGGTCGGACTGGCAAACCAAGGGGAGACGATCGTTGCTTGGTCGCGTCGTACCGGGATGGCACAACACAATGCAATCGTCTGGCAGGATCGACGCTCGGTTGATGTGTGCCGAGATATCGGCGAGTGCGCCACCGAAATCGAGCGCATAACTGGAATGAAGGTAGATCCCTACTTTGTCGCTCCAAAGATCGCATGGCTCGCGCCGCGACTGAAAAATGCGACCGCCGACACTGTCTTTACAACATCGGATGTCTGGTTGTTGAATCAGATCTGTGGCTCGTTTTCTACCGATGTCAGCACCGCATCTCGAACTTTGCTTACCGGCCTTGATTCGTTGACGTGGAGTAACAGATGCGCCGAGATTTTTGGTATTGACACATCGCATCTTCCCGAGATCCATGACAATGATGCGGTGTTAGGAAGCACCAAACTTTTTGGTGGCAATGTGCCCATTGTCGGCACCTGCGTGGATCAGCAGGCGGCATTGTTTGCCGAGGGTTGCCATGCGGTTGGTGAAATGAAGTGTACATATGGCACCGGCGCATTTCTATTGGCCAATGCGGGTAAGGCGCCGTGCAGAAGCAATTCCGGGCTCACTCCGGGAGCGGCCTGGCGCATCGCCGGCGAGACTTCGTGGTGCCTTGATGGTCAGGTGTACACCGCCGGCAGCGCGGTTTCTTGGCTGATTGAAATTGGGGTCTTAAACTCGCCCCAAGAAATCGACCGGTTATGCGCAACTGTGAATGACAGCAATGGCGTGACATGCGTGCCCGCCCTCGCCGGTCTGGCCGCGCCATGGTGGCGACCGACCGCAACCGGGCGACTAGTGGGTTTGACAATGTCGACGACGAAAGCGCATATTGTTCGCGCCACGCTGGTCGGAATTGCCGCCCAAATTGCCCTGCTCGCGCGAGCCGTCGAGCGGGATCTTGATCGGTCTCCTCGGGTACTCAAGGTGGACGGAGGTCTCGCCCAAAGTACGACCCTTCTGCAAATTCAGGCAGACCTCGCGCAATGTTCAGTCCAGCCGTACCCGTCTCCGCATGCCACCGCATTGGGTATTGCAGAAATTTCGCTGCACGCAGTCGGTGCGTTAAGTCCGGGCGATCATCTCGCGTCGGCGCTGCGCATGGCCGACCCGGTTGAGCCGAGAATGTCGTCTGGCGAAGCTGAATCAGTGGTAGCCAATTGGTCTGAGGTAGCCGAGCAATCGATACGCGGGGCCGACGAGTGAAGGGGAGAGTAAGTGATGTTGCTGTCATAGGTGCGGGCGTAGTTGGGACGGCCGTGGCCCGTGAACTTGCCCGACGTGGGTGCTCGGTAAACATTATTGAAGCTAAGTCTGATGTCGGGGCGGGAATCAGCAAGGCCAATACCGCGATACTGCACACCGGATTTGACGCCATGCCTGGATCGATCGAAGCAAGGCTTGTTCGACGGGGGCATGGTTTGTTGGCTGAATACGCGACCAGGAGCGGAATTGCCGTTGAGCGAACCAACGCACTGATGGTTGCGTGGAACGATGAACAACTCGCCCAGCTGGATGTTGTGGTGGAGAAAAGCATTGCAAATGGCCACCTCGAGATCGAGCGAATCGATGGGCGGGAAGTGGCACGAATGGAGCCACACTTATCTGCCTCGGCGTGCGGTGGTCTCGTGATCAAAGGTGAGTACATCATCGATCCATGGAGCGTGCCGATTGCTTTTGCCCGAGATGCGCTTAGCTACGGCGCCGAGTTTACAAATAGGGCCACGTTGATCGACATTGAGATCGGCGAAGCGGTAACGAAGATCCGCACGAGCGTTGGTGAATTCTCGGCTCGATTCGTCGTGAACGCCGCAGGTCTCAGCGGCGGAGTGATTGACGAGATGTTCACGGGTAAGCGCTTCACGGTTACACCTCGCCGTGGCGAACTAATCGTCTTTGACAAATTTGCGCGCACGCTGGTGTCGAGCATCATTCTTCCGGTTCCACAAAAACACACCAAGGGCATGCTGGTGACCCCAACGGTGTTTGGAAACCTTATGGTTGGTCCCACCGCGGACGACATTGACGATGCGACCGCAACCGGATCGACCCACGATGGGGTTGCGCGAGTGCTCGCGGCGGCATACCGACTTGTACCGGCACTTCGGCATGAGGAGATCACGGCCGTGTATTCCGGGCTACGCGCTGCAACGGAGGAATCCGACTACCGATTATTCACGGATCCGGAGTTGCGATATGTATGTCTCGGCGGAATTCGCT
>JBKJXI010000009.1:0-45931 GCA_046716325.1 Ilumatobacteraceae bacterium | reverse complement strand
TAAATGTGACCAGCGAGGCGCCACTTGCAAGTGACTGTTTTGCCGCCGGTTCATGCGCGAGCCATGCGGGTGGGGGTCCCGATATCCATGGACAGGAATTGTCGACAAGTCCAGATCCAATAGCTGCACTGACGGGACCGCCGAGAGTCGCGAGTGCGCAGATCACTGTGTCTTCTACGAATCCCTGCATGTGATAGTTCGACGGATGAACCTTGAGCACAAGAGCGATGTCGTTTTTAGAGGAGTCAATCGCCTTTCGATAGTCACGGAGTCGCGTTCGATTGGTCGTCCCCACATCGACCAGTCGGGAGCCACTTTGTTCGAGTACTTCGGGAATTCTGAAACCGCCGCCGATTTCGACGCTTTCGCCGCGGGCGACGGCAACATCGCGTCGGTTGGCTAATGCGCTGACCACCAGCAGGATTGCTGCCGCGTTGTTGTTGACGACGAATGCGTCTTCGGCGCCGCAGAGCAATGCAAGGAGCTTGCCGATTCCTCGTTGTCGAGAGCCACGATCACCGGTGAACAAATCAAACTCCAACGAGTTTGGGCGACTCGAGTGCCGATAGGCGAGCGGCGCTCGCCCCAAATTGGTGTGCAGTAAGACGCCCGTGGCGTTGATGACATCGGTGAGCAGTTGTCGCCGAAACTCTTCGGCCAATTGGGATGCCCGAGCGGCATCGCCGCCAACAATTGCAGTCCGAGCGCAGTCAACTAGCACGGCGTGTGGTAGTTCAAACTGAACAGCAAGTTGGCGGGCGATAGCGTCCACCGACGGCGGCCTTTGATCGGCGGAGATCATTGAAGATTCGACCACGTCAGCAACCTACTGCCTGCTGCGCGGGTTGACATTTTGAGCCACGGTAGTTGTTCAAACAAGTGCGCTGAATAGAGTTCGATCGATGTCCACAGAAGTTCCAATTCGACCGGCGGCCACGGTGATGCTGATCCGTGATCGAACCACGACCACCTTTGAGGTGTTCATGCTTCAGCGGACATTGTCGGCAGCGTTTGCAAAGGGAATGTATGTGTTCCCCGGTGGGCGAGTGGATGAAGGCGACAGTGCAAGCGAACTCGAAGAGTTGTGTGACGGAATGAGCGACGAACAAGCGAGCGATCTGTTGCAGGTTCCCGTCGGAGGTCTCGCATATTGGGTGGCGGCCATTCGGGAGTGCTTCGAAGAAGCGGGTGTATTGCTCGCTCGCCATGCAACCGGTGAAGAGTTCCTCCGATTTGACAACGCCGACGTGGTGGAAAGATTCGCCGAAGCAAGGCAACGAATTCATGACGGCACTTTGACGATCACGCAACTGTGCGCTCGCGAGAACTTACATCTCGTCACAGATTCGATTCACTATGTCAGTCACTGGATCACGCCGATTGGGGAATCTCGTCGGTTTGATACGCGATTCTTTGTGGCTCGCGCGCCCCAGGCACAAGATCCGTTGCACGATGACGGCGAGACGATTGCCAGTTTATGGGTGACGCCCGAAGAAGCGCTGAAACGATGTGAGCGCGGCGAACTGGCGATGATTCCGCCGACGATCAAGAATCTCGAATTTCTGGCCGCTCGCCAATCCACCAGCGATGTGCTTACCGCTGCGTCACAGATCGGTGTCCCGACAACTATTTTGCCGCGACTCCGAACTGACGGCGATGGAAAAGTGGTCGGTGTTGTTTTGCCAGGTCAACCCGGCTACGAGGATTGATCTGAACGAGCGGTCGATTTCGTTTTGAATGCGACTTCTACGGCATCGAGTAAACGTGCCGAACACCCCGCCATTTCGATCGCGGGAACCGTCTCAGCCACGATCCGTTGGGCGATCGCTCGAAACTCGTGCGCGGCGGCACTGTCGCCGCCGATTGTCACGGGTTCGCCGATGTCTCCACCGTAAGCAACTGCGGATTCGATCGGAACGCGGCCGAGCAGTTCGCTTCCGATCTCGTCGGCGAGGGCTTGGCCGCCACCCTCGCCGAATAACGAATGTGAGACTCCGTGTTCACAGGTAAACGAGCTCATGTTTTCAATCACTCCCGCGACACGAAGGAAACTGCGTCGGGCCATATCGGCGGCACGAATGGCAACTTTTTGGGCAGAGACCGACGGCGTCGTGACAATGATCAGATCGGTTCGTGGCAACATCCGGGCCAGACCCATTTGCACATCTCCCGTGCCCGGTGGCATGTCGATCAGTAAGAAATCGAGGGAACCCCAGTGAACATCCTTCAGAAACTGCTCGACTGCCTTGGTCAACATAAGTCCTCGCCACATCAGGGCCGTGCTCTCGTCATCGACGAGCATCCCCGTTGAGACCACCTTGAGTAAACCTTTTCCGACGACTCGCTCATTGGGAATGATCTGAGGCTTGGTGTTTCCGTTCATCCGTCGCGCCTCGAGTCGATCTGACATCCCAAGCATTCGAGGAATGGAAAATCCCCAAATGTCTGCGTCCAGTACGCCCACGACATGCCCTTGCTGGGCCAATGCCGCCGCGAGATTGACGGTCACCGAACTCTTGCCGACTCCGCCCTTGCCGCTGGCAACCGCCAATATTCGGGTATTCAACGGAATCTGTGTGTCGGGTGCCTGCTCGCGGGCATTCCAACGAGCACGAGTCATCACGTTTGTTCGTTCGTCCGCATTCATTTCGCCCCACTCAATTTCGACCTTGGTCACGCCGGGGTGTCGACTCACACGACCTTCCACATCGTTTTTGATCTGTGCCCGCAATGGGCATCCCTTGATCGTGAGTTTGATACCTATCGACACCAAACCATCCGGCGACACGCTTACCCCAGTCGCCATGCCCAAATCGACGATGTTGTCGCCGAGTTCGGGGTCTATCACGGCCCGCAATAGATCTCGTACTTCTTCAACGCTCGGGGGCGCCACCCGTCGTTCGGCCATGGTTACAAGTTACCGCTCTGCCACGAGATAATTCATGCCTTGCTTGGCACAGAACGTTGGTGAACGGATACAATGAAAGCGATGATTACTCTCACCGATACAGCCGCCACCAAGGTCAAGCAATTGCTCGAGGCCGAAGGCGCCACCGATCTTGCATTACGCGTAGCTGTCCGTCCCGGCGGATGCTCAGGGTTTTCGTACGAGATGTTCTTCGACGGAGATATTTCGACAGAAGATCAGACGATGACGTTTGGTGATGTGCGCGTCGTTGTCGACCAAGCGTCGTCACAATTGCTCGAAGGTGCCAGCCTTGATTATCAAGATGGTCTGCAAGACGCCGGCTTCAAGATCAACAACCCAAGTGCGACCCGCACGTGCGGTTGTGGCAATAGCTTCAGCTGACTTCTAGCTAGAGAGTTATCGCCGTAAGGCGTTCCACTATTTCGTCGGCGTCGAACACTCCGTCGAGTCGATCGGTTACCAATCCCTTCCCGTCGGTTATGAACAGCGCCGGCTCATACGTCATGTTGAGTGCCTCCACGGCGGGGGCGACCGTGGCCGCGGTGCTGTCGATGTAGATCTCAGCGTGAAGATAGCTAAATGCGTCCCCAAATCTGTTGCTCGCCGTAATTAGTCCTTCCAACCCGGGTGCGCACACACCGGTCGAGCAATACGCGGGTGTACCAACTAGATAGGCGATTGGCTTACCCATCAACAATGCCTCGTTGAGAGTGATGTGATGAAACGGACATTGTTCCGGTGTTCGTGTGCAGATTGGCTCCACCCCACGGTGATTATCAGTAGTCGGGGTATCAAAACCCGGTAGTGCGGCACCGATTTTCGGCACGAGAACTTGGGCTGGATCAAGAACTTGGACCGCCACACCATCCTTTGGGCCGCCATCGACGACAAGCGAATATATTCCGGGCTCCGCGACCTCGGCGCGAAACGGCCAATACGCAATCGTCAATTCGTAGGAATGCTTGGCCGCCGAAAGTGACTGGACGACAATTGCACCCGTGTCGGCATTAACAAGTTGAGCGGTGAGCAACTCGGGCTGTTGACCATCGTCGACGGTGAGAAGTCCCTGTTGATTGGCCAACGAGATCGGCATCCGAATCACTCCCGGCGAAAGTAGTCCCGGAAATCGTTGCACGAGTTGCACATCTTCTGGCAGATTAGGAGACGAGATGGAACCGGACGAACACGAATTAAGTAATTGAGTTGTCGCGCCAAGACCCAGTGTTCCGAGAGCACCAATGAATAGTTGGCGACGCGAAAGTGTCGGCACTCGACTTATTGTAGGTGTTGGGTGTGGGTCTACGATGGTCGCCATGGCTACATCAAAAAGTAAGCAATCAGGTAGTGCGAAGCCAGTCGGACCGTACACACCAGTCGTGCGAGCGGGAGATTGGATCATTGTGTCAGGGCAACTTGGATTGCTAGAAGGCAAGCTCGTGAGCGGTGGGGTCGGCGCACAAACAACGCAAACCATCGCCAATCTCAGGGCCCACCTAAAATCCGCAGGCGTAACGATCGCAGACGTGAAAAAGACGCTCTGCTTTCTCACCGACATGGATAATTTTGCAGCATTTAATACCGCGTATTCGGCGGGCTTCGGGTCAAGTCGCCCCGCTCGCAGCACCATTGGCGTGGCCGCGTTGCCACTTGGCGGTGCGGTTGAAATTGAAGCGTGGGCTTACAAGCCAGCGAAGTCCTAGCCATGGCCGGCGGGGTAGTTCTTGTCGCAGTTCTGCTCGGATTTCCGATAGTGGTCGGTATGTCCACCGTCGCAGTCGCCGCTCTCATTGGTCATGTTCTTTGCCGAGATGCCGAAATTCGCCACGAGGGTAGCGAGCTAGTCGAGTTAAATATCTGAATACCGCAAAAGTTGATCTCTGCGTTCGCAATGCGACGCTGGTCGCGACCGTCGATCAACAGCGAAGTGAAATTCCTGGTGGCTGGGTGGCGATCACAAACGGCTTGATTAGCGGAGTTGGTCATGGCGGAACCGAGCCGGTTGCCACGACCGTGATTGATGCTACCGATTGCTTGGTAACTCCCGGATTGGTGAATACACACCATCACATGTTCCAAAATCTCACACGTGCTTATCTGCCAATGACCAACACACCATTATTTGGCTGGCTGCAAACGCTGTATCCACTGTGGGTCGCTCTCGACGAAGAGTCCGCGTATGTTTCCGCATGGATTGCGATGGTTGAACTTGCACTCTCGGGATGCACCACCACCTCCGACCATTTATATGTGCACCCTGCGGGCGCAGGCAACTTACTTTCCGCCGAGATCGCTGCCGCGACCGAACTAGGTATTCGATTTCACCCGACCCGCGGATCAATGTCGCTATCGCAGAAGGACGGTGGGTTGCCACCCGACGGTTTGGTGCAGGACGATGATTCAATTTTGTCCGAGTCGAAACAAGCCATTGAGCAACATCATGACCGAAGTTTTGGCGCAATGGTACGCATCGCACTCGCGCCGTGTTCGCCCTTTTCGGTCACCAAGCGTCTGATGATCGAGACTGCGAATCTGGCGGAGCAACATGATGTTCGTTTGCACACGCACTTCGCCGAAAATGTCGAAGACGACGCATTCTCGCTAACAACCTTTGGATGTCGCCCGACCGAGTATCTCGAAGATGTTGGCTGGTGTACCGATCGGGCGTGGGTCGCCCATTGCGTGATGCCCAACCCCGAGGAAGTCAAGCGACTTGGTCGTGCACAAATCGGAGTGGCCCATTGCCCGAGCAGCAACCTCATTTTGTCGTCCGGAATTGCGCCTGTGGCCGAGCTGCGCGCGGCCGGAGTGCATGTTGGCATCGGAGTCGACGGTTCATCCTCGGCCGACTCGGCATCGCTATGGCTTGAGGCCCGTCAGGCAATGTTGTTATCAAAACTTCGAAGCGGGCCAGCCTCCAGTTCCGCTCGGATGTCGCTCGAGTTGGCGACCCGTGGAGGAGCCGGCTGTCTCGGCCGGGTCGGCGAGATTGGAGAAATTAGCCCCGGCGCGGTGGGCGATCTAGCTGTGTGGTCGCTTACCGGTCCCCAATTCGCCGGAGCGATCTCCGATCCAATCGAGGCGTGGCTGAGATGCGGACCAGTTTCGGCACGCGACACAATTGTGCGGGGTCAATTTGTGGTCCGTGACGGTCAATTTGTCAACACAAAGGTTGACGAAATGTTGAAACGGCATCGTCAACTTGCAACTCGGATGCAAAAACTCAACCGTTAGCCTCGGTCGCCGTGCTGCGGCACGTGGCCGTTACCCGACTCGTGGCCGCGTCCTAGGTCGACCACTTCGATTGGCCAAAGCGATATCCGACGCTTCGTACCGTTTGGATGAGGTTGGCGTGCTCCTCGCCGAGTTTGGCGCGAAGTCGTCGAATGTGCACGTCCACAGTTCGGGCCCCACCAAAGTACTCGTAACCCCAGACACGCGACAGCAGAGTCTCGCGCGAAAACACCTTGCCGGGATTCTGGGCCAGAAACTTCAACAATTCGTATTCCATATATGTGAGATCAAGTGGCTGACCGCCAAACGACGCCTGATATGTCTCAAGATTGAGCACCAACCCGCCGTATTCGACCAGAGACTCGAGCTTGCCGGAAAACTCGGTCCAGAACAAATGTCGAAGTCGCGCTTCGAGTTCGCGCGGATGAAATGGAGCGAGGCAGAAATCATCGAACAGGTCGTCACGCAGCTCTAGATCGGGAAGTTGTGTTCCACTCACCATCACGAGGACGCGCTGGACCGGCACATCACGCTTTCGCAGCGACCGACAAAATGCCCATCCGCCTTCCGGATCGTCGTCACACATCACAACGGCTCCGGCCCAACCTTCAGTCGGTTCGTTCTGCGCCGCCTCGGCACCCGAGCCGGAAGCTTTCCACCGATAGCCGGCGAGGTCGAGCGTGCGGGCTAAATCGATCGGCGGCGGAGTAGGGAACACGGCCACCATGTTGTTTACCGATTCGCCTGTCGGGTTGGCGGAAGAGTGGTTTGTCATAGAGCCCGTAAGTAGCGACCGAGTTCAAATTGGCTAATGTGAGTCTTGTAATCGCGCCATTCGTCTCGTTTATTGCGCAGAAACCATTCGAAAATGTGATCGCCGAGTGCCTCCGCGACCAACGTGGAACCTTCCATCACTCGGAGCGCTTCGGATAGCGATTGGGGCAATTGGGCTATCCCGAGTTTTGCCAACATGGCATCATCCATCTCAAACAAGTTTGCGTCCGCCTCGGCAGGTAATTCATATTCTTCCTCGATACCTCGCAAGCCGGCGGCCAGGATGACGGAAAATGCGAGATACGGATTGCACGCCGGATCGGGAGATCGATATTCGATTCGCGTCGCGGACTCATTTTGGCGTTTCGGGATTGGCACTCGAATGAGCCCGCTTCGATTATTGCGGGCCCATGAGATGTGAACGGGGGCTTCAAAGCCCGGGACAAGCCGTTTATAACTATTGACGGTTTGATTGGTCACGGCCGTGATCTCCGCGGCGTGCCGCAACAGCCCAGCCATGAAATGCTTCGCCGTCGGCGAGAGGTTGTACGGGTCGTCGAAGCTGTGAAAAGCGTTGTCCTCGCCGGAAAAGAGCGACAAATGCAAATGCATTCCAGACCCCTGAATGTTCTCCAATGGCTTAGGCATGAATGTCGCGTGCACATTATGAAGGGCGGCAATCTCCTTCACAACGAATCGAAATGTCATCACGCTGTCGGCCATTGTGAGGGCATCGGTGTGTCGAAGATCGATCTCGTGTTGGCTGGGCGCGTCCTCGTGAAAACTGTATTCCACCGGGATACTCATTGTTTCCAGGGTCCGAATTGTCTCCTTGCGCAACGAACTTGCAATGTCGGTGCTCGTCAGATCAAAGAAACCGCCCTCGTCGAGAAGGACCGGCTGTTGTCCCGAAATCGGTGGAGCAAAGTAGAAGTATTCGATGTCCGGCGCAATATAGAACGAATATCCCTTCTTGCGTGAGCGGTCCAGATTTCGCCTCAACACCTGTCGAGGATCTCCGTCAAATGGCGTTCCGTCCAAGCGTGCTATGTCGCAAAATACTCGCGCCTCTGCTCCCTTTGGATCGACCCACGGCAACACCTCAAAAGTGTTGGCGTCTGGAATAGCCAAGACGTCGCTTTCTTGGACGCGGCTGTAGCCGTCGATGGATGACCCGTCGAACGACATTCCATCGTTTAGCGCATTTTCCATTTCCGCCGGGCTGATGGCGAAACTCTTGAGATTGCCAAGTACATCGGTGAACCACAGCCGGACGAGTCGAATGCCTCGCTCCTCGACGGTGCGAAGCACATAGTCGCGCTGTTGCTCATGCATTCCGGACATCCCCTAAGTCTGCCGTTTGAGCGGCACAAATACCTATGCCCAAGTCACTTGCTTGACGTCACCTACCCGATCTCTTCTTGCTCGATTTCTTCTTCCCCGATATCTTTGAACTCCCTGGGGTCTTGGCCGCGCCACAGACGGTCTCCAAGATGAGTCGGGTGACGACATACGGATCGCAGTTTGCATTTGGGCGGCGATCCTCGGCGTAACCCTTCTTGTCGCGGGCCACCTGCCAAGGGATGCGGACCGAGGCGCCACGATTAGATACGCCAAAGGTGAATTTGTTGAATGGCGCAGTTTCGTGTTTACCGGTAAGTCGGCTTTCGATGTCGTGCCCGTAATTGCTTACATGCTCCATGATTCGCTTGCTGAGTGCGTGACAGGCGTCTTCGATCGGTTTGTAGCTTGAGCGCATGGCCGCGGTCGAGAAATTCGTATGGGCTCCCGCTCCGTTCCAGTCACCTTTTTGCGGTTTCGCATCCAATGAGATGACCACATCGAAGTCCTCGGCGATTCGACTCAGCAACCATCGCGCAATGTACAAATGGTCGCTGACGGCTAGCGCGTCCGAGGGGCCGATTTGGAACTCCCATTGGCCGGGCATCACCTCTGCATTTGTGCCCGAAATGTTTAGCCCCGCATCCAGACACGCCTGTGTATGTTCTTCGATGATTTCTCGACCCATCACTCGACCAGCGCCTACGCCGCAATAGTAGGGACCTTGCGGTTCTGGTTCGCCGGACAGTTCAGGGAATCCCAACGGTCGACCATTGAGCCGCATCATCGTGTATTCCTGTTCGATGCCATAGATCATCCCGTGCGCTGCAAACTTTTTGGCGGCAACCGCACACGCCGCTCGAGTATTGGTTGGGTGCGGAGCGCCGGTCGACGCGATAAGCACCTCGCACAACACCAAAATGTTCTTTCCACCGCGAATTGGATCTGGACAACTGAATACCGGATTCAAGATGCAATCCGACAATTCTCCGGTCGCCTGTTCGGTGGAAGATCCATCGAATCCCCAGATTGGCGGAGTCTTTTCTCCGTTGGGAATGATTTTTGTTTTTGAGCGCAGCGTAGGCGTTGGTTTATGGCCGTCGAGCCAGATGTATTCAGCCTGATAAGCCATTGGACTTCCTTCCGATTGGGAGGCGGGGGCATAGACGATTCATTGAATATTTGACCGCCTCAGGTATCCCGCAAGTGTTGCCGATGGGCGTTACCCTGCCGTTGCTCAAATGTGAACAGAGCGTGAAGTTATTTTCTCCGTAGCCTGAAGTCGTGGTCGCAAACTCTGGCGTTCTGCGAATTGGTCTGGCCCAGATCAATCCCACGGTCGGAGATCTCGCTGGCAATGTCGCACTCTTGCTCAACGGGTATCGAAGTGCCAGATCTCAGGACTGTGACATTGTCGCATTTCCCGAACTCTGCGTTAGCGGCTATCCACCCGAAGATCTCGTATTAAAGGCCGGGTTCGTCGCCGACAATCGCGCCGCTATGCAACGCTTTGCCGAGCAAACGAGTGATTGTGTCGCCGTTGTGGGGTTCGTCGATGTGGATAAGCAAGGTCGACTGTTTAATGCGGCCGCAGTTTGTCTAGGTGGAGTTGTCCGGGGCACCTATTTCAAACAGCTATTGCCCAACTATGGCGTGTTCGACGAGGAGAGATATTTTTCTTCTGGGCTCGATGTTTCTAGTTCGCCTACCTTGTTTCGCATTGGTGGCACGATTGTCGGCGTCACGGTCTGTGAAGACATATGGATCGCAGATGGACCAGTCCGATCCCAGGCCGAGGCGGGAGCGGTCCTCAATATCAACATCAATGCGTCTCCGTATCATCGCGGCAAGATTGACCAGCGACAGCAAATGTTGAGCGAGCGAGCCAGAGACAATCAATGTGCGATCGCCTATGTCAATCAGGTCGGCGGTCAAGATGAACTGGTGTTTGACGGAGGATCGATGGTGTTTGCGGCGGACGGAAAGCTGATTTCGCGCTCGGCGCAATTTGTCGACGACCTACTCGTGACTGACCTCGAGCTTGCGAAAAGTGGACCAGATACTCGCCCCGACCTCATCGATCTTTCATCGAGTCGCAAAACACGTTCGCCGTCCATTGTTCCATCGATCTCGCCGCGCTGTGCGGATCTTGAGGAGCTGTATGGTGCCCTGGTCACGGGCGTAGGTGATTATGTGAAGAAAAACGGCTTCTCCGATGTCGTGATCGGGTTGTCGGGTGGAGTGGATTCTGCATTGGTTGCCGCGTTGGCATCCGCAGCACTTGGAGCCGAGCATGTTCATGGCGTTTCGATGCCATCAAGGTATTCGAGTGAGGGTTCGCGCACTGATGCGGCGCAATTGGCGAAAAATCTCGGCATCGAATTGCAGACAATTTCCATTGAGCCGGCATTCCAGGCGTATTTGGAGATGTGTGCGCCGAGCTTTGCCAATAAGCCGGTCGATCTCACCGAGGAAAACCTGCAAAGCCGGATTCGGGGTACAACATTGATGGCTCTGTCCAACAAGTTTGGCTGGATGGTGTTAACGACGGGCAATAAAAGTGAACTGGCGGTCGGATACTTCACCTTGTATGGCGACTCCGTCGGCGGATTTGCCGTGATCAAAGATCTCCTGAAATCGACGGTCTACGAGTTATGTAACCACATCAATCTGCGGACAAACACGGAAGTCATTCCGAGGGCCATCATTGCCAAGCCTCCATCAGCAGAGCTCCGTCCCGATCAACGCGACGACCAAAGTTTGCCACCCTACGACGTGCTCGATGCGATTCTGGAGCTATACATCGACGATGATCGCACCGCGGCAGAGATTATCGCCCTAGGTCATGAAGCGGATCTCGTGCGTCGGGTCGCCCGTCTCGTGGACACGAACGAGTACAAGCGACGTCAAGGGCCACCTGGGGTTCGCGTGACGCTCAAGGCATTCGGCAAAGATCGTCGCTTACCTATAACCAACGCATATCGAGGCTAGGAAGACGTCGATTCAATGTGGTTGACTCCGCCGAGGCGACGAAACCACAAGATCGAGACCGAAGCGGCAACGGCGAACCCGCCGCCAATTAGCGCGGGCGCAGAAATTCCGTATTCGACATAAGTAGCCGTCGCCACCAGCGACAACGAGGCCCGACCAAGAGTTCCGCTGCCAAGCACCCAACCCATTCCCGTGCCTGGGCTGTTTTTCACCAGTTGAGTTGATATTGGCAGCATGCTCACCACGGCAAATTCAAAACCCATCAAATAAATCGCCAGTGCGGCGAGCCCGACGAACAATTGAGTCGATCCGACGGTCAGCAACACGGCCGCGGGCAGCATCAGCAACGACCCGATGGCGATGCTGCGTTCCTTGCCCCATGCGTCAGTCCTCTTGGCACTATTGAGCGACGCAAATAGTTCGACCGCGCCCAACCCAAAACCAACGGCGGCGATTCCGGCGGGCCCGAAGCCGAATTCATCACCCAGCCAGGCTCCGAAGGTGACAAAGACGCTTTGGCTACCCGCCATGACGCAAAACGAGGTGCCGACAACGATCCAACCACGCCCCTTGACACGGCGAAAGTGATTGACCTCGTACAGGCGAGTTGTTCGCGGCTCGGATTTCACTCGAACTGCTATGACGAGCATCATCACGACAGCGCCAATTGCGCCAAGGGCGTAACCGCCTCGCCAGCTTGTGAGGGCAGTAACGATTCCCATGGCCGATACTCCGACCAGCAATCCCAGCGCCCACGCGGTCTCGGCAAAGCCAACGACACGACTTCGACGCTCGTACGGAACATGATCCGCGATCCATGCTCCAAGTCCGAGGTCGAACAACAATTTCGTCGTGCACATGAAGGTGATGCCGATGGCAAAGAACACAGGGTTTGGCGAAAGTGCAGCAATCGTGACACCAACGGCGGTGCCACCCAGACCAAGCAACATCGCATTGCGGTGTCGCAGCCGGTCGACGAACCGCCCAGCGAATGGGGAAGCAAGTCCGGAGAGCTCCGATACGAACATTGCAATTCCAATTTGAGATAGAGAAATATTGAAATCTTTGGCGATCACCGCAAGAAACGGAGGAGCAAATCGATAACAGCCATTGGCAACAACTCGGGCCAGCGTGACATTGGTTATGTTTTGACGAATTTGGGGAGCAAATGAGACATCTAGTCGTCTGCCAAACACGAACACTCACCTTACAGCGTGTTACCGCCGGGCAAATCTGGGAGCACGGTGACGATGTCACCCGCGCTAACGCGACCGTCGTCATGAACATAGAACCAGCAACCACCGAGATTCGGAAGTCTTGGGTTGCTGACACCGAGAATATGGCGCATCGTGCGAATCACGCCACTATGACTTATCACTAGTGCATCTCCATTTGGACACCGATGTGCAATATCGGTGATGGCATCATTGAATCGTTGCACGATGGACTGATCCGACTCGAATCCTTCCGGTTTTCTGCGTCCCGCAAGATACCCCGGCCAACGCGATTCGATCTGATGCCGTGTCAATCCTTCCCACGGTCCAATATGGGACTCCTGCAATCGTTCGTCGATCTCGACCGGGCCAATTCCAAGAGATTCGGAAATTATCTGTGCTGTATGAAGCGCGCGGGTCAAGTTACTGGCAACGATTAAGTCGAAGGTGCCGAGATTCTTGGCCGCGTCA
This sequence comes from Ilumatobacteraceae bacterium, assembly GCA_046716325.1. Taxonomy (GTDB): domain Bacteria; phylum Actinomycetota; class Acidimicrobiia; order Acidimicrobiales; family Ilumatobacteraceae; genus UBA3006. The sequence continues at coordinate 32,980 of JBKJXI010000009.1, read as the reverse complement.
CGGGCCTGTTTGATTCCATCCTCGCTGAGATCAATGTTGGCTCTACCTTGCCATCGTTCTTCGATGTTCCACAGTGATTGGCCATGGCGAATCACTAGCAGTCGCGAGGTGATGTCGCCAACACCGTTCACATTCGAAGGCACGCCAAGGCAGGGTAGTGGCAAAGGTACGCTGTATTTGTGGCCCAATTACGATTGTTCGCCTCGGCGAGGGAAGCCGCCGGCACCGCCCATGATGTCGTTCCCGGAGCAACGGTAGACGAAGTTTTGTCGGCCGCGGTGTCCCGATTCGGTACCGACTTTGCCGCCGTGTTGGAAACATGTCGAGTTTGGATGAATGGCGAGCAAGTCAGTGGTGCAACTCCAGTGACCGACCGCGATGAAGTCGCCGTCTTGCCACCCGTATCGGGAGGCGAATCGTGAGCAGATCCGATTTGTCAACGCTTTCGCTTGTCGAAATTCGACAGCAACGCAACGAGTTGCAAGCCCAGGAAGATGCTGTTTCGTATGCTCGTCGAGTGGCCCAAGGGCGCCTTGACATTGCCAACGACGAACTTCGTCGTCGCTTGGATAAGTCACCGATTGCCGAAAGTGTGACGAACAATCTCGCTGGCATTTTTGGTCAGGAACACGGTGGCGGCTCGGCACGTCCGCCCCGCGAAACCAATGTTTCTCCCGATCACCACTTGGTGCGCGAATTGGAAAGGCTGTGTGAAGACATTGGGTTTGGGTCGCTTCGAACCCTCGATGACGAATCGGTGAAACAGATCGTAGCCTCATTGCTGGAATTCGAAAATCAGCGATCGGTCGAACGACGACAACTATTCGACCAAATCGATGAGTTGACTGTCGAGCTTGTTCGTCGTTATAAGGACAATGGACCCGATGTTGAATCAATTCTGGGCGACTGACATAACTTCAACATGACGAGCGAGCGACGATTACCCGATGTCGGCAACTTCATTCGCCAGCAGCGCGAAGTGGCACAAAAGTCGATACGTGATTTGGCAAAAATAGCTGGTGTGTCGAATCCGTACCTCTCCCAAATTGAGCGAGGGCTGCGTAAACCATCCGCCGAGATTCTGCAGCAATTGGCCCGCGCCCTCCAGATTTCGGCTGGGACTCTCTACGAGCGAGCCGGAATCCTCGATCCGCAAGAGCCCTCTATAACGGGAGTTGCTGATGCAATTGCCAATGACAAACGACTCAGCGCGGAACAAAAACACAGTTTGCTCACCGTTTACCGGAGTTTCACCAGCGACCCTGCGACCGACAAAGCGGAATAACCGACCAATCCGATAGGTTTTATCTCCCATGCAGCGTGTTGCAGTGCTCTCTATGCACACCTCGCCACTTGCCCAGCCAGGCATTGGCGATGGTGGCGGAATGAATGTCTATGTCCGTGAACTGGTGTCGGCGTTGGCTAACACCGGCGTGCAGTGCACGACCTATACGCGGGCATGGAAGGCCGGTCTTCCTGCCACCGTTGAGGTCGAACCAAATCATCGAGTCGTGCATGTTGCCTGTGGTGCGTTCGATCAACCAAAGGACGATCTATTGGGTGTGGTCGATGAATTCACCGCGGGGGTTGCCAGCCATATTGCGAGTACGGGTGGAACCGATTTGATTCACGCCAATTATTGGCTGTCCGGGCTTGCCGGTCACAAACTCAAGCATGAGCTGAACCTGCCGCTGATCACGACCTTTCACACTTTGGCCAGGGTGAAAAGTCTCGGCGGCGACACTGAATCGCTCATTCGGGAAAAAGCAGAACTCGAAATCATCGGGTGCACCGATGCGATATGTGTGAGCTGCAGCGAAGAAAAAATTCAGTTTGAATCGCTGTACGGAAATTCACCGGGTGCAATCGAGGTAATTGCTCCGGGAGTCGAGAGAGCCTTTTTCTCACCGGGTGATCGTCGCGGTGCTCGTCGCGCGCTGGGGCTCGGCAATGGCCCGATGCTGTTGTTCGTCGGGCGAATTCAACCGCTGAAGGGACTCGATATTGCGGTTCGTGCACTTAGTGAACTCAACCGTTCAGATGTTCAACTTACTGTTGTTGGAGGTGCAAGCGGCGCGGAGGGTGAACCAGAACTTCGACGCGTGCAGGAAATTATCGACGAATGTGGACTGGGTGGAAGAGTTCACTTTTACGATCCCCAACCGCATCATTTGCTTTCCACCTTTTATCGAGCAGCCGATGTCGTCCTTGTTCCGTCCCGCAGCGAAAGCTTTGGACTCGTTGCTTTAGAGGCGTCCGCGTGTGGAGTGCCGGTCGTGGCAACTTCGGTCGGTGGACTCCTCTCATTAATTGATCACGGTCGCACCGGATTTCTCGTGCCCCAACGCGATCCAATCGGCTTCGCCAGATACACGGCTCAGCTGCTGGGTGACCCAGTATTGGCGCTGTCGATGGGAACCGCGGCTGCCGAGCGGGCCAAGCAATATTCGTGGCAGTCGGCGGCACTGCGGGTCCGCAGGGTATACAGCGAGCTCTTGGCTCGCGATCTAGTCGCATGTAACTGATATTTGCGTCAATGAGCGACCTTTTTGACGAGTCGGCGCTCGACGATTTGGAACGACAAATTGACGGATGGCTTGACCAAATTCGTCGCGGCAATCAATCGATTGGCGCCATAGATCGCGGCGACGGTGACGAAATTCGATGGTATGTCCGAATGCGTGGCGAAGAAAAGGAATTCACCACAGTGTGGCTCACACTTGGTCAACGCTCGCTCCGATACGAGACATATGTGATGCCTGCGCCACAGGAAAACGTGGAACTGCTCTACGAAACCCTGTTGCGACGTAACGAGAAGCTTGTTGGCGCACGATTCTCCATTGGTGACGAAGACGCCATATTTCTGCGCGGTGAATTGTTTCTGGCTAGCCTCACCGAAGTTGAACTCGACCGAATCATTGGCACTCTCTATGCGACGGTCGAGCAATGTTTTCGACCGCTGCTGAGGATTGGATTTTCCAGTCAAGTGACATGAGCTATGTACTCATTGACTCGGGCACATCTCGGTAACCTTCCTGACATGACTGTTTCTTCGGTAACTCTCGTCGGCGGGGGAAACATGGGATCGGCCCTCATTGGTGGACTCATTAACAGCGGTTGGGATCCGGCGATCATCACGGTGGTAGAGATATCGGCCGATCGACGGGCTGAGCTCCGGCGGCTCTTCCCAGAAATCGCGGTGATCGAGACGCCGGAGTCATGTGAGTCGGCGGTCATTGCCGTGAAACCCCCGGCGGCGATCGAGGCATGTGTGTCCGCGGTGGCGGCCGGGGCGCGGCGAATAGTGTCAATCGTCGCCGGAATCAGTATTTCTGCGCTGCAAGGGGCGAGCGGAAACTCGGTCGCGATAGTTAGAGCTATGCCCAACACACCGGCCCTGGTCGGCAAGGGTGCTTGCGCGATTTCATCTTCGGCGAATTGTTTGGAGTCCGACATTGCTTGGGCCGAAGATATTTTGGGTTCCGTAGGGACGGTGGTACGCGTGCCCGAGTCTCAATTGGATGCGGTCACCGCAGTTTCGGGTTCTGGCCCCGCGTATGTCTTTTTGCTCGCCGAGGCCCTCATCTCTGAGGCAGTGAGCCAAGGTCTTGCTCCAGAAGTTGCAGATGGACTGGTGAGACAATTGTTTGTTGGTTCCGCGGCGCTACTTTCTGCAAGCCCCGAGACGCCTGCCGTATTGCGGGCGCGTGTGACTTCGCCCAACGGGACAACATGGGCCGCAATTGAGGCCCTGGAACAGGCTGGGTTCCGCCAGGCGATCGCGGCGGCAATATCTGCTGCGGTTCGCCGAAGCCGTGAAATGGGTGCCTAGGCCGGAAAAATATTTCCCAGAAAGTTTCGAGATATTTTCCGAGTTGCCAAAAAGATGAATAGGGTATGTCAAGGGTCACGATCACCGGGCGGGGTAACCCCCCAGCCGGGAGTCGCGCTTGCAAGAGTGCGCCGTTTGGGCCGATGCCGTCGGGGGGTTGGCATCGGCCCATTCGTTTTTCTGCGTTCACTAGTGGTCAAACAGCAATAGCGTCCAATGAGCAATATCGTGACATCACGATGACGCAGCGATTTGACAACATTTCCTTTCTATCCGACTTTGGTGTAAGCGATGAATTTGTCGGTGTCGTTAAATCGGTGATTGCAGATATCGCACCGCATGTTCGGGTCATCGATTTGGTGCACGAGATTGCCCCGTTTGATGTAAGAGCAGGCTCGCTTGCTCTCGCCCGATGTATACCATATGTGCCCCAAGGCGTCGTACTCGCAATTGTCGACCCGGGCGTGGGTTCGTCACGGCGAGGGGTAGCCATTTCGGTAGCCGGTGGCACGGGGATTTTCGTTGGTCCCGACAATGGTTTGTTAGCCGCAGCAATTGCTCTAGCGGGCGGTGCCGAAACGGCGGTCGTGCTCAACAATCCGGAGTACCAGCTGGCTGCCCCAGGTAACACATTTGCCGGACGAGATATTTTTGCCCCAGCCGCGGCGTACCTCTGCAACGGTGTTCCAATGAGCGAATTAGGTGACGAAATAGATCCGTCGCTTTTGCTTCCGGGAGTCGTTCCGTTGCCACGCGAACTCGATGAAGGATTGCAAGGCGAGGTCACCTGGGTTGATCGCTATGGAAATTGTCAGTTAAATATCAGTTTGGATGACATTGCTGAATGGGGAAAGCAAATCCGAGTTGTGATTTCACACCTAGCCACGGGTGAACGAGTTGTTCGGTCGTTTCCAGTCGTCGGCAGTTTTTCGGAAGTCGCCGGAGGAGTTGCACTAGTTGTCGACTCCTATGGAATGCTCGCCATCTGTGTCGATCGCGGCTCGGCGGCACTGGAACTTCATCTCGGACCGAGCGACCTTGTGGCACTGGCTCCAGACACGGCGACCTCGCAGCCAAGCGCGACAAGCGTGCACATCGGCCGAAAGAATTAGAGTTGCACAATGCGTCCGGCGACCACTCTTACCATTGCGTTGCTCCTTATTGCCATATTTACCGCCGGGGTGCTCTCGTTGGTTATGCGCTAGACGGCACGCAAGACCGTCGAATTTATGAACTTCGCCCAAATCATCGATGGACACCCGCCGGCCGCCGATGCCTTAGTGAGTCGGGGGCACACCACTTCGTATGGAGACTTGAACGATCAGGTTGGACGTCTTCGCGGTGCCCTGAGCGAACTTGGAATCGTTAGGGACGATCGCGTCGCGCTGCTGTGCGGCAACAGTCCGTGCTTTGTTGTCAGTTACTTGGCGTGTCTTGGTCTTGGCGCGGTCGTAGTACCGCTTAACCCCGCTAGTCCGGCCTTCGAGATTCAGCGTGAACTTCAAGTCGTTGGCGCTCGAGCGGTTGTCGTTGAACCGACGGCGATGTCAGCGTGGCACGAAATTGATCGAACCGCGATTCCATTGCTCAACATAATTATTGCTACCGACGGACACGAAATCGAAGGGGCCCACACGTTCAGCAGTCTCCTCTCTCGTCCGTCGATTCCAATCGTGTCGGTCGATCCCCACCAGTTGGCCATCTTGATGTTCACCAGCGGCACTGCGGGCGCTCCGAAAGCGGCAATGTTGTCGCACCAAAATCTGATGTCCAATGTCAGTCAACTCGGCACCTTCGGGCTGATGACCTCGGACGATGTGGTATTTGGAGTACTTCCGCTGTTCCACATCTTTGGACTCAATGTCGTCCTCGGGTTCACACTGTTCATCGGAGCCAGCGTCGTGTTGGTCGAACGCTTTGATCCCATTACGGCACTCGAAACATTTGCCAAACGCAAGATAACTGTGGTGCCGGGCGCGCCGCAGATTTGGTCTGCATTCGCCCAGCTACCGGGACTCGCTTCCGATTCTTTTGCCGGCATCCGCATCGCCCTAACTGGCGCAGCGAAAATGCCAGAAAATGTCACCAGATTCTTTCAGGAGCGATTCGGCTTGAATATTTACGAAGGGTATGGACTTACCGAGGCAGCGCCCGTTGTCTCCATGTCCGTTGGTCACGAATTCAAAGTGGGTTCGGTTGGTCGAGTTATCCCCGGTGTTGAGGTTCGGCTGGTGGATGAAAGCGGTGAGGACTCGCTGAGCGGCGATGCGGGAGAATTGTGGGTACGCGGTGACAACATTTTCATGGGGTATCTGGATGATCCAGAGACCACTGCGCGGGTCCTGACATCAGATGGCTGGTTGCGCACCGGTGATATCGCGGTGATCGATGATCAGGGCTATGCGTTTCTCGTGGATCGGATGAAGGACCTGATCATTGTCTCGGGGTTCAATGTCTATCCGGCCGAAGTCGAAACGGTATTGAATAGCCATCCGCAAATCTCCGCCGCAGCGGTCGTTGGAGTGGATCACCCGCATACCGGTGAGGCTGTTCGTGCGTTCATCGTCCCTGTCTCGGGGTTCCACCTGGACGAAGACGTCGTTATTGAATTCTGCCAGCGACACCTTGCCCGCTATAAATGTCCGTCCAAGGTGCTCATAGTTGACGCTTTACCGGTCGGCGTTACCGGCAAGGTACTGCGCCGTCAGTTGCACTGACCGCTCGCGCGCTGGATTGCTCGCAATTAGAAATCCGCCAAACAGGGCACAAACGCCAATCAGCAACGTGATCGCAAAAGCGCGGTCCTGCCCAAGGCGGCCGGCGATTAGTCCGCTGGCCGACAAAATGAGCGTGCCGGCGGCGACGACGATGTTGCCAAGAGCCAGTCGGCCGGGTGATTTCACATCGCGGTAGGACCTGCCTGCGCGACTATCGGTTCTTCGAACCAACACCGTCCATGTTGACCACAAGGCACCGGCGACGATGATCACGGCGGGGAAACCTGATCCAATCGCCGCCAGAATTCTCGGCGCCGCGCCGAAAATCTCCCGCCCCTCAGGAAACTCCGACCTCATCACTTGAGCCTTGGCGGGAGAGACCCAAACTATGCCAACGGCAAAACCAGTGGCGGCGATGAGCCAGGTCCTAACGATGTCCCCAACGGTCCGTCCGGTCAACAGATACACGGTGCCCAGTGACAGCCATGCAACATTGAGCACCGCGCCGCAGAGAAAAAAGAGCCGGAATATTGCAATCGTCCAGCCCGTACTTTCCGCCCACCACAACGCAAACGAGCCCAACGAGAAGAGGGCCATAGCGATACTCCAGGCCAACTCGTGGGGTTGACGTTGTCGCAACCAGCGGTCAAATGTTGATAGGGCAAATGCACTTGCCACAAGTCCGGCCGATCCGGCTAGGACGCAATTGATGGCATTGGCGGAAAACTGGAGGGCAAGATTCCCTGACATCGCCACGCAGGCTAGTTCCCGCTTGTTTAGGTTGAATGGACTTCGTGAAATCATGCACGAACGCCTACCCTTGTGTCGTGGTCGCCAATTTACGTCGAGCAATTCCTGATGCGGCCGTAGCCCGACTGCCCGTATATCTGCAGATTCTCAATGGCCTTGTTACCCAAGATGTGCACCAATTGTCGAGCGATCAACTGGCCGCATTGGCGGGCGTTAATGCCGCCAAGGTGCGCAAGGATCTCTCGTATCTCGGAAGCTATGGAACAAGAGGAGTGGGGTACGAAGTTGAGTACCTCGTGTATCAAATAAAGCGAGAACTTGGGCTACTAAATGATTGGAACGTTGTCTTGGTTGGCGCCGGAAATCTTGGCAACGCCCTGGCAAATTACAGCGGATTTGCGTCCCGAGGGTTTTCAGTTGCGGCCATCGTCGATATCGATGACAAAAAGGTCGGCAACCTTGTCGGCGAGATCCGGGTTCAGCATGTGAGCGAGCTAGCCACGATTGTTCGTGACCTATCGGTGAGCATCGGAGTAATCGCGACCCCAGTTGAGTCGGCGCAGGTCGCGGCAGACCTATTGGTTGTGGCTGGTATTGGATCGATACTAAATTTTGCATCGATCGTGCTATCGGTGCCCGATCATATTTCGGTGCGAAGTGTGGATCTAGGTGTTGAACTGCAAATATTGGGATATTACGAGCAACTAAATCGTCGCGAGGTAGCCGCGTGTCAATAGTGGTGATGGGTGTCAACCATCGATCGGCCCCGCTTGATGTAATCGAACGAGTAAGCATCGCGGACGGGGAGTTGCCCAAGGCCCTCCACGGCTTGGTATCGCGCGATAATGTTCGCGAGACCGTTGTGCTCTCGACGTGCAATCGCACAGAGGTCTATTTGGTAGCCGAAAAGTTTCACGGTGCCTATGCGGATGTGCGGGACTTTTTCTGTGAGATTTCTGGACTATCGGCCGAAGAACTTCATCCCCACTTCTATAGCCACCATGACGAGGCGGCCGTTGCCCACCTATTTGATGTTGCATGCGGACTCGATTCCGTCGTCATTGGCGAGGGCGAAATATTGGGACAGGTGAAACTCGCCTGGGAACGCGCCAGGGAGCAAGCAACCGCTCGCACCACTCTCAATTTGTTGTTTCGACATGCGGTTGAAGTCGGCAAACGGGCGCGAACCGAGACAGCCATCAGTTCATCAACCGCTTCGATTTCGTATGCGGCAGTGGAGATGGCGCGGGAGTCACTTGGCTCACTAAGCGGTCGACGAATGCTTGTCGTCGGGGCCGGCGACATGGGTGCCGGTATTGCCAGTGCACTCGCCGGTGCCGGTGCAACCGACATTGTGGTGCTCAATCGGAGTACCGAACGCGCGACCAAACTTGCCGAGCGAGTCGGGGCAATTGTTGGCGATTTCAGCGACCTGCAAAACGCGCTCAAATCGGCCGATGTGGTCCTCACCTGTACCGGGTCGGGAGAAATCATCATTTCTAAGCAAATGGTCACGGAGGCGCGAATATCTGGACAACCATTGCTCATCGTTGACATTGCGATGCCTCGCGATGTCGAACACTCGGTCGGTGGGCTGGATGGAGTGACATTGCGAGACCTGGACAACTTGCGCGACTGGGCGCAGACCGGCATCGAGGCGCGAAAGTTAGAGGTTCAACAGGTGCGCGAAATTATTGCCGATGAGGTCGAAAGATTTGGCCAGTATCTGATCGCTCGCCAAGCCGCACCGTTGATCGCTGAATTATATGAACGATCCGAAACGCTGCGGCAGGCCGAGGTTGACCGCTTTTCCACGCGGCTGTCCGATTTGAGCCCCGAGCAACGTGAACAAGTGGAGGTGTTGACAAAGGCGATCGTGGCCAAATTGCTTCACTCGCCATTTACGCAACTGAAGGACAGCGCCGGCACTCCACAAGGTGAGCGAATCTCGGCTGCATTACGTGACTTGTTCGATATTGAATGAGTTGATCAACGCATGATTCGTCTCGCCACTCGATCGAGTGCGCAGGCCCGAACGCAGTCAGAGATCGTTGCCCAAGCGATAACCACTTTGTCGGGCGGCGAACAGGTTGAACTCGTGTTCGTGGAAACACTTGGCGACCAGCTTCCGGATGTTCCCCTTCACGTCATCGGCGGACAAGGCGTATTCGTCAAGGAGGTTTAGCACGCCGTACTTAACGGAAAGGCCGATATCGCGGTTCACTCGGCCAAGGATTTGCCATCGCTATCGACGCCGGGTCTCATCGTCGGAGCATGGTGCGAGCGGCGCGATGCTCGCGATGCGTTGGTTGGATCTCGACTAGATGATCTGGCTGACGGGGCGACAGTGGCGACGGGTTCCGTCCGTCGAAGTAAACAATTGAGCACTTTGCGACCCGATCTGCATTTTGCCGATCTACGAGGAAATATTCAAACCCGCTTGAAGAAAATTCCAGAAGGTGGCGCGATCGTTATGGCGGTGGCCGCTTTGCAAGTGCTCGATTTGACCGAGCAGATCGCGGAAATTCTGGACCCTAATGTTGTGGTGCCCATGATCGGTCAGGGTTGTGTCGCCGTCGAGTGTCTCGCCGATGATTTGCCAACGCGTGAATTACTCGGTCTCGTCGATCACCCGTTAACCCGACGAGCCGTCGAAATTGAGCGCGCTTTTTTGGCAGAACTCGGTGCTGGGTGCAGTATGCCTGTCGGTGCGTACGTCGATAGCACGGATGCACTGACCACGTTTCTGGCAGCGGGAGTGGAAGTTGCTGCGCCATGGGTGATTTTCCGCGAACTACTATCGGGCACCGCCGATCCCATACAACTGGCGATTGAATTGGCGCGAAAATCCCGCAACGCGATGTCATGATCATCGATGCGCTGACAGGCAAGCGAATCGTCGTCACACGTCCGGCTCACCAATCCAACACGCTGGTAGAGCTTTTATTGGCAAAACGGGCGGAGCCGATCCAGATGCCTTTGATTGAGATTTATACTCCCAGCGACGGCGGAGATGCAATGCGTCTCGCAATTTCCGAACTTGAGACATTCGAGTGGATAGTGGTGACATCGGTCAACGGGGCCGCAGCAATTGCAAGTGAAATTCATGGCAGTGGGCGACTACCACGGATTGCCGCAATCGGCGAAGCCACTAATCGGGCATTGGGTTCGATTGCAGATTTTATTCCATTGTCTGCTCGCGGCGAAGTGCTCGCCGCAGAATTTCCGAATGGTCATGGGCGAGTATTGCTGGTCCAAGCAGAAGTAGTTGATGGAGTCGTTGGATCATCACTGCGGTCACGCGGTTGGAGCGTTACGGAAGTTGCCGCGTATCAAACTCGAATGTTGCGTCCAGATCCTAAGATTTTGACTCGGGCAATGAAAGCACATGCGTTAGTACTCGCGTCGGGTTCTGCAGCGCGTTCGTGGGTGCAAAGTGCCGGTATCCGAACTCCGCGATTTGTGGTCGCGGTTGGACAGTCAACGGCAAAGGTTTCGCAGTCGGTCGGGATCTCCGTTACCGAAGTGGCGACCGAGCCAACACCTAGGTGCGTGGTCGACACGCTTAGCGAAGTATTTTCGCGGCTCTACCCGTAATCTTTCGGCTAGCCGTAACCTGTTGGTATGGCGTTTCCAGTCCATCGACCTCGTCGCCTGCGCCAGAGTTCGGCGATTCGAAACTTGATTGCCGAGGTCAACTTGAGCGTGCACGACCTTGTGGCGCCGTTATTCGTGCGCGAGGGAATTTCGGTGCCCCAGCCGATTACCTCGCTGCCTGGCGTGTTACAACACACACGCGAGTCGTTGCGCAAGGAAGTTCATGAACTCGCCGAACTTGGTGTTCCGGCCGTTATCTTGTTCGGGGTTCCGTCATCGAAGGATGAGATCGGATCGGGAGCCTTTGATCCCAACGGCATCGTGCAAGTATCTCTGCGCGAATTAGCGGACGATTTGGGTGATCGAATTGCACTCATTTCGGACTTGTGCGTCGATGAGTACACATCGCATGGTCACTGTGGGATCCTCAACGCAAAAGGAGATGTCGACAACGATGCGACCCTAGATGTGTATTGTCGAGCCGCGCTGGCTCAGGCTCAAGCAGGAGCATCGATTGTCGCTCCGAGCGGAATGATGGATGGGCAGGTCGGCGCAATTCGGGGTGCGCTGGATGGGGCGGGATTCGCCGACGTTGCGATCATGGCGTATTCGGCGAAGTATGCGTCGGGGCTCTACGGACCATTTCGCGATGCAGTAGATGTGCGGATCACAAATGGCGGTAATCGCAGGGGATATCAGCAAGATTGGCGCAACTCGCGTGAAGCACTGCGAGAAGTTGACGCCGACATTGAACAGGGCGCTGACATTGTGATGGTCAAGCCGGCAATGAGTTATCTAGATGTCATCGCCGCGGTCCGCGCTCGAGTGAACGTTCCCGTAGCCGCATATCACGTGAGTGGAGAATACGCAATGATTCGGGCCGCCGCGGCCAATGGTTGGATCGATCACGATGCCGTGGCCCTCGAGCAACTAACCGCTGTCAAGCGTGCCGGTGCCGACATAATTCTTACGTACTTTGCACGCTGGTTCGCCGAACAGAATCAGTAATCACATGGCGATTCCGTTATGTGATGAAGTGAAGTGTGTGTCCGCAGGTTGTTCGGCGACAATTTGCGTTGGATCCGGAATTGCTTCAAATCATGAATTCTTTCAGAGATCGACTCGAGCAATACCCGGTGGGGTCAATAGTTCAATTCGAGCATTCAAGGCAGTCGGCGGTGAACCATACATCGTGGCGCGCGGGAACGGGCCATATGTATTTGATGTCGAAGGTCGGAGATACATCGACCTCGTGCAAAGCTATGGCGCGATCATCCTGGGACATGCGCATCCGGCAATTACCTCGGCAATACGCGCCGCTGTGGCGGACGGTACTTCGTACGGCGCGCCAACCCCGCGAGAGTTGAAACTCGCCGAAGCAATTCAAGAACGCGTGCCAAGTTGCCAACGAGTGCGCCTAATGAATAGCGGTACCGAAGCCACGAGCACCGCGGTACGACTCGCGCGCGGCGCAACGGGACGAAAACGAATCGTCACATTTGCCGGAAACTTTCACGGTGCCACAGATGCATTGCTCGCTGCCGGCGGTAGCGGGATGGCAACTCTGGGTATCCCGGGAACCGCCGGTGTGCCCGAAGAAGCAGTAGCCAACACGCTTGTCGTCCCGTACAACGTTGTTCCCGAGATTGGAAACGATGTTGCCGCGGTCATCGTCGAACCAATAGCGGCGAATATGGGTGTCGTGGCTCCCGCTAATGGGTTTCTCGAAGGATTGCGAGCGGCGTGTGACCGGGCGGGGGCGGTACTCATTTTTGATGAGGTGATCACCGGATTTCGCATTGGTACGGGTGGCGCGCAAGCAAAATATGATGTCCGCCCCGACCTCACTTGCTTTGGCAAAGTGATTGGCGGGGGATTGCCAATTGGCGCGGTCGGTGGATCGGCGGAGGTGATGGAAAACCTCACCCCGATTGGCAAGGTATTTCATGCCGGCACGCTTGCCGGTAACCCGCTGGCCACTGCGGCCGGATTAGCCGCGCTAAACGAACTCACTCCCGATACCTACATGGAACTTGCCGCGCGTGCGCGCACGTTATCGGCATTGTTGCGCGAGGCATGCGGCGCGGCCGGGATGTCGGCGCAGTTTCCGGTAGTGGGAACACTTGTAGGAATGTATTTCGGACACACGGTTCCGACCAATTTTGACGAAGCAAAGAAAACAGATGAACGGATGTATGCACGGTTTTTTCACTCGATGTTGGATCACGGAATTGCTCTGGCTCCTGGGGCTTACGAAGCTCTCTTTGTAGGAGTCGGCCACACAGATGATGTGTTCACTCAGCTGTCCGAAGCCACCAACGCCGCGGCAGTCGCCGCGATGACTGTCTAACGGCTGATGCGTCAGTTGTTGTCGGCACGATTATGGATCGCGATTGGAATCGTTGTCGCACTCAGCTTTGGTCTGTTGGTGATTTTGTCGCTCGTCAGCGACGATTCGTCGAATGTAGTCGGAGTACCCAACACACACTCGATTGATCTCATCGCATCCGTATCAAATCTGCAGGCCGATGCGGGGTGGGGTGTTATCAACTCCAAAACCACCGGTCAAGCATCGCCGATTCTCGACGATGGTCGCACAATGCGGATCATTCCCAATACTCCTGGTGAGATCAGCTGCGGCGACCTGGTATCAGCGTCGAGTTGCGTGCTGCTTGCCGATACCTTGGGAGGAGCGATTGTCTGGTTTGCTCTGGTGCCGGCTGACTCTCGGCGACCACTGACACATTTGAATTTGCCGGCGGTGGTCGACATGCTCGATGGGGGCAATCTCGGTGTATTGGCCAACGACTGGATAATCAAATTGGCAACCCCGACCAAGCGCACCTGTGATACCGCAACGAAAACACTGCGCGAGTTCATCACCCAGTACTCGCCGGATAACAGCATGTCAATTCTTGATCTGATAGCGGATGAAATCACCGAAGTGGTGTGTACTAAATAGTCCGCTCAGTCCGTCGCCGCCAAATCAGCCATATTCTGGAAAATTTGGCTCGCTGAAGAAACCCGGGCCGAACACCGTCAAAACAATGACACCGGCGGCGACTCCGAGCACGATCGCCAGCAGCGCCGCCCGTGGTCCAACGAGCCAATGGCTTCGATCTGGACGAGACCGAATTAGAAAAATCGAGTCAAGGGCGAAACGACCAGGACCAAGGAAGGCGACCGCCAAAGCGACAACGGCGTAGCCGAGCCATCCGTTGTAGCTTATGAAACCGCCAGACCAGCTCAGGGCAAACATTCCGTTTAGCGAGACTCCGATCACTCCTGCCGAGGCGAACGGCACAAAAAGACCGACCATTAGTAGGACCCCGGCAATTATCTCTGTGCACGTGAGAAGCCATGCCAACGCAGTGATCGAGTCGTATCCAAGGATCTGCAGGAACTGTTCTAATCCACCTAGACCCGGCGGGTCGGTGCCACCGAACCATCCCAACTTGGTCATACCTTGGGCAAAGAAGATCAATCCGAGTATGCCGCGAAGCAACAACAGGACAAAGTCAAGGTAAACGTTCTTGACGATGCCAGTATTCGATTCTTCGGTCATCCCGAGTTCCTCTCGCACGAATGAGACTGTGTTCTATTCCGAACGTAGCACTAACTAATTATCTTGACAAAGATTTGATGTGTCGGCTGGGACATCCCTACGCGTTAGGCATCCGTCGAACAATGACCGCCGCGGCTTTATATGCGGCCTCGGCCGGGCCAGTCTCGTCCGGTCGGAGCAGATTGGCCATAATGCGCAATACCCACTCCATCAAGGTTCGACTGTGAATACCGACCCGCGAAAGTTCACGCATCAGCACCGGGCGTCCGATGACTCGGGCGAAGAGGCGAGCCACCTTGAAGTAATCACCGTATTCGTCATCGATTAGTTGCTGATAGCGCGACAGGACCGAAGAGTCACCGCTCACGAGGGCATCGTGCAAGACTTCGCTCGCCATCCGTGCGGTCTCGTAGGCGTAGTCGATTCCTTCGCCGTTAAATGGGTTGACGCTTCCGGCGGCGTCACCGACAACGAGAAAATTCGGACCGACTTTGGGACCGACTGAACCTCCCATCGGTATTTTTCCGCTGGTTGCCTTGCACTGGGGTCGATCGGGGTCGATTCCCCAGCGGTCGGCAATCATGTGCGCATAGCTGGTAAGGAGGTGCGAAGTGTTGACGTTTTTAAACTGCTTAAATGTCGATAGAAGTCCAACCCCGATGTTGATGGTGCCGTCGCCGACCGGAAAAATCCATCCATATCCCGGCATCGAATTTCCATTTCGGTCCTTGACATCAAGGGCTGACTCGATCCATGGCTCGGCATGGCGAGGGCTTTCCCAATAGGTGCGTATCGCGGTGCCATACGGCCAGGCTTTGGTGCGCGAGGTTCCAAGCGCACGACCAAAACGGCTATTGGCGCCGTCGGCGATCACAATATATTCGGCGCGAATCTCAAGAGACTCGTTGGAATCATGATCGGTGACCACCGCTCCAGCTACCTTGTCCTGTTCGATTATCGGTGAGATCGCCTCGTGACCCTGCAATAGTGTTGCTCCGACACTCTGGGCATTGAAGGCGACCATCGAGTCAAGCTCTCTTCGTCGGACCACATAGCCATGTTGCGGATAGACCGGATGACTCGGCCAGCGCAGTTCAAGTTCCCTGCCGTGTGCGGTGGCGCGTAGACCTTCGTACCGATGAAACTGTTTCAGCTGATCACCGAGTCCCATGTCATCGATCTGTTTCACGGCTCGCGGAGTCAACCCATCTCCACATGTCTTCTCTCGTGGGAAATGTTTGCGTTCGACGATTATCGGTTGATGACCCAATTTCGCCAGCCAATATCCAACGGCCGCTCCCGCCGGCCCACCACCGATGACGAGCACTTCCGTTTCGATTGATTGTCGCGACGCTGACACGCACTCAGCGTACGGTTGTACCTTACGATCTTAGGTTCGTTGGCGGTCCTAAGTTCGCTGGCTTGCGGAAGGGCGTGGAGTCGTTCCAACTGCCGCAGGCGGATCAGGTAGGTCCTTGAAGGTCTCGGCAAGAGTGTCGAAATTTGTCGTCCCAGCAACTAGTCCCGCATAAATCTCGGAAGTTGGTGTACACCAGCTGTCGTATTCGTTCGACCATTCGGTACTTGTTGGATCCGCGCCACCGATTGTGTAGCGCTCGTGGCACACCACGGCAAGAATTTGTGCGTCGGTGAGACCACCGCCGACTCTTAGACCTTGTTGAGGCATCGGGTTCCCGTTGAATGACAGCGGCGCGTGTGCCCCGCCGTCTCGATCAGGATTTCCGTAGATCGCAAGACCTTGAGTCGCGAATGCTTGGCTTCCGGTGTAAACGAAGTTAAGCATGTCTTCGATCTTGGGAAAGGTCTTCAACACTTCACCTTGGTTCAGCACTCGGCCCGCGCCACCTTGACCTTCGGCTCCATGACAGCCTGCGCACGAGCTGTATAAACCGGCGCCAACGGCCAACGGACCCTCTACCGTTTTCTCCTGAGGTCGCAACGCAAGTAAATAAACAAATGCCCACAGCGGAAGCAAACTGAGCGTGGCCATCGCCCAAAATGGAATCTTCTTTCGAGATTTGGCTGCGACGACATAGGCCGGGTCGGGGGGCGGTGGTGCAGCAACAACCGGAACAGCGGGGGTCGTTGGCTTGTTGGCAACCACTGCGCTTGGCGCGGGTTGGATACCCCCATCCGAAGCAGGGACTTCCGGTGTCGCGGCAACTTGCGACGCTGGGGCAGATTCAGAACCACCCAATGCTTCTCGGCGCTCTTTGGCGCGTTTTAGAAGGTGTTCTGGAATTTCTGTCACGAGAATCCTTTTTGGAATTGGACCGATTGCCGTTTGCTGAATGAACTTCTATAAGAATAGACACGATAGGCGGGTGACCAAGGTTGCATGAGCAAGGTTGCATGAGTACGGTTGCGTATGCACGACTAGGTGCACGAGTTCGGCGGTGACATTTCAATCCCAATTGCGTGCGCAACGTCACATGTTTGCACGAATGCACATGCTCGGTTCTTTCGCCACAGCGCACCCATTCGGACTAGGGTTATAAGGGATTTAACGAAGAAAGGTACCCCTGCGACCGATGCTGGCGATCGACATTCTGAAGTGGCCGGGAATGAACCAATCGTTCATTTTTTCTGTCCTACTTACCGCCGGTTTGGCTCTTCTTGTCGTGCCGATTGGCAAGCGTCGGCCGATAGATCGAAAGGTGACATGGGGTGAAGCGATGGTCGGCGGGATGTTTATCTTCGCTGTGTTATTTCTCGCATTTGGCGTGGTGCCGCATCAGTTCATCGATCATGCCGATAAAGATCTCGGTTGGCGGCGGGACAAAATCGTGTTGGGTCCATTTGGCATTTTGAAACCAAAGGCTCTCAATGGGCCATTCCCATTCACCATCAGTTACGAAGCGATTCGGGACATCGTTGTGGTCGGAATCCACGCGGTCAACATTGGGGCAATGATCTATCTCTTTTCGTGGTGGCAAAAGCGCGGAGCGGTCAAGCCAAAAGAAATCGAGACCTCAACATACGGTCGTCCTCTGGTAAAGACGACCTAACGGCCATGACGAAAACCGACGCAAATCCACCGATGCCGGAGTGGTCATCCGAGTATGAACTCGTCGAAGTCGACAACGCCTACCTCTCCAAGGCGGTGAAACCCAAGCAATTCATACACATCGATCAAAGCGAATGCATCATGTGTGAGGGCTGTGTTGACATCTGCCCGTGGAAGTGCATCCACATGGTGACACCAAGTGCGATCGCCGAAGCAGAGGGAACCGAAATGCCGGGTCTGGATCCCTCGGACAAAGTTCTCTTTATCATCGATGACGACGTTTGCACTCGCTGTGCGCTTTGTGTCGACCGCTGTCCAACTGGCGTCATCATTCTCGGCAAACTTGGCGACCCGGGGGTGACGGGCGATTTACACTTACGCACCGATAACCACGGCTATGCCTACGGACTGCGCTTCTAAGGAGAACGAATCATGGCCCGCATCGTCGACGAAGTACCTCGCCTTACGCTAAAGGAACGCGCCGCAAAGCTCGGCAAGTCGATGCAGTCGAGCCAAGCATGGAACTCGATCATGCGTCCCGGTTCGATATTTCGCAAGGGATATACCGACTCTCCGCGAAACCGCTCGTATGTGATCATGAATTCGGTGCTGTATCACCTACATCCGGTGAAGGTGAAGCGCCATGCTGTGAAAGTCAGCTACACGCTGTGTCTCGGAGGACTTAGTTTCTTTCTCTTTATTCTTCTGACAGTCACCGGCATCTTCCTGATGTTCTTTTATCGACCCACCGCGACAAACGCCTGGGAAGACATTCAGTCGTTACAGACCTCGGTGACTTTCGGTCTCATGGTACGCAACATGCATCGATGGGGCGCCCACTTAATGGTGATTAGCGTATTCCTGCACATGGCGCGCGTGTTTTATCACGGTGCATATAAGGCACCCCGAGAATTCAACTGGGTAGTTGGTGTGATTCTGCTTGTTCTTACATTGATGCTTTCATTTACCGGATATCTGCTGCCGTGGGATCAGTTAGCCTTGTGGGCCGTTACCGTCGGCACAAACATGATCGGATATTCGCCGGTGATTGGTTCGCAGGTGCGATTCGTCTTGCTTGGCGGTACTGAGATTGGCGCCGAAACGCTCCTACGGTGGTACGTCCTACATGTGTTGTTGTTTCCATTCATTACCGTGATCTTTCTTGCGATTCACTTCTGGCGGGTCCGCAAGGACGGCGGAATCTCAGGGCCACTCTGATGACTGAGATCCCGGAACATCTGCTCAAGCGCGCTCAGGCGGCGCGCGAAAAGGCATCCGCTCCAAGTGGCGAGACACCAAGCGAGGCGTCCACCACCGATCCAAGGATTCCACAACACTTACTGGATCGAAGCAAGGCCGCGAACGCGGGTGGATCGGCCGGAGGAGTAGCCGTGGCCGACCGCCCGACAACGGTGGTTCGTATGGATCCGCAAACGCCTGGTCCCCTAGGGACTGGACCCGGCGGTCACACACAGCGCTTGCTCACGGTGGTCAAGTCCGGGTCAATTCAAGATGTCAAAGCCGTTCCAATCGACAAGGTTCATACATGGCCACATCTATTGGCGATTGAATTTGTTGCCTCCCTGGCGTGCACGGCGTTCCTGTTTATTTTTTCTTGGTTTGTCAATGCGCCGCTGCTACAGGCGGCCAACTTCAACCAGACGCCGAATCCGTCAAAGGCGCCGTGGTACTTCCTCGGTCTTCAAGAATTGCTGACCATGTTTCATCCAATGATTGCAGGAGTGACAATTCCAGGTGTCGGCATCATCGGTTTAATGCTCGCTCCGTTTGTTGATCGAAACCCGTCAATCAAGCCGGAAGATCGCAAGTTCATTACCAGTATGTTCACCGTCTTTTTGATGTTCTGGGCAATATTGGTGATCATCGGGTCCTTCTTTCGCGGACCAGGCTTCAACTTCACGTTCCCATGGCGTGACGGAATCTTTTTTGACCTCTAACTCGGACCAATTATGGAAACTTCTACCACCGTCATCATCGTAAGTGCCGTCGCCGCGATCGTCGTGCTTGGCTTGGGCATTGTCGTTACCGCCTCTCGTCGAACAGAAACACGCGGAGTTGGTTTACTTTCGCGTGAAACCCGCCGCCGGGATCGAAGCGAATTTGGAGAGTCGGAAGCCACCGGTCGCGACATAGAACGTGCCGCGGTAGCCGCTCGTAGTGTGGCCGTCGTCCCGCAGCGGTTGCCAAGTGTCGTCCCGTGGACGCCTCCCGATGTCGAAGCACTGGGAGTAACGCGTCGCCAATTTTTCAACCGCGCGACGGTCACATTGATGAGCGCGAGCCTCGGGGGTTTTGGCGCCGCCGTTCTTGCCTTTCTCTGGCGCGGAGCGTCGGGTGGTTTCGGATCTAAAATTACGGTTGGAAAGATCGAAGATGTGATCGGTGAGATCCGAGCCAACAAGGGATTTCTCTACGTGCCGCAGGCCCGATCATGGGTGACCGAGTATCCATCGGAGGCATTGCCAAAGGCCAAGGTCACCTATGGACAGCAGCCCCCGGTATTGGTGGGCATGGAAGCTGGGCTCGTCGCCTTGTATCAAAAGTGCCCGCACCTCGGTTGCCGGGTACCCACCTGTCAAAGTTCACAATGGTTTGAGTGTCCTTGCCATGGTTCGCAGTACAACAGGGTCGGCGAGAAAAAGGGTGGCCCGGCGCCGCGGGGAATGGACAGGTTCGGCGTCTCATTGGCCAATGATGTCCTTGTTATCGACACAAGCGTGGTGTACATCGGTCCGGCGATTGGAACCAACACCACCGGTCAAGAAGCCGAGGGGCCGCACTGTGTGAACGATAAAGGCGGGCACTGATGGTGTTTGCCGATACTACAACGAGCGTTGCGTGGTTCATACTTGTCGTTTCGGTGCTGGGTTGGCTCTTCTATTTGGTGAGTAATGTTCGCCGCGGCCGGGCCGAACTCGGTTCAGAGATTGTCCTAGCCGCAAATCGCAAACTCTATTACGACGACGACATCCTCGAAGGCAAAAAGATCGAGCGCACGCAGTTGATCGGCATCGCGTTTCTCGCCGTGATCACAATTGCCCTGCCGTTGTACTGGATTCTCGAACCAAATCGCGAAGCCGGTGCAACCGTTTACTTTCAGCATCGATTCGAAAACTGGGGTCGTGGCCTGTTTGAACCGACTTCGGAGGGTGGCTACAACTGCGCCGGATGCCACGGCGGAATGAATGGTCTAGGTGGTGTCGCTTCCTACGCAATTACCGACTCAAATACCAACGAGGTCAAGCCAGTCAATTGGAAGGCGCCGGCCCTAAATACGCTTTTCTATCGTTACAGCGAGTCAGAGGTGCGATTCATTCTTGACTACGGTCGACCCTTTTCGCCGATGTCTGCGTGGGGACTCGCCGGCGGCGGACCACTGAACGAGCAACAAGTTCAGACGTTGATCGAGTATGTGCAAAGTGTTCAGATTCCGCGGGAAAATTGCGCCAAACTGGACGATGACCCGCGCTTATGCGAAGGCGGCCACCTACCACTGGCCCAGCAGGACGCAATTCAAACAGAAGCCGAGCGGTTAGTTGCAAATGGAACCTATTCATCGGTAGGTGAAGCCCTATTCAATCTTGATCTCGGCAGCGGCAGTTTTTCATGTGCGCGCTGCCACACAAAGGGTTGGTCGTATGGCGATCCGCAAATAAGCGGAGGCGGAGCATTGGGGCCGAACCTCACGGGCGGCTCGAGTGTTCGCCAGTTTCCGCAACAATCGGACATGATTGCTTTCATTCAAGACGGAAGTGAACTGGGGAAGCGATACGGCGAGCAAGGGCAGGGCAGCGGTCGGATGCCGGCATTTGGGGCGATGCTCACCAACGAACAGATCCAGGCAATTGTTGATTATGTGCGGGGGCTTTAGATGCATTCGGCGCTCCTGGCAATCTCTTGGCAACCAGAGATTCGCGGCATCGTTGTCATAGCCATAGCCGTCGTTGTATTCGTTGGAGGTCCGTATCTAGTTATCGGGACGAATGTGGGGGCTCGACTCGGAGTCCTCATTATGGTGGCTGGTTTTTTTGGCTGGATGTTGATCATGGGAAGTGTTTGGTGGACATATGGCATCGGACTTAAAGGTCCGGATCCTTCCTGGAAACCCGCGAGTCCGATCACAATCATCCGCGACACGTCAGAGTTCGCCAATGTGGGCCTTGTGGAATCAGCCATCACGATGACCGGCGAACCTCTATCGGATGCATCAGTTGCGTCCGAAGCGCTGCAACGCGACGGTTGGAACTTGCTTGACGAGGCAGATCCGCAACGGGGGCAAGCCGTCGCCTCGTCCGATGAGATCCTGCTAGTCGAAGCCAAAGAGTTTCTCGCCGGCGAATTTGAGTCCGTTGCGGTTTACGATCGCGGCGGCGAACGCTGGCCAAAGATCAATGACTCACTTGATTTCTTCGCCTTCTTTCACAAACCCCACTATGCAATAGTCGAAGTTGCACCCCTCATCGCCCAAAGAGCCGAACCGGGTAGGGCTCCTGCCCGACCTGTGATCGATACAGCGAAACCTCATCGATACGTCTACATGTTGCGTGATCTAGGCGCCAAGCGACAACCGGCGATGCTGATCACTTTCGGGTCTGGACTCATATTTTTCTTGCTGTGCTGGGTACTGCATCGCCGCGATCTTGCCTCGCGGGTCAACCTTGCATCCGAGCGCGCGCTAACGCAAGGCTGAATTGTGGGTCAATACCTACCAGTCGTGGTATTAGTGCTACTTGCGGCCATATTCGGACTACTTAGTTCGATGGCCTCCAAGTTGCTGGCCCCCAGGCGTCCCAATAGCGCTAAGTCCGCGCCGTACGAATGCGGCATTGTTCCGAGTCGCGAAGCACCAGAGCGATTTCCGGTGAGTTTTTACATCGTGGCAATGCTGTTCATCATGTTCGACATTGAGATCATCTTCGCCTATCCCTATGCGGTTAGTCGCCAGGAACTTGGTTCGTTCGCGTTCTTTGAAATGGTCGCATTCAGTTTCGTTTTCTTCGCCGCGTTTGTGTATGCGATCGCTCGGGGGGCATTGGATTGGGGACCGATTCATCGAGCGGCACGCCTAGTACAAGGTAGCGGCAATGAGATTTCGCTCGCCATGCCAAAGCCGGAATATGCGGTGCGCGTTGTCGGACTAGATGGCCGTACTAACGAAGTGTCGAAATAATGGGCACCGTTCGAAATGTTCTCGATGAGGGACTCAGCGGACTGGAGAGCAACTTTCTCACCGGTCGGATCGAAGATGTGGTGAAGTGGTCCAGGTCTCGCTCTAGTTGGGGCGTCACGTTTGGGTTGGCCTGTTGCGCGATCGAAATGATGGCGACCGGTACGGCGCACTACGATCTCGCCCGATTTGGAATGGAAGTGTTTCGCGCTTCGCCAAGGCAGGCCGACATCATGATCGTGGCAGGCCGGGTGAGCCAGAAAATGGCGCCGGTATTGCGGCAGGTGTATGACCAAATGATGGAACCAAAATGGGTGATCTCAATGGGAGTTTGCGCCAGCAGCGGTGGCATGTTCAACAACTATGCGATCGTCCAGGGAGTCGATCAGATTGTCCCCGTCGATGTGTACGCGCCGGGCTGTCCTCCAACTCCAGAGACGCTGATTCACGCCATCGAAACCCTGCACCAACTCGTCGAAAGCGGAGAAATCATGCGACGCCGGTCGGATAGTGGTGCCGGTGCCGGTGTCCATGTGCAAGAAATTCCGGCAGGAAGCATTACCCCTGTAATCCTTGGATCGAAGTAGTTAATGACTTCCTCTGAGTCATACGGGTCGCCTCTAGTTGAGAGCAACGGACAGCGTGTGCTGTTTGTCGCCAAGGATCGGTACATCGAAACAGTCAAGAGAATCGCTCTCGACGGATTCGAAATGTGCGTGGACCTCACGGCCGTTGATTTTCTAGTCCATCCGGGTCGAAATCTGCCGGCCGACATCCCCGCGGAGCGTTTCGAGGTTGTTGTCAATTTGCTGTCGATGCAACACCACAAGAGATTGCGGTTGCGAGTGCAGGTGAGTGAGAACGATGCGAGCATCGACTCGCTGTTCGAGATTTATCCCGGCACCGAGGCCATGGAGCGCGAAGTCTTCGACATGTTCGGAGTCAAGTTCAATAATCATCCGGACCTCACGCGAATTCTGATGCCGGAAGATTGGGATGGTCATCCGCTGCGCAAGGACTACGCGGCAGGTCAGATTCCGGTTCAGTTCAAGGGTGCCGCCTCATGACCGATGTCGATGATGTTTTTGCAGCCGACACCTACGAGGGTCGTCAAGAACTGCAACCTCGTAAGTTGCTTTCGGCTAAGGAGGTCCTGCGCGAGGTTGGTGCAGTGCTGCGAATGAGCGAAGCCGAAGCGGCGCTGCTGTCCGAGGTTGCTACTGAGGTTGCCGAAGACCAGACCATGATCATCAACATGGGTCCCCAGCACCCGAGCACACACGGCGTCTTGCGCCTGATGCTCGAGCTTCAGGGCGAGACCGTATTGCGCTGCAAACCAATCGTTGGCTATCTACACACAGGCATGGAAAAGACGGGCGAATCACTTACCTTCATGCAGGGCGGCACGAATGTGACCCGTATGGACTACGTCTCGCCGCTCAGTAACGAACTCGTTTTCTCCATGGCTACCGAGAAACTGCTTGGCATCGACGGCGATATTCCCGAACGCGCGGTGTGGATGCGGATGCTGCTGTCGGAACTGAATCGAATGAGTAGTCACCTGTTGTTCATGGCCACAAACGGAATGGACATCGGGGCAATTTCAATGATGCTCTATGGGTGGCGCGAACGCGAAGAGGTCTTGCGGTTCTTCCAGAAAGTCACAGGCCTGCGGATGAACCACAACTTCATCCGTCCGGGCGGGGTAGCGGCCGATCTTCCCGCAGGTTGGCGCGATGATGTACTTGCGATTCTTGAGATGCTGCCGGCGCGATTGGCCGAATACGACATTTTGATGACGGATCAACCGATTTGGCGCGAACGCTTACAGGGAGTCGGCGTCATTACTCAACAGGAGGCGGTGGCACTGAGTGCGACTGGCCCCATTTTGCGAAGCACCGGCGTGTCATGGGATCTGCGCCGCGATATGCCCTATCTTCACTACGACGAACTTGACTTTGATGTCATCGTCGGAAGTTTTGGCGATTGCTACGATCGCTACGCTATTCGCCTTGCCGAAATTCGCGAGTCGATAAAGATCGTGCGCCAAATTCTTGATCGAATGCCAAGCGGCGACTTTCGCGTTCAAAATAAAAAAGTCACCCCGCCGCCACGAGCACGAATTGACGAGTCTATGGAGGCTCTCATTCACCACTTCAAGATCTTTACCGAGGGTTTCAAAGTGCCGGAAGGCGAGGTGTATTTGGCGATCGAGAGTCCTCGTGGCGAGATTGGCTGTTACATCGCTAGCGATGGTTCCGCGACGCCGTATCGCATGCATGTACGCGCGCCTTCGTTCGTAAATCTCCAAACCTTGCCGCACATGATGCGTGGAGGTCTGGTGGCCGACGCCGTGGCGGTCATTTCGTCGGTCGATCCCGTGCTGGGAGAAGTCGATCGATGAGCCGCCTGAGCGATGCCAATGTAACCCTCGCCAAAGAGATCATGGCTCGATTTCCTCGTCCCAAGTCGGCGATGATTCCGCTGCTGCATTTAGCGCAGGAACAGGACGGACATGTCAGCAACGAGGCGATGATTCACATCGGTGAATTGCTTGGAGTTACCGCAGCGGATGTATACGGAACCGCCAGTTTCTATGAAATGTTCAAGTTCGAGCCGATCGGCAAATACTGCATCAATATCTGCACCAACATCTCGTGTCATTTGGTCGGCTCGTGGAATCTCTTGCACCATGCCGAAAACCGGCTCGGAATCAAGGCCGGCGGAACCACGGAAGATGGAATGTTCACGCTCGAGGATGTCGAGTGCATTGCGGCGTGCACGGAAGCTCCTGCCATTCAGGTGAATTACCGCTATCGCTATAAGGTCACGCCGACAAACTTTGATCAGCTGCTGGACGATTTGCGAAATGGTCGGAACGCAGACGAGATTCCACCGTTTGGAACACTTTCTCGCGTTCGTCAGCAAACCCAAGATTCGTGGTCGAACAATGGAATCGAAGCACAGGCGATCGTCGATGAGAGGTAGCCGCCAGTGAGCAGCCGGTTCTCGACGCCGGGACAGGTTCCAACCGGACCGCGCCTGATCACCGGTCGCTTCGAGATCGCGGACGGCTACACATATGAGGGATATGTCCGCACCGGAGGTTATGTAGCCCTGCGTAAAGCACTGACTTCGATGACCCCCGAACAAGTTCAAGACGAGGTCAAGGCGGCCGAGATCCAAGGTCGAGGAGGTGCCGGGTTTCTGGCCGCAACAAAATGGGGGTTTCTACCTCCCGATGTTCACCCGCGATATCTGGTGGTCAATGGCGACGAGAGCGAACCTGGCACCTACAAGGATCGACTGCTGATGGAGCTCGATCCGCACCAACTCATCGAGGGAATGATGTTGGCAAGTTTTGCCGTCAATGCGGCCCACGCCTTTTTATATGTTCGCGGCGAAATGGCCCTGGCTCAAGAGCGATTGGCCGAGGCACTCAATGTCGCATACGCCAACAACATGGTGGGTCGCAATGTTTGCGGTTCGCAATTTTCACTTGACATCACCCTCACCTGGGGGGCCGGCGCTTACATCGTCGGCGAAGAGACCGCCCTCATCGAAAGCTTGGAAGGTGAGCGTGGGATGCCAAGGTTGAAGCCTCCGTTTTTCCCCGCTGTGAAGGGGTTGTATATGCAACCCACCATTGTCAACAATGTTGAGACGCTGGCAAACCTGCCCGCCATTATCAACGACGGCGGCGGATCATTTCGAAGTATTGGCGCGCCGACCTCGACCGGAATGCGGATGTTTTCAGTGTCGGGCCATGTCAATCGACCGGGCGTATTTGAAGTTCCTAACGGTGTGACGACGTTTCGGATGCTGTTCGAAGCACCCGAGTATTGCGGCGGAGTGCGCAACGGGGGCACCGTCAAGGCTTTCATTCCGGGAGGAGCTTCGGCGATGTGGTTCTTCGACGAACATCTTGATTTGGCTCTTGACAAACCAACGGTTGACAAAGCCGGTTCAATGCTTGGCTCGGGGGCCATCGTGGCAATGGATCAGACCACCGACATGGTTTCCGCGTGTTGGCGGATTGTGAGATTTTTCGCTCGCGAGTCGTGTGGAAAGTGCACACCCTGTCGGGAGGGAACCACGTGGCTCGAGCAAGTTTTGCGTCGAATTCTGGATGGTCAGGGTCGGCCCGAAGACATTGATCTGCTTTTTGAGATCAGCGAAAGCATCAGTCCCGGTATTGCGTGGCCACCCCTCCAAACCACAATTTGTCCGCTCGGACCATCGGCAGTTTCGCCGATTGCATCCGCCGTTCGACGATTTCGCCACGAATTTGATCACTACATCGCCTACGGTCGACCGATCGACGGGGTCGACGACGTCCTTCGCCCCGAAGGAATTCGCGCCCATGTCTAAGAAATCACTGTCAATCACGATTGACGGAAAGTCGCATGTGGCGGCTCCTGGTCAACTCGTCATCGACGCCTGTCAGGACGCCGGAACTTTTGTCCCATCATTTTGCTACCACCCACGAATGACACCGGTGGGCATGTGTCGCCAATGCTTTGTCGAAATTGAAGGTTCCCGCGGACCAATGTTGGTGGTTTCGTGCATGACACCGGTCGCCGAGGGTCAAGTCGTGAGAACAACTACAGAAGGGGTCAAGAGAGCTCAAGAGGGAGTCCTGGAGTTGCTATTGGCCAACCACCCGCTGGACTGTCCGGTGTGCGACAAGGGGGGTGAATGCCCATTGCAAGATCAGGCATTCAGTCACGGTCCCGGGGAAAGTCGATTTGTCGAAGAGAAGCGCCACTTTGAAAAACCGATTCCAATCAGCAACTTGGTGAGTCTGGATCGAGAGCGCTGCATCTTGTGTGACCGTTGTACACGGTTCGCCGATGAAGTGGCTGGCGATCCACTGATCACGTTTGTCAACCGTGGCAGCAACACCCAGGTGCTCACGTTTCCCGATCAACCATTCAGTTCCTATTTTTCAGGCAACACCGTGCAGATTTGTCCCGTCGGGGCTCTCACCGCGCAGCCGTATCGGTTCAAGGCCCGTCCTTGGGATTTGGATCAAGAAGAGAGCACCTGCACCACGTGTTCAGTTGGCTGCCGAACTGTTGTCCAAAGTAGTCGCGACGAGTTGGTGCGATATCAGGGCGTCGACATCGACACCGTGAACTGGGGGTGGCTATGCGACAAGGGACGCTTCAATTTTGAAGCGGTGAATAGTTTCGAGCGGCTCACAACACCGTTTGTTAAGGGTGACAGCGGACTAGTTGAAACATCGTGGGCCGTGGCGTTGGATGTTGCGGCTCGAATGCTGCGAACCGCCATTGCTGTCGGTCCGGAGTCGGTAGCGATTGTTGGCGGTGCCCGGGGCACGAACGAGGATGCGTACGCCTGGGCCATGCTGGCCGATGCCCTCAATGTCAATCAACGTGACTGCCAACTCGCCGATGGGCTGCCGGTCGAAATTTTTGCCCTTCCGCAGGCGACCATCGACGACATCAATCGTGTTCCGACCATCATCTTGTTGGCTCCAGACCTAAAGGAAGAGCTTCCGGTGTTGTATTTGCGTGTTCGCCACGCCGCAGAAAAGCGCACCGCCAGAATCATCGAGTTCACCGCGCACGGGACGGGACTGACGCCCTATGCCTGGCGCAGCTTTCAGTCGGAAGGTGGCAAACTCGCCGCCGCCATTCGACAGGCCGGGTCTAGCGAGGAGATTTCCGAGCAACTGGGTCGTGGGGATGTTGTGGTGATCGTCGGGCGGGCAAACCTTGCTGAGTCCCCCGAGTTTGTTCTCAGCGCGCTAGCCGAGGTTCTCCATCTCGCGCCTCATGGGCGTGTCCTGCCGACACTTCGTCGTGGAAACGTCCGCGGGGCAACTGCTGCCGGGCTCACTCCGAGGTCGGGTGCTGGTGACACGGCAGACATTTTGGCCGCCGCCGCGGCGGGCAAGATTGAGTGCCTCATCTTGCTCGGCGCAGATCCGCTCGCCGATGTTCCCGATGCCGACTTGGCTCGACGAGGCATCGCTGGCGCCCGCGGAATAATCGCAGTCGATACCTTTCTCACCGCATCGAGTTCCGCAGCCGATGTCGTACTACCAGCGGCCGCCTACGGGGAAAAGATCGGCACGACAACCAACCTCGAGGGACGGCTAAGCACCTTGGCCCAAAAAATTACCCCGGCAGGTACTTCTCGACCCGACTGGATGATTGCCGTCGAACTGGCTATTGCGGTGGGCAAAGATCTTGGAATATCGAGCTACTCCGACATTCATCGACTGATGGTCGACAATGTACCGGCCTTCGCACCGGCACGCGATGACAAGAAAATCCGACACGAAGGCGTACTCATGAATCACCCTCATCCGGTCAATCTGGCAAGGTCTGACTCAACCGTCGCCGACCACAATTCGTTCAAGCATCGCTTGATAGTTAGTCGCAAGTTGTACGACGGCGCCCAAGGAACAGCCAAGAGCCCTTCGCTTGCTCCGCTTGCGGGCGCCGCAGGCGTTTATGTGCATCCACTCGATCGAGCACGAATCGGTGTTCAAAGTGGTGTCGAGGTCAAAGTGACGTCCGATCGAGCGACGCTGGTGGTGGCCCTGCATGAGTCGTCCGATGTAATGGTTGGTACCGCTTGGATTCCATTCAACCAACCGGGAGCGGATGTTCGCGAATTGATCGACCTATCCAGTGATGTTTGTGACGTTCGAATCGAGCACATCTAGTGGACGCCATATTTGCGATTGATCCACTCGTCAATGGTGATGTTCTCTGGATGCCTCTGACGATCGTGGTATTGAAAGTTGTAGTCGTGTTTGTCACAGGTCTCGTCGCCACCATGTTGATGGTATGGTTCGAGCGCAAAGTGATTTCCGGCATGCAGAACCGCATCGGACCAAACAAGGCCGGTCCATTCGGTATTTTGCAAACACTCGCCGACGGAATCAAGCTGTTCTTCAAGGAAGACCTAATCCCAGAGCGTTCGGACCGCTTCGTGTTCAAGCTCGCACCATTCCTGGCGTTCGTTCCCGCGTTTCTTGCATTTGCGATCATTCCACTTGGGGGTGATTTTCGCAACGGCAACTCGGGCATAGTCACCTGGTTTGGCCACGAAACTCGAGTACAACTTGCAGATCCTCCGATTGGCGTGCTGTTTGCGCTAGTCATTTCGTCCATTGCCGTGTACGGAATCATGCTGGCAGGATGGTCGAGTGGATCTAAGTATCCGCTCCTCGGGTCCGTACGCGCCTCGGCTCAAATGGTGAGTTACGAGGCCGCCCTCGGGTTGTCGCTCGCCTCGGTATTGCTGGTGTCGGGAACACTTTCCACAAACGGAATTGTCGCAGCCCAGTCGACGATCGGTCGCTGGAATGTGATCGTCACCGGTCTCATACCGTTCCTCATTTTTTTCGTTGCGGCAACCGCAGAACTCAATCGGCCACCATTTGATCTCGTTGAGGCCGAACAGGAGCTTGTCGGCGGTTTCAACACCGAGTATTCGTCAATTCGGTTTGCGCTCTTTTATCTCGCCGAGTTCATGAACACCGTGACCATGTCGGCACTGATTGTCACGATCTTCTTTGGTGGCCCTCAACCAGTTTCCATCGGCAGCACCGTGCTGGATATTCCGCTCATTCCCAATTCTGTTGAGGGCTCGATTTGGCTATTTGCCAAGGTGCTGATATTCCTCTATATATACGTGTGGTTACGGGCCACCCTGCCTCGATTCCGTTACGACCAGCTCATGGATTTCGGCTGGAAAGTGCTCATTCCCGCCGCTCTCGGTTGGTTCATGTTGCTTGCCGCACAACGAGTTGGACGGGATCAAGGGTGGAACATCATCGCGGTTACTTTGG
This sequence comes from Ilumatobacteraceae bacterium, assembly GCA_046716325.1. GTDB lineage: Bacteria > Actinomycetota > Acidimicrobiia > Acidimicrobiales > Ilumatobacteraceae > UBA3006. Next base: position 2,472 of record JBKJXI010000009.1, on the reverse strand, counting down.
TGTCCGTGGTTGTTTTGACACTCGCCTATGGATTACTGCAGATTGCATTTCGTGTGAGCGCACGTCACCGCCAGTTAGAGGGGTCAATGTTCTAATGGGCTACTTAGGGGGATTTCTCGTCACAATGCGCCAGCGCGGCGCAAAAAACCAGGTCACCACGCAATACTCGGGTGGGAGGGTACTTCGCCGTAGCCAGAGAAAGTCACGCGATGGAGTAGCCAGTAAGCGCGCCATGGAAATGGACGCCAAGATTCCTAAACCCGAACGGCTCCACGGCCGTCATGTGCTCAACCGCTACGAGGACGGAATGGAAAAGTGCATCGGCTGCGAACTTTGCGCCGCAGTGTGTCCAGCCAAGTGCATTCATGTGCGGGGCGCCGACAACGACCCTGAAAATCCCACCTCACCGGGGGAGCGATTCGGCTGGATTTACGAGATCAACTATTTGCGTTGCATCCATTGTGATCTGTGTGTCGAGGCATGCCCAACCGAAGCCATCACCGAAACCAAACTATTTGAGTTTTCATTTACAAATCGCCAAGATGCGATCTATACCCGAGATGAACTGCTAGTCGATGATGAAGGTAAACCACAGCAACTGCTATGGGAAGATTGGCGACCCGGCGAAGATCTGAATACTTCAGGATGGATGCGAGCCACAGCGTCGAGCGGTGACGCTGCCTTTAATGGTGTAGTTGCCTGGGGCGCCGAATTGGGCTACGGAGTCCGGTCGCCGGAAAGCAGCGAGGACTAGTGGAATTCTTCGTATTTGTCTGCGCCGCAATCATGGTGATAGTTGGTGCGATAGGTGTGGTGGTACGCGGCAATCCAGTGCACGCCGCGTTGAGCCTGGTGCTCACACTGTTTGGAATCGCCGTACTCTTCGTGTCCCAGCACGCAGAATTTCTTGCCGCGGTGCAGGTGATCGTGTATGCCGGTGCCATCGTGGTGCTGTTCCTCTTCGTTGTCATGTTGCTAGGCGTTGATCGGGCCGAGGACCTTCGTACAGACCCACTTACGGGACAACGAGGACTTGCGGTAGTTGTTGGTCTGGGCTTGCTAGGCGTTTTGGTCGCGGCAATTGTCGATGGAACAGACGCGGTAGTTACACGCGGGACCGGTATAAACAGCGCAACGACGGATTCGGCCGACGCCAACATCGTGCAATTAGCTCGCTCTGTGTTTGCCGACTATGTCGTGGCCTTCGAAGTGACCTCGGTGTTGTTGGTGGTGGCGGTCGTCGGCACGGTATTGCTCTCCAGGCGCCGCCCAACCGATACACGTCCAGTCAGTGGCCGGCCATCGTGATTGCTGTAGTCGTTGAGCCGACGCCAATGTGGTATTTGTTGCTGTCTGCTGTGCTTTTCGTCATCGGCACATTTGGAGTTCTCGTTCGACGCAATCCGTTGGTGATGTTTATGTGTATCGAATTGATGCTCAACGCCGTGAATCTGACATTTGTCACGCTCGGTCGACAACTCAACGACATCAGCGGGCAGACCATTGTATTTTTTGTCCTAGTTGTCGCCGCCGCGGAAGTGGTCGTTGGGCTGAGCATCATTGTGGCGATCATGCGCAGGCGCACGGGTGCGAATGCCGATGATCTTGCGGTCCTGAAGGGTTAAGCACGACAACATGGTTGATTTGATCTGGCTCGTGCCCGCCTTTCCACTTCTTGGTGCCGTGCTGTTGTTGCTATTCGGACGTCGCATGGGCGATCCACGATCGGGATGGCTGGCAGCGTTGATGCCGACGGTGTCCTTCGCTGTCGTAGTCGGGGTCTTTGCCGACCTGTTGACAAAACCCGCGGGCAAACGTGACCATGTCGTCAACTTGTTCTCGTGGATTCCAGTTGGTTCATTAAGCGTAGACATGGCGATCGTCGCCGATCCGCTGAGCATCACGATGGCACTGTTTGTCACCGGAATCGGTTCGCTCATTCATTTTTATGCCATCGGATACATGCACGGCGACACGAATTTCTCCAAATTCTTTCTCTATCTCAACCTGTTCATATTTTCGATGCTGATGTTGGTGCTTGGCGAAAATTTGCTCGTCACTTTCCTGGGTTGGGAGGGAGTGGGTGCTTGCTCGTACCTGCTCATCGCGTTTTGGCACGCCCGAAATAGCGCGGCGGTCGCCGGTAAGAAAGCATTCATCGTCAATCGGGTTGGAGATGTAGGGGTGATGATCGCGATGTTTCTCGCCTTCAGCACTCTTGGAACATTGTCCTACTCCGGAATTAACGAAGCCGCGCACGCCGGGAGTCTGGCACCGGTAACCGCAACTTCCATTGCCTTGTTGTTGTTCCTCGGTGCCTGTGGCAAGAGTGCCCAATTGCCACTGTATTTCTGGCTGCCCGATGCAATGGAGGGTCCGACGCCGGTATCGGCATTAATCCATGCTGCAACAATGGTCACCGCAGGCGTATTTTTGATGACTCGGATCGCTCCGGTGCTTTCCGTGAGTTAC
>JBKJXI010000008.1:0-3855 GCA_046716325.1 Ilumatobacteraceae bacterium | reverse complement strand
CGCGGAACCGTCACACTTGGCACCGTAGTTGCATTCGTACTGCTGCTTTCCAGCCTGTTTGATCCGGTTCAACAACTTTCACAGTTGTACAACACGGTGCAGTCGGCGGGTGCCGCGCTCAACAAGTTATTTGGGATTCTTGATTCCAAGCCCGAGGTCGATGAACGACCTGGTGCCGTAGAACTTCCACCTATTGGACAATTGAATGTCGCCAATCTCACATTCAGCTATCCGGGTTCCGAATCTCCCGCACTCGACGACGTATCGATCACCGTAAGTGTCGGCGAGAAACTGGCGCTCGTTGGACCGACCGGCGCCGGAAAATCAACCTTGGCAAAGTTGATGGCCCGCCTGTACGACCCCCAGCATGGAAGTGTCACCTTCGGCGGAGTCGACCTAAAAATGGCGACGATGACTTCGCTGCGAGAGCGCATCGTCGTAGTTCCGCAAGAGGGATTCCTCTTTAATGGAACCATTCGTGACAATTTACGCATTGCAAGAGCGACCGCCACCGAAGCCGAAATCGATGCCGCAATAGCGGCAATCGGCGCCACCGAACACTTCGCCCAATTCCCCGACGGTCTCGAAACCGAGGTGCGTGAGCGCGGTAGTCGACTATCCGCCGGAGAACGACAACTTGTCGCACTTGCCCGAGCTGCGCTCGTGGATCCGGCCGTGTTGGTGTTGGACGAAGCAACCTCAAATCTCGACCCAGGCACGGAAGCAGAAGTTGAGTTGGCTCTGGAGCGATTGATGATCGGTCGAACCGTGATCGTCGTTGCTCATCGACTTTCCACAGTCCAGCGCGCCGATCACATTGCGGTCATCGATGCGGCGCGCATCGCCGAATATGGAACTCACGCCGAACTACTTGTGGCTGGTGGACGATATGCGGCGCTTGCTCGCGCCTGGGAAAAGAGTCAAGTCAGCAATTAGATCTCCGTACTTGACAGTTTTGGTACACTTCAGAGTGACGAGTTCGGCGCAGGGCTTCGGCACTGTGTACACCACCAAAGGAGAATGTGGCGACGCAGAAATGTGTCGCCATTTTCTATATTGAAACTCGCTTTGGGCGACACACATTGGCGCTCGAACCGTGAAATCGGCTCCTATATGCTGTGCAGCGAGTGGCGAACTCTGCAATTTCCCGGGATGAGGAATTTTTCCTACGTGAATCGCTATGGGCAGATTTACAACAACATCCACAATGGCCCGACTTGCCGCCAGAGCTTCTACGAAGCATGAAAATCTACGCTGGCCAAGCCGGAATATATTCGGACATGTCGAGAACACGTTTAATCGCGCCGACTGGAGTGGCCGTATCCGTTCTTCACACTGGACGCCACTACGCCGACGACCTAGATGAAGATGGAATCATCTATCACTACCCGACAACTGGTCGTGTTGGTCACGATCAAAGCGAAATCGACTCGGTCAAAACTGCTCAACAGCTTGGGCTGCCAATCTTTGTGATAGTTCAAAAAGGCAGATTTCGGCAGGTCAAGCGCGCATGGGTCTCTGATAGCGATGACGCCTCACGACTATTCCTACTTGAGTTTTCTGAGTTGGCTTCGTCTGTCTATATTGTTGAGCCAGATCGACAAGAGCTCTTTCTGCCGAGAGTCGCCCGTCCACAAACTTTGACACAGGTGATGCGACGTGAGAGAAGTTCTCGATTCAAATTCGAAAGCTTGAAACGCTACGGAAGTAAGTGTGTCCTGTCAGGGCTGTCGGTCGTGGAAATGCTCGATGGAGCCCATGTAATTCCAGTCGAAAAGGGTGGCAGTGATGACCCAAGGAATGGTCTACTTCTATCGGCATCCATACACAGAGCCCTAGACGCGCACTTGTGGGCTATCAACCCGAAAACGATTGAAATTGAAACTCGGAAGTTAGGGCCGAGTTTGGGCAGGATGAAGATTGCAATCAATTCACTTGAGGGTGCACCGGTGCTACCTCATGCAGAAGCAATTGAGTTTCGCTACGAACTGTTTCTCAAGGCTGGATAGGGAACTCCATCAACTCCGGGTAGGTCGTGTAGCTGTACGTGACACATGATTGGCAACTAGCGTCTAACTCCGATGGCTCGCAAGAAGATTTACACCCGCACGGGGGATGACGGCACAACCGGATTGTTGTATGGCGGTCGGGTCGCAAAATATAGCGATTTGCCGGTTGCATGTGGTTCGGTAGATGAGGCCCAAGCAGTGTTGGGAATGGCCAGGGCCGAGGCGGGCAAAGGTAGCGAGATCGATTCCAAGCTCACATCGCTGATGAAGGACTTATATGTACTAATGGCCGAACTGGCAACACAGACGGACAACCGCAACAAACTTGCACCGGGGGAATCACTTGTCACGGATGAAATGGTGAACAAATTGGAGACGCTGATCGACTCATTTGATGAGCGCTTTACCCCACCGACGGAGTTCGTCGTGCCCGGTGAAAATCGTGTGTCGGCGCTTTTGGATCTCGGTCGCACGGTGGTGCGCCGTGCCGAGCGTCACGCACTGCTGGCCGCGCCGTCGCCGTCGCGTGTTGGACCATACCTCAACCGCCTATCGGATTTACTGTGGACAATGGCTCGCTGGAACGAAGGCGAATCATTGCCCGTGAAGAATGTGAAATAGCAATACCTCGAAACGACAACAAAGGAAAAATGCCATGACCATTACATTTGCCACCGCCACTCAAATTCCATCATCGGCTCAAGTTGTTGCAATACCCGTGAGCACCGATGGCGCAGTGCCGAAGGAACTCTCGCTGTCTCGCAAGACGCTTGCCTCACTTGGCTTCGACGGCAAGGTTGGTCAGACCCATGTCATTGCGGGTGAGAAGGGTGCTGTCACGATTGCAATCGGCATTGGCGCGAGCATAAAAATATCGACCGATGCATTGCGACAATCGGCTGCTTCGCTGGCGCGCGTATGCGAATCATTCGAGTCGATTGCCACGACGCTTGCTTCGGTGGGCCGACTCGATCGCAAGACGGCTGCGCAAGCGGTGGTCGAAGGCTTCACGCTTGCCACGCATCGTTACAGCGCACTCAAAACGGTGGACAAGAGTCAATCAAAACTTGCATCGGTCACTCTCGTTGGTCCAGCGGGTTCGACAACGGCGCTGAACTTCGGAATCACGCGCGGTCAAGTGATTGCAAATGCCACGTGCATGGCGCGCGACTTGGCAAATATGCCACCCGCGTATCTCACCGCAACCATGATCGCCGATCGTGCCGTGAAAATTGGATCCGAAACTGGGCTCAAGGTCGAGGTGTTCAACAAGGATCAATTATTGGCAATGGGATGTGGTGGCATGATCGGCGTCAACCGCGGAAGCGTCGAGCCACCACGGATGGTCCGACTTACGTATAAGCCGGTTGCCCGCAAAGGTGTCAAGAAATCTTCCAAGCCACACTTGGTGTTGGTCGGCAAAGGAGTGATGTACGACTCGGGCGGCATCAGCCTCAAGCCATCGGATCCTTCGCACGCGATGATGAAAGCCGACATGAGCGGTGCTGCCGCGGTGCTGGCGACGATGTCCACCCTCAAGGCGCTTGGGTGCACCAACCAGGTGACTGGTTACATGATGTGTACCGACAACTTGCCGTCAGGTAGTGCGTTGGCCATGGGTGACGTGATCACCATTCGCAATGGCAAGACTGTTGAAATTCACAACACCGACGCCGAGGGTCGCCTGGTCCTCGCCGACGGACTGTCGTTGGCCGTCGAGCAAAAGCCCGATGCCATCGTCGATATCGCCACGCTGACCGGCGCATGTGCCAGAGCGCTCGGTGAGAATATGGCGGGCGTGATGGGCAACAACCAGAAGTGGATTAATCAAATCACCGACGCCAGC
>JBKJXI010000007.1:0-16387 GCA_046716325.1 Ilumatobacteraceae bacterium | reverse complement strand
TAATCGGCTCAGCTCCTGTAATGGTTGCGCAAGATCTGGATCAACATCCGACCATCTCTTGGTTTCGTCCTCCAGAACACTTCGCAGTCGACCGTCGACACGATCCGCAATCTGGCCGATGAAGGCGGGGGCGACAACCACGGCAACAGACTTAGTCTGCGTCAAGCTGGGCGACGACTTCTTCGATTCGCAATCGTGCGCTTCCGATGCGCTCGCGACATAGCTCGATCAATAATGATGCACGCTGCACATGCTGGGCCAGGGTGTCGACATCAACATCATCGCCCTCAAGCTCGTTTAGAATGTTCTCCAGCTCGGCCAATGCTTCGGCGTAACCAATTTGTTCTCCAGTGGTCATCTCATTCCTGCTTTCTTGACCTTTTTCTGCACTTTGCCCGACGGTGTCTCTCCCGACTGAACGCTCACGCTATTGACGGTGCTGGTTGCCGACCCATCGGCAAACGATGTTACAAGCACGTCGCCGATCGAAATTTGGTTGCTGTTTCGGACAGTTTGGCCGCCCGTCGTTCGAGTGACGCTCCAGCCGCGTGCCATCGTGTTCACCGGATCCAATACGCGCAATCGGTCAGCCTTCGCGTCGATGTATCGGGAAGCGGAAACCAACACATCAAAAGGTCGACGTCGAATGCGATCATCGGCAATGCTCAACGAAGTGGCTGCTCGTTGCAAAGCGTCCACGATTCGATTCTTTACCTGTCCTGCTCGTTCATTTAATCTGCGTTCCGCGCCATGGAGTTGAGTCGTGGAAGCAACCGCGATTTCTCGCCAATTTTCTTCGATGGCATCTACAAATTTGTGCACCATTACACCGATTTCCGAGGCACAGGCGGTCGGAGTTTTAAATGATCTGTTGGCTACCTCATCGGCCACACTGATATCAATCTCGTGACCAATCCCTGTGAATACCGGTAGTCGACATTGGGCGATCGCAGAGGCAATTTCATAGGTATCGAAGGCCAGAAGATCGGTACGCGATCCACCACCGCGAACAATCATGATCACATCGAGGTCGTCGCGCTGGCCCGCTTCGCGTAATGCTGTAATTACGGTTGGCGTTGCTTCTTGGCCCTGGACGCGAACATCATAAACAGACACCTGAAATCCGAATCCAGAGTTTTCAAACTCGTGCAGCACGTCGGCATGGGCGGCACTGCCAACACTCGTAATGAGCCCCACGCGGAGAGGAACGAGCGGCACGGCCAGACTCCGATTGGCTTCATATAAACCCTGTTCCTTGAGAATCCGAACCACCTCATCTCGTTGACCGGCCAGGTCACCGAGGGTGAATCGAGGGTCGATATTGCTGACTTTGAAACCGAAACTTCCTCGTTGCGGATAAACATCCGGAGTGCCGAAAATACGCACCTTGATGCCGTCAGCGAGTTCAAGGCGATGCTGAGCCAACAACGGTCGCAGGCGTGCCATGTTGCCCTGCCAAATCGAGATGCTCAGCGCTGCTTTGCTTTCGGCACTACGTTCCACCAAATTGAAATAGATGTGCTTTCCACGTCCATTGAAACCTTCAATCTCACCCTGAATCCATAACCCCGCACCAAAGGATTGTCGAAGCACGCCGTTGACGACATCGATGAATTGACTCACCGACAGTGTTGGTTCGGCTATCGGCTGGGGATCCGCGTCAAAACTAAGCGAGCTCTGCTGCACTATGGACCAACCGGAGTGAAGATTCCGCCCGCTCGCACCTGTGATGCATACATCCTGTCGAGATTCATAAGTTCCTCATGTGTTCCTTGTTCCGCGACAGAGCCATCATTCAACACAATGATTCGATCGGCATCTCGAATCGTAGACAGTCGATGCGCAATGACAATTGCGGTACGGTCGCGCATCGCGGCTTCCAGTGCTTGCTGAACCAGAACTTCTCCTTCGTTGTCGAGATGGCTTGTCGCCTCGTCGAGAATCATTACGGCCGGGTTCTTCAGCAATAGACGGGCAATCGCCAGTCGTTGTTTTTCTCCTCCTGAGAGTCTGTAGCCACGCTCACCGACCACCGTCTGGTAGCCGTCGGGTAGGGCTGCAATGATGTCGTGAATGTGAGCAGCTCGACATGCCGCCTCCAACTCTTCGTCGGAGGCATCCGCCTTGGCGTACTCCAAATTTGAACGAATTGTTTCGTGAAACATGTGCGGATCCTGCGAAACAACACCAATCACGGTGTGCAACGACTCGGCGGTGATGTCACGGACATCTTGACCATCGAGCCGGACCGCACCGGCGGTGACATCGTAAAGTCGGGCAATCAGCATCGCTACGGTTGTCTTTCCGGCACCGCTTGCGCCGACTAGAGCAACGGTCTCACCTGCAGCGACAGAAAATGAAACATCATTGAGCGCGTCCACATCGGGATCGGTTCCCTGCATCACACCCGCAAGTTCAAGCGAGGCGATCGACACCGAAGAACCGGGTGGAAATCGAAATGAAACTCGATCGAAGGTCACTTCGCCGCGGGCATTGACCAGATCGATTGCGCCGGGTCGGTCGGCAATGGAGACCGGTGCATCCAAGACTTCAAATACGCGTTCAAAACTGACCAGAGCTGTCATTACATCAAGTCGAGCGTTGGTAAGACCCGTGAGCGGTTGATAGACGCGCTGTACATACGCAGCCATCGCCACCAATGTGCCGACCGTAATATTCCCAGACACAACCATGAATGCACCTATCCCGTAAATCGCAACCGCCCCTAGAGCCCCCACCAATCCAAGTGCCACAAAAAACACACGACCATACATCGCCGAAGTGATGCCAATGTCGCGAACACGAGCGGCACGATCGCTGAAGTTACGCACTTCACGATCGTGACGACCAAACAGCTTTACCAACATGGCCCCAGAGACACTCAGTCGTTCGGTCATTTGAGTATTCATCTCCGCATTCAGGCCCATTTGTTCGCGTGCGATCGACTGCAGACGAACTCCTACACGCCTGGCAGGAATGACGAAGATCGGTAAAACCACCAAGGACAGCAACGTAAGGCGCCATTCGAGGGCCAACATTGCGATCAGCGTGGTAACCAGAACGATCACATTCGATACGACACTGCCAAGCGTTCCGGTGACCGCAGTTTGCGCACCAATGACGTCGTTGTTTAGGCGACTGATGAGGGCTCCGGTTTGGGTGCGAGTGAAAAATGCGATCGGCATGCTCTGCACCTTGTCGAACAATGCCGCTCGCAGGTCAAAAATGAGGCCCTCTCCGATTCTGGCCGAATACCAACGCTGTACAACTTGCAACAGCGCATCCATCAGTGCCGCAACCACCAGAATGCTGGTGAGCACGATGATCAACTGTTTGTCGCCGTTCGGAATCGCTCGATCAACAATCGCCCGAAACATCAAGGGCGGCACCAATGCCAACAGCGCAGAAACCACAATCGACGTCAGAAAGCCCGTGATTGCTGAGGAATACGGTCTGGCAAACCGACCGACACGACGAAGCGAGGACTTGCTAACGGTCGTTCCCTCAATGGCTGATTTATCGCCGGGCATCAGTCCATGAGGATTCATTCTCATGTCGTCAGGCTAAAGCCATATGCGTTCGACTATGCCATCTCGTATGCTAAATCGGTGCGCCACTTGCAACGCTGGTCAAAACTTCAGATACGTTGCGCAGCGGTCATTTGTTGTGCAGTTCTGCTTGCCGCGTGTGGTTCGTCAACAGGTGACTCCGGCCCGTCGACAACCTTTGCTAGCCCCGACACCGTTCCAACCGAATATGTGCCTCAGCCAATTGAATGGAAGACCTGCGAAAGTGCTGCGGCGCCGTCCAATGTCACCTGCGGCTTTATCGAAGTCCCATTCGACTACGAAGACCCCGATCAGGGATCGTTCGTCTTGTTTGTCAAGCGACGTGCGGCGAGCGATACGAAGCTGCGGATTGGATCGCTCCTTGTAAACCCCGGCGGACCTGGCTTTGGTGGAAGCTCGCTCGCCGAGGATGCTCAGTTTTATTTCAGTTCAACGCTTCTCCAGTATTTTGACATCATCGCATGGGATCCGCGCGGAACCGGAGACTCGACCCCAGCCGTCGATTGTGTGGATCAATACGATGAGTATTTTGGTCTCGACTCTCCGCCGGATACTCCCGAGGAAAAGCAGGCCCTCATCGACGCCGGAGCCGCCTTCGACAAAAAGTGTGAGGAAGAATCCGGTTCAATACTCCCGTACATCTCAACGCGGGCCAGCGCCACGGACATGAACTCGATCCGAGAGGCGCTGGGCGAGGACAGAATTTCATACTTTGGCTTTTCCTATGGCTCCGAGCTGGGTGCTACTTGGGCCACGCTGTTTCCCAACACCGTCCGGGCGGCCGTGCTCGATGGGGCGGTAGACCCACACTCAACGGCACTCGAAGAAGGTATCTCACAGGCAACCGGCTTCGAACAGCAACTCAGCGCATTTCTTGCCGACTGTGCAAAGACTCCTGCGTGCGAGTTTTACAACGATGGCGCTCCAGCAGACGCGCTCGACAATCTATTGCAGTCGATTGACGAGTCGCCTCTTGTGGTCAGAGCCGATCGGACTCCGGTTACGCAAGGCGTCATGTTCACCGCGATCGCCCAGGCCATGTATAGCGACTCGTTTTGGCCGCAACTTGAAAATGCGCTCGCCTTAGCCCAAAACGGCGACGGCTCGGGATTGCTTTCGTTGTACGACAACTATTACCAGCGAAAGCCCGACGGTACATACGGAAACGAGCTCGAGGCGTTCGTGGCCATTTCATGTTTGGATGATCCAGGTGAATCATCCGTCGAGGACATTGATGCCAATGTCGCGAGTTTCACCGAGGCAGCGCCGCGACTTGGCGCAAATTTTGCATATGGTTATGTATGCACCAATTGGCCGGTAAAGCAGTTCCCAAAGGTCAGAGTCACGGGAGCCGGTGCGGGACCAATCGTTGTTATCGGCACCACGGGAGACCCGGCCACTCCGCTTGAGGCGACTCGCAAAATGGCCAAGGCTCTCGAACAGGGGGTCCTGATCATCGTCGACGCCCAGCAACACACGGGATACGGGGCGAATGGATGCGTGGTCGATGCCGTCGATGCCTACCTGATCAATCGCACGGTTCCCGCCGATGAAACGCTGTGCAAGTCGTAGCTACCGAAGCAGTACGAAAAACTTACGCCAGGTTGACGATCTCTAGCCATTCGGCACTGAAATAATCGACCTGGCCGTCGGGCATAAGTAAAACCTTGGTTGGGGCGAGTTGCTCGACGAATTCGGTGTCGTGACTAACCAGCACGATCGCCCCCTTCCAATTTGCCAACGCATCGGCGACGGCCTGGCGCGATGGGGGATCAAGATTATTGGTCGGTTCGTCTAGCAATAACAAATTGTTGCGTCCGATCATCAACATCGCCAGCGCAAGTTTCGTTTTTTCACCGCCCGATAGTGTCGCCGATTCTTGAAACACCTTGGTTCCCGAAAGGCCGAACATCCCGAGCATTCCACGCAACTGAGTTTCCGTGAGACCCAACCCGACAGGGGCAGACCGGCGCATGTGATCGATGAGGGAAGCCTCCGGATCCAAGTTGTCATGCTCCTGGGCGTAGTAACCGCAACTCACCTGGTGACCAAACTCGAAATCGCCGTTGTCGGCTCGTACTTCACCCGCGAGAATCCGTAGCAACGACGTTTTGCCGGCACCGTTCAAACCGAGCACGAGCAATCTCTCACCGCGACCCAGGTCAAAACTCACGTCATGAAAAATGTCCGGACCACCGTAGGTTTTGCGCAAACCCGATGCGGTGAGCACGGTTATGCCGGCCGGCGGGGGATCGGGAAAGCGCACCTTGAGTTTCCGATCCCCTTCGGATGCCACCACGCGGACATCTTCAATCCTGGCAATTCGCTTCTCGATGCTGTGAGCCATCGCGGCCTTGCTCGCCTTGGCTCCGAATCGATCGACCACATGCTGCAAGCGCGCGATCTCCTTGGTCTGCAATGCAGCCTTTTTCAGCAGGCGGGCTTCATCGGATGCCCGCGAAGTGAGATATTGGCTGTATGTGCCCCGGTACTCGATAATTTCGCCGACGGATTCTTCATGCGGTCTATCCAGATGCAAGACGCGCGTAATTGCTTCGTCCAACAGCTCGAGGTCGTGACTGATAACGAGCAAGGCCCCCCGGTAATCACGCAAAAAATTGAGTAGCCACATCTTGGCGTCGATGTCTAAATGATTCGTGGGCTCGTCCAATAACAATGTGTCGCTACCCGCGAACAGAATTCGCGCAAGTTCTACTCGGCGCCGCTCGCCGCCCGACAAAACACTGATGACCAAATCCATTCGGTCGGCGTTCAATCCCAGTCCGGCAGAAATCGAACGCGCCTCGCTCTCGGCGGCATATCCTCCCTTCAGCGTGAATTCATCCTCGGCGCGACTGAACTTGGCAATATTTGCACCCGTTGGTGCCTCTTCCATCGCCAGCCGCAATTTCTCGATCCGAACTAGGTCGTCGTCAATATTTCTCCCACTGAGAACGTGAGCAATTGCCGTGCGTGTTTCGCGAACTCCAGGAATCTTTGGATCCTGGGGAAGATAGCCAAAGCCACCTTTGCGTAACACTTTGCCGGCATGGGGTTCAATTGCCCCACCGAGCACCTTGAACAAACTCGTCTTGCCGGCTCCGTTTCGGCCAACCAACCCGGCCTTATCTCGAGGCATGACGGTGAACGACGCGTTCTCTACAACGAGTCGACCACCGACTTCGACCGATAAACCTTGGACTTGAAGCACTTACTAAGAGTGTCACCGCTAAGTCTCAGCGACAACCCCGATGACGCTTTTTATCTCATCCTCGAATTGTGGCAACACTGGCAATTCCTGGAATCGTTCGAAGTTCGACCACAAGATCTTCCGGGACAGCACTCGATGTGGCGATCAGCATTAGAGCACTGCCCGGTTGTTCGGTCTTGCCAACATCCATATTCGAAATATTGATGTTGGCGTTACCAAGTGCGGTTGCCACCCTGCCAATTGCGCCGGGACGGTCGTCGTTCTTGACAACCAAAATATGTTCCGATGGCGGTATATCCGTGAGGTGGTCGTCGACAGTGACGATCCGGGCTTCACGGCGTCTCCCCGACAGCGTGGCCGAAACATTTCGTGCGCCTGCGCGCAACGTGATCAGATTGACGTAGTCGTGATGAGTTGTGGTGGGAGTCGCCGCTTCCCGAACCGTGATTCCGAGATTCTTGGCAATTGACGGAGCATTGACAAGGCTCACATTTTCATCTGATAGCACCGACAAAAGCCCTTTCAATGCGCTCAGGGTAATAATTCGGGTGTCATACGCACCAATCTCGCCGCTGGTCACGACCTCAAACTCGGATGGAACCTCGGCAATGAGCGAAGCAAAAACTCGCCCAAGGCGTTCGGCCAGAGGGACGAATGGTTTCAGCTGTGTGTTTGTTGCACTTGCCGCAACATTCACCGCGAACGGAACAAACTCACCATGCAGTGCCAGCTGCACCATGTCCGCAACCGCATCACCGGCCCTGTCTTGGGCCTCGCGAGTACTGGCGCCAAGATGCGGTGTAGCAACGAGATTGTCGAGACCAAATAGCGGTGACAATGTCATTGGTTCGGAGGAAAACACGTCTAGTGCCGCGCCTGCGATGTGGCCGTCCCGAAGCGCTACGAAAAGGTCGGCTTCATCGATGATGCCTCCTCGCGCAACATTGATGACTCGCAGTGTTGGCTTGGCCAAACGCAGAATATCTGCATTGATCAACCCGGTTGTTTCCTTATTCTTTGGAAGGTGAACCGTCAAGAAGTCGGCGAGCGCCACCAATTTCTCAAGTGGCATCAATTCGACATTCAATTGCCGTGCCCGTTCTTCCGAAATGTATGGGTCATAGCCAATCAATTTCATGTCGAAGGCAATCGCCCGACATGCGACAAGTTTGCCGATTCTGCCTAGACCGATGATTCCGAGTGTCTTTCCGGCCAGTTCGATTCCTTCCCATCTGGACCTTTCCCATCTTCCTGACTTGAGAGCCGCGTGGGCCTGGGGAATATTGCGTGCCATTGCCAGCATCAAGCCCATTGTGTGTTCGGCGGCCGAGAGCACATTGGATTCCGGGGCGTTTACCACCATCACCCCACGAGCGGTCGCCGCTTCCACGTCAATGTTGTCCAAGCCGACACCCGCTCGCGCAATGACCACCAGATCTTCGCCGGCATCAAGTGCACTGGCGTCAACCTGAGTGGCCGAGCGCACGATGAGGGCGCTGGCGCCAACAAGAGCGGAGTGGAATTGTTTTCCAGATATTCCCAATTGAGTGTCAACTTCGAATCCCGCCTTGCGCAGTCGATCCAGTCCGGTCGCGGCAATTTCTTCGGTAACGAGAATTCGTTTAGTCACGGCAAGATTTGTTCGACTATATAGTTGATGCATTGAGTGAGTTGCTCGACATCGTGGGGCTCAATTGATGGAAACATCGCAATTCGCAACTGATTTCTACCAAGTTTGCGATACGACTCGGTATCGACTATCCCATGCCGGCGTAAGACTTCATTGACCTGGGTGGCTTCCACCCCGATCAGGTCAATCGTTCCAACTACCGGAGAACGTTTTGCTGGATCTGCAACGAAAGGCTGACTAAATGACTGCGTTTCCGCCCACGTGTACAGGGTTTCCGACGACAACTTGGTGCGATCCAGGCACCATCTCATTCCACCATTGCTTAGCATCCATCTAGTTTGCTCATCTAGTAACAGCAGAGTAGTAATCGATGGTGTATTGAATGTTTCATCGGAACGACTGCTGTCTAGGGCCGTACCGATGTTGAGGGATGCAGGACTCCACCGTTCAGATCGACGCAACGCCTCAATTCTCTCGATCGCCAACGGCGAGCAAGCCGCCACCCATAGTCCGCCTTCGGAGCCAAAACATTTTTGTGGCGAAAAGTAGTACACATCGACTTCGCTCGGCTCCCACGCCAATCCGCCGGCAGCGGATGTGGCGTCCACCACGACGAGTGCATCGCCTGCGTTGGCTGGCCTACGCAAACCCATGGCGACACCGGTCGAAGTCTCGTTGTGGGTAAGGCAATAGGTATCGATTTCCGAACTCGCCACGGCCTGCGGGTGATCGCCAAACTTGCTTTCAATGATCTGCGGCTCGAGCAGATGAGTGGCCGAACTAGTCGCGGCTGCAAATTTTGCTGAGAATTCACCAAATACCAGGTGCTGACTCCTTTGCCTGATCAAACCGAAGGTCGCGACATCCCAAAACATCGTTGCCCCACCGTTTCCAAGCACGATTTCCCAGCCGCCCGGTAGGCCAAACAACTCCATAAGTCCGTCACGAATCGAACCCACGAGGCGTCGAACGGGATCTCGCCTGTGGGAAGTACCAAGCAGCGTCTCAGATTGTCGCATCAAGGACTGCATCTGCTCGGTGCGAATCTTCGACGGGCCACTGCCGAAGCGCCCATCCGCCGGTAACAACTTCGACGGAATCCGAATGTAGTCGGTATTCAATGTCGTCACCCGTCAAGCATCGCACTAGAGATTGCTACAGCATCCGTGATTTATGAAAAATAAGCAACGGTCTCAACTAGATATGGCGGAAGGAGGGGGATTTGAACCCCCGGTGGGCCTAAACCCACGACGGTTTTCGAGACCGTTCCATTCGTCCGCTCTGGCACCCTTCCGCTCCGCAGGTTATCGGTGTATTCCTTGAGTGCGCATCGGAGATTTCGTCGGTCAACCCGAAACTCGTTTCCGAGCAAAGAACTCCTGTAACAGCAATCCCGATTCCTGATCACAGACACCATGAATTACAACAGGTTCGTGATTGAGACGTGGATCGGCACATACGTTGTACAAACTTGCCGTTGCGCCACCCTTGAGGTCGGCCGCGCCGTACACCAGCTTTCCGATTCGTGCATTAATCAGCGCACCAGCGCACATGACGCATGGCTCGAGAGTGACAACAAGCGTGCAGTCGTTCAATCTCCATTGACCAATTGCTTGCGCTGCATCGCGCAGGGCGAGGACTTCGGCATGTGCGGTTGGATCATGAGTTGTCTCCCGTTCGTTGTGTCGAGCGGCAATCACCATCCCATCACGCACGACCACGGCCCCTACAGGAATTTCGCCGATTTGCCCAGCCGCGTTCGCTAAGTCAAGGGCCAAGCGCATCGAGGCGTGGTCATCAGCGACAGTAGTACCGACGATTAACGATTCAATTTCCATGGAAGTGGGTGCTCAGTTATCTAGAAGCATGGGGCTAGGAGAACAATTCATCTGCTCTCTTCTTCATTTCTTCCGGCGAAACATTCTCGACATGCGTCATAATTGTCCAGATGTGTCCGTACGGGTCGACAATAGTCCCTGTTCGGTCGCCATAAAATTGATCCTTGACCACCATTTCTCCAAAGGTTGTCGCACCCAATGAGATGGCCTTGGCGAACACGGCATCCACGTCACCTACATAGATACAAAGAGTTACGGGTGAACCGTCGAGAGTTAGGGGACTCTTGTTGCCCCATTGCTCAGATTCTTCGGCAAGCATGATCGTCGAGTCACCAATTTTGATTTCGGCATGACCAATGGTTCCGTCAGGCATTTCATGGCGATGCAACTCAGTGGCGCCAAATGCTTGCCGATAAAACTCAATCGCCGCGCTTGCTCCGCGGATATTGAGATACGGCGTAACTGTTCCGTAGCCGGCTGGGATCGGGTTCACTGTGCTCATAAGTTGATTATAGGTTTACGCCATATCCAAAATCTTCTTAAAACGCCGGTGTTTGATTGACGGAATTCCAATATATTTTGAAGCTAAGCGAGACGAAAGCGACTAATTAAGCGCTGAGAAAGGTTCTGGAATCCGTCCGGATTACTTTGAATTATGAACCAGGAAGATACACGACTTGTAGTTACTGCTAAACAAAATCCGAGAGAGTATGAGCGACTTTATACCAAATATTCCGACAAAGTCTTTAACTATTTTTGGTATCGCACGGGACATGACAAGATGCTTTCCGAAGATTTGATGCAGGAAACATTTTTGCGCGCCTTCCAGCATTTACAGCAATTTAACATTCAAGGCTATTCGTACCTTACATATCTCATTACCATCGCTCACAACGTGCTCGTTGATCACTATCGCAAACCAAAATCAATTCCAATTGAAGCAATTGAAGACATGCCTTACGAAATTAATGCAGACATTGAGAATAAATCTGATGTCGAAGCTCTCTGGCGAGCCATTCAAGACTTGCCACAGTCAAACAGAGACAACCTTATTATGAAATACCAACAGAACATGTCGATTAGGGATATTGCCATAGTTACAGGCACAACTGAAAACGCTGTCAAGCTTTCACTCTCCCGAACCAAACATAAGCTCAGGGAACATCCAAGTGTCAAAACAATTGCTGGATTTGCTGACATCAAGCGTAAGCAAACTAAGGCTGGATTTCTGAAAAAATAAACTGACACCTTTCTGGATCGAATCCGTTTAATAGGTCAATCAGTGAGTTGGCTCTTCGCGACAGGACGGGAAGTTGATGAATGACTCCATCCGCCGGGAACCAGTCACATTATTAATCGGCAATTCAAGGAGGCAGGAAATATGAATACGGCAATTACGAAGGTAGGGAATGGCTCGCTTAAGCGACGCAACGAATTTACAAACCCGTTCTCTCTCGTAGATAGTTTCTTCGGAGATGCAGTGGATCCGTTTGGCATCATGTCACCGAGTCTGTTCCGCAATCATGCACTCGGAAATGTCAGCACGTTGTTTCCCAAGGTAGATGTTGAGGAGACAGAAAATGAGATTCGGGTTACAGCAAATATTCCCGGCATTGATGCAGAGAATATCGATGTTGAAGTCGGAGATGACTATCTCTCACTTTCTGGCAAAATTGAGAAAGAGGATAGGTCCGAAGACAAGCACGGCAAAATGTATCGCTATGAGCGAGAGTTTGGAGAATTCCGAAGAGAGTTCTCACTCCCAGCCCGTGTAAACAAAGACGGTATTGTCGCCAAATCAAGGAACGGTGTACTCTCCATCACCTTGCCGAAATCTCAAGACGAGATAAAAAAGAGAGTGAAGATTGAAGTCGAATAACCTTAATTACCCGCGCGGGTTTTAGGTTCTTACCAGCGCTTGATTAGGCGCTTTCGTCTCACTTAACTTCAAAATATATTCGAACTTTTTGGCGGAGGGGGTGGGATTCGAACCCACGGAGGCTTGCGCCTCACACGCTTTCCAAGCGTGCCGATTCGGCCGCTCTCGCACCCCTCCAAGGATTGCGAAGCAGGCTACCGCAGCAAAATGAACGCACCTTGGGAGATATCGTGGGGATTTGAGAGAGCATTGCAACATGTCAATGCCGGTCGCGTCTCCATCAAGTGAGGTGACGGTCGGGTCCTGTGCAACGGATGCTCGAGAATCAGGTCAGGGCCGGAAGGCAGCAGCCTTCATCGGAAACATTCGAGTGCCGCAGACCACCTGGCCGTCACTTCAGTCGGTGGAGGCGTTCAATCAGTTGAGGTGCGCCGAGCCGTGTGGCGAGTGCGTCAAATCGAGCGTTCGGACCCTTCCATTTCCAGTCGTCAACGGTTCCAACGGGCACCGTGGTGACGAGTGTTGCCAAAATTCGGAACAATTCGGCATCGGCGCGCTGCTCACGAAGTGTTGTCGCTAACTTCTCTGCACTCCGCACAACAACGCCATCGGCGATCCATTGTTTGTGATCATCGGGAATCAAATCGATACTGCGATACTTGGCGAGCACTACAGAGGCGCTCTTTGCCCCCCACCCCGACAATCCCGGAAATCCATCGGCGCTATCCCCGACAAGGGCGAGGTAATCGACGATCGACTCTGGCCCGACTCCGAACTTTGCGCGAAGGGCGCTCTCGTCGATGATCGTGTTGGTTCGACGATCAAGTTGCACGACTCGTTTTCCCTTCACGCATTGGCCGAGATCTTTATCTGGAGTGAGAATGAGCACCTTGTGGACTCGGCGATCATCGCTAGCGACCTCGACAGCGGAACCAAGCGCATCGTCAGCTTCGTATTCGACCATGGGCCAAACCTCAATACCGAGTGCCTCGAGCGCATCCTCGACAACGGGAATCTGCTCGAGTAGTACTTTCTCCATTCCTTCGGAGGTCTTGTAGCCAGAATACAATTCGTTGCGAAAACTTTCGATGACGTGATCGGTGGCAACACCAATATGCGTCGCCCCGTCGGCTAGCAACTGAATGGTCGATGTCAACACCCCAATCGTCCCCGCGAATGGTGGTGGATCGCGATGATGAACCGCTTGACCGTAGTGCTGTCGATACAACTCATAGGTGCCATCGACGAGATGTACTTGCATACCGCGAAACTACTCCTCGGCGACGGTCTAGATTCCCAGCCACACGCGGGTGATCCAGTCTCCCGCGAACACAGAAATCAAGGTTCCCAATGCCAAATATGGACCAAACGCGAGGCGGGTCGACCGAGTTGCTCTACGACTAGCTAACAACAACAGCGCCGCGAGACCTGCCGACACCGAGGCGACGAGAATCGCCACCAACACATGGGCGGCACCCAGCCACCCGAGATACATCCCCATGACGATGGCAAGTCGTATGTCTCCGCCGCCGATTCCGCCCCGGCTAATCGCCCAAAGTAAGAGAAATGCAAAAAATAGTAACCAGGAGTAGAAAAATGAAACTGTGAGGCGACCCGGTTGATCGGCGACGGCTGCGGCAACCACCAACAGCGGCGCACCGAGGATGATCGTGCCCATCGTGATCCGACGAGACAACCGATGCGTTGCCGCATCGACAATGCTTTGTGACACCAAAGCCGACGTCAACAGACCAAATGCAAATAGCTCAACCGTGAAATCGAATCGCCAAAACAATCCGACACCTGAGAGTGCCCCGATTGCGGCAACGGCGGGAACAAACGCAGAGTTTTGGGAAAAGTTCCTTCCATTTCCAATCACATTGCGCTCGGTGTCTAGAACATCGATCAGTCGCCTTGACGACCGCGCCCGTCGCATGCCAACGATGGCGCCGACGAGTGCCGCAGTGAGATATCCGAGCATCGAACGACTACTCCTGAACGAGTTCGATGAGGGTACCGAAGCTTCCCTTCGGATGAATGAAAGCGACCGTTGTCCCGCGACTGCCTCGCCGTGGCGACCTATCAATTGGCGTTGCCCCAGCGGCCACCATTGCGGCAAGTGCCGCCGCACAATTTTCCACTCGATATCCGATGTGGTGCAATCCCTCGCCACGTTTCTCGATGGATTTGGCAACGGGAGAATCCGGCCGAGTTGGGGTGATTAACTGCACATAACTCTCGGCGACCTTGAGCAATGCCTCTTCGACGCCGTCAAACTCGACGACCTCTCGATGCGTAACGGTTGCACCAAATGCGCGAAGGTAAAAGTCAATCGCGGCATCGAGATCGCGCACCGCGATGGCGATGTGATCGATTTCAGTGAGCAGCATGGTTCCAGTGTCGCAGTTCAGCCGGCCGGGCGACGAAAGAGCGAAATCTTCTTCTCGCCGATTTTGGCGCGTAGCGACAAATCATCGATTCCTTGGCCCTCGTGTGGTGCCAAGCAAAGAACTCCGATTTTGCCCTCGTGCAAATTTCGCTGAACCTGATAGGCGGCCTCACCGGTGTTCTCAAGCGAGAACACCTGCGACAGCACCGGCTGGATCATTCCCTTGCTTATCAATCGGTTTGCTTCCCAGGCTTCGCGATAATTGGCAAAGTGCGATCCCACCAACTTCTTCAGACGCATCCAGAAAAAACGATTATCGAACTCCAGCATGTATCCACTAGTTGCCGCGCAGGTTGTGACTGTCCCACCCTTCTTCACCACGAACATCGAGGCGCCAAACGTTGACCGACCTGGATGTTCAAAAACGATGTCTGGGTCTTCTCCAACCAGTCCGCGAATATCGCCACCCAGGCGGCGCCATTCACTTTCGTTGTGTGTATTGTCCTCATTCCAAAACTTGTAGTCGGCGGCTTTTCGATCGATGATGGCTTCGCAACCCATGTCTCGCAAAATTTTCGCCTTGTCCGGCGAGCTCACAACACCAACGGGAATTCCGCCGCCGTTGAGCACGTATTGCGTTGCGTACGCACCGAGACCGCCGGTGGCTCCCCAGATCAGTACAACATCTCCTTGCTTCATCTGCGCCCCGTTGGGGGAGACCAGCATGCGATAACTCGTGCTGTTGCACAACGCATTCACCGCGGATTCCTCCCATGAGAGATGCGTCGGCTTGGGCATGAGTTGATTCACCTTCACTATGGACAACTCGGCAAGACCACCAAAGTTCGTCTCATATCCCCAGATCCGCTGATTACTTCCAAGCATTGAATCATTATGTGATGTTGGATCCTGATCATCGACGTGATTGCAGTGAATGGTGACTTTGGCACCGGGTTTCCAACTGCGTACCGCCGATCCAACTCGGAGAACTACCCCAGCGGCATCGCTGCCGATCACCTGGTGTGACAAGTCATGACGTCTCGCCCACTCGCTTTCCCGGCCGAGTCGGGCCAGCGACCCAAACGTACTGATCGGTTCGAAAATGCTGCTCCACACGGTGTTGAAATTGATGCTGCTGGCCATCACCGCAATTAAAGCCTCGTCGGGTGCGATCTCGGGAGTTGGTACTTCGCGAACATGAATACTCTTGCGCGGATCCTTGTCGCTTGACTTCACACCCGCGAACAATTCTTCGTCCCCTTTATCAATAACTGCCGCACGATACGACCCCGGAATCGCAAGTGACTCAAATGCCTTGCTTTCGGCTCCGGCAAGGATGGCTTCAAGGATCTTTTCCATATCGAGACAGTACTGAGTGAACCGCCATTGCCAGCAAGCCTGGTTGCTTGTCACCAGAGCATGGTTCTACGCTCTAGCCATGCCTGGTTCATACATCGTCGCCGGAGCCCGTACGCCGATCGGAAAAATGAGCGGCGCCCTTGCTTCATTTAGTGCCGCGGAACTCGGCGGCTTTGCAATCACTGCCGCGCTGAAACGCGCCGGGGTTGCGCCCAATGAGGTCGATCACGTGATCATTGGTCAAGTGCTCACTGCCGGCCAGGGCCAAGTTCCGTCCCGACAAGCGGCGTCAAAAGCCGGCATCCCGATGAATGTGCCGAGTGTGAACATCAACAAGGTATGCCTCTCGGGCCTTAACTCGATCTATCTTGCCGACTTGATGATTGCCAGCGGCGAGGCCGACATCGTGGTGGCCGGAGGAATGGAAAGTATGACCAACGCGCCATATCTGGCGATCGGGGCGCGGAGCGGCTTTCGATATGGCGACACAGAACTTGCCGACGCAATTCTCA
>JBKJXI010000006.1:0-17742 GCA_046716325.1 Ilumatobacteraceae bacterium | reverse complement strand
GACCTGCGGCGACTCATGATCGACAATTGTGATCGTCGCTTCCACCAGGCGCCAATTACCCCGCGACGAGCCGGTTGTTCAATCAATGCATACGACAATTCATTGACGATGACGGTAGCGGCAAGCGCCACAGCGAGCCCATTGATGGAATCACGAGCACCGGTAACAACAAAGATCGGCCAATGCCAGAGATACAGGCCGTACGAGCGGCGACCAATCTCAACAAAAATTGGTCGCGAGATGAACCACTTCACAAACGTGAACGACGGGTGGACGACGACTGCGATAACGAGGCATGAGGCAATCGTCGCCGCCGAAAGACCGCCGCGATACAACCTCGCATCGTCGACATGGATGTCCACCGCTACTCCTATTAATAGGGCTAGTCCGAGCAGGCAGGAGGTCTCGGCTAACAGTCGTTGGACAATGTTGAGTCGATTGATAGCCCATGGACGCCAGAAAAATGCCAGACCGGCACCGCACAGCAGGCCGGTTGAACGAGTAAGGGTCGACAGGTAGAGAAAGTTGGTTCGCGTTTCATCATCGGCCACGTACATCACGGCGGTGAAAATCATGACCACTAGTCCGACGAGCACCACGATGATTCCGCAGCGACGAAGCCGCATGCTTCGTCGACATAACACTGCGCTGAATACAACCGGCCAGATCAGATACCACTGTTCCTCCACCGCAAGTGACCACAGGTGCCGCAAGATTGGCGGATCAAGTGGAGCAAAATATGGAACGCTGACGAAAAATATTTGCCACCAGTTGGACATATAAAACACCGCGGCCAACACATCATGGCGAAGAGAAGGAGCGAATTCGGGTTTGAAAAACGCGACAGCAACTGCGCTGACTCCCAGCATCACGAATAGTGCCGGCAAAAGTCGACGAGCACGTCGAATCCAGAACTGTTTTAGGTTGATAAAACCGTTACTCAACCGCTCTTCAATGAGCAGTGTCGTAATCAGGTATCCACTGACCACGAAAAACACTTCGACCCCGATGAATCCTCCAGGAATCCACGTCAATCCTGCGTGATATGCAATAACGGCAATGACGCTTATCGCCCGTAGGCCATCGAGTGCGGCCTGATACCCCATCGCTTGCGACTTAGGTATCACCGCTTTTTGCTCGCCACGACAACGGCCGCCAGGCACAGCACCGCACCAAGCGTGTAAGGCGCGCCGATTCCAATTCCATCAAAGGCCAACCCGGCAAGTGGCGGTCCAATGACTCGGGCCAATGCCGATGCCGACTGTTGAACACCCAGCATCTCGCCTCGTCGGTGGTCGTCTGCACTATTGGCAACCAACGCGGTGAGCGACGGAGTCGCGACACCGGCGCCAAGCACCACCAGCAAGAGAGAAAAACTCATCGCCGCCAGAATCGTTGACGCACCGAGAGCCAACATGCCGACCGCGACCAGGGCCTGGCCAAACACCACGAGACGCAACGATCCGAATCGTTTTGTCAACGGCGAAATGAGGGCACCCTGAACCACCGACATCATGACACCGACTGCAAGGAACACGATCGCCGTAGACCCTTCGGTGAAATTGAAGCGACGGCCGCCGAAAAGTGAAAAAGTTGCCTCGAATCCGGCGAAGGGGACGGTGGCGAGGAATCCAATCACGACATAGGAAGTAATCTTGCGCGGCGAAGTTCGTCGCGGTTCCCGAGGTCCTGCGCGAAGTTCGCGAGTTCTCGTCTCGGGAAGCCTGATGATCGCCGCGCCAGCATTAATCAGTGCCAAGACGCCTGCTACATAAAACGGTACGTGCGGTCCGCCTAGCGACGCAAGTCCCCCGAGTGCCGGCCCAACGACAAAGCCAACGCCGAAAGCCATGCCCAACAGCCCAAGCATGCGGGCGCGTTGCTGAGGCGATCCAATATCTGTGACGGCACCTTGGGCCACCGAAATGCTCGCCCCCGAGGCGCCGTCGATCAGTCGACCGGCAAACAATACCCACAGCGCTCCGGCGGCACCGGTGATGAAACTTCCAAGCGCGCTTCCCAACAGCGAAATAACGATCACCGGTTTCCGACCTATGCGGTCGGACCAACGCCCAAGAATCGGAGCGAACACCATTTGGGCAAGAGAAAACGAGGCGAACAGTAACCCAACTTCAAAACCGCTGGCCCCAAAACGATCCGCGTAGCGCCCAAGAATCGGCGCAACAATACCGAAGCCGACCATGTCGAGTGCCACCGTTGACCAGATGATCCAAAATCCTCGTGGCAACGATTCGCGCTTGAGTACGGTGTCGCTCATGTCATTGCTAGACGCTGGGAAGATTCACCCGCGACGAACGCGAGTGCCTTCTTTGGTGGTCTCTACGAGATATCCCGCCGACTGCAGCTCATCGCGAATCGCATCGGCCTTGGCGAAGTCTTTCGCCACACGCGCCGAATCTAGATCCACCGCACGCTGAACGATCGCTTCGTCTATTTCTTCTGCCGTGCGCAGGGTGAGTCCAACGGCGCCGAGCATCGCGATTGTCGTCGCGGCAAGCGAGGCTGCACGCTCGGTGTCGCCTAGGTCATATGCAGTATTGGCATGACGGATTGTTTCAAAGATATGCGCAGTAGCGATCGGTGTGTCCAAATCGTTGTCCATGATCTCGCGGAATCGCATTAACACGTCTTGATCCGCGGGCCGAGCTGCGAGACCCGACATCCGAGTGGCAAACGCATCCAAACCAGCAATAGATTTCACTGCAGCATCGATTGTGTCCTGTCCAATTTTTACCGGTGACCGATAATGGGTCTGCAGAAGCAGCATCCGATATGCACGCGGGTCATAGTGCGCAACTAGGTCCAGCAAATTGTCAACATTGCCAAGGCTCTTGGACATTTTGATACCTTCGGAATCGACAATGAAGGCGTGATGCATCCAGTGACTCGAAAATCCTTGACCAAGCGCCACCGCCTGGGCTCGCTCGTTTTCGTGGTGCGGAAAACGAAGATCCATTCCGCCGCAGTGGAGGTCAAAATTTTCACCAAGCAGCGCCAGACTCATCACCACACACTCGCTATGCCAACCCGGCCGCCCCGCTCCCCATGGAGACGGCCACGATGGTTCGTCGGGTTTTGAAAACTTCCACAGCACAAAGTCGGCGCTGTTTCGTTTCTCGGCAACACCGTGCACTTCACGGTCACCTCCACCGCTCAACATGTCTTCGACTTTTTGATGGGCAAGCAGGCCATAGTCGGACACGGTCGTGGTATCCATGTACACGCCGTCACCGGTGGCGTATGCGACCTTCCTTTCCTCCATCTTTGCGATGATGTCGACCATCTGATCGACATAGTCGGTGGCATGGGGAATGTCGGAGGGTGTCATTACGCCAAGTTTGCCCATCGCCTCAAACCAAATGTCCTCACATTTGTGGGCGATCTCGGTCCACGGCCGATTCTCGCGCTGTGCTCGCTCGATGATGTGGTCGTCGATATCCGTGACATTTGAGACCAACCGAACCCGCACGCCGCTCCACTCCAGGTAGCGACGCAAAATGTCATAGACAACGGTCGCCCGCCCGTGACCGAGATGCGGCGGTCCGTACACCGTCGGTCCACAGAGGTATATTCCGACATGACCCGGATCGCGTTGCTTTAGTTTGCGAACCTCCCGCGTAGCGGTGTCATAGAGATGCAGCACGGGCATAAGCCTAGAGGCGCATCTGGATGCCAAGCCCAACCCGGTGGCACTACCGTTACACGACGATGAATGACACACCCGATCAGAAGTACTCGGTGCCCGAAAAGCCCACGCTCGAAAATATCGAGGCGCGTTGGATTGCCAATTGGGATCAGATCGGGATCAACACGTTTGATCACAATTCAACTCGCGACAACATTTTTTCCATAGACACGCCACCGCCTTCTGTGAGCGGATCGCTACACATGGGTCAGGTGTTTAGCTACACCCATACGGACGCCGTGGCGCGATTCTGGCGTATGCGCGGAAAGTCGGTGTTCTACCCAATGGGATGGGACGACAACGGTCTACCCACCGAGCGGCGAGTGCAAAACTATTTCGGCGTCTCGTGCGACCCGAACACTCCGTTTGACCCAAGCTTCTCGCCACCGTTCAATGGAGATGTGCCAAAGGGTCACCGGGCGGTCGCAATCTCACGGCGTAATTTCATTCAACTCTGCGAGCAACTCACCCAACAGGATGAAAAAATCTTTGAGGTCTTGTTCCGTCGACTCGGTTTATCTGTGGACTGGTCGTTGCTGTACACGACAATCGGAGACCGCGCCCAATATACGAGCCAGCAAGCGTTTTTGAATAACTTGTCGCGGGGCGAGGCGTACTCGCAGGAAGCGCCGACTCTGTGGGATGTTGACTTTCGCACGGCGGTGGCTCAAGCAGAGCTTGAGGATCGCGAACGACCCGGCGCGTTTCATTCGATCGCATTTGCGCGAGGCGATGGGGGCGGCGATGTGTTGATCGAAACAACCCGCCCGGAACTCATCGCGTCGTGTGTGGCTCTTGTCGCTCACCCCGACGATCCTCGCTACATTCCACTTTTTGGTCGCACCGTTCGCACACCGTTGTTTGCTGTCGAGGTGCCGGTTTGCGCTCACGAACTGGCCCAAATCGACAAGGGAACGGGTATCGCAATGGTGTGCACCTTTGGCGACTTGACCGATGTGATCTGGTGGCGCGAGCTGAATTTGCCAACGCGCGTAACTGTCGGACGCGATGGTCGAATCCTGGCCGAGGCACCGGAGGCGATCACCTCCCCCGAAGCGCGCGAGTCATACTCTCTAATGGCCGGCAAGACGGTGAAGCAAGCGCAGACAGCCATCGTCGAGAAGTTGCGCGCCAGCGGTGACCTGCGCGGCGAACCACGACCAACCACCCATCCGGTAAAATTCTACGAACGAGGCGAGCGCCCGCTCGAAATAGTTTCCAGCCGGCAGTGGTACATCCGTAATGGTGGTCGCGATTCGGCGCTGCGCGAATCGTTCTTGCACCGCGGTTCCGAGGTGACATGGCACCCCGACTTCATGGAACATCGCTACGGCAATTGGGTCGAGGGCTTAATCGGTGATTGGCTGATCAGTCGACAGCGCTTCTTTGGAATTCCGATTCCGCTGTGGTACCGCCTGAATGCGAACAACGAACCCGACTACGAAGTCCCGTTGAGACCCGGCCCTGACCAGTTGCCTGTCGATCCAAGTGCCGATGTGCCGGCCGGTTTCGTCGAGTCCCAGCGCGGTATCGCCGGCGGATTCATTGGAGACCCGGACATCATGGATACCTGGGCAACATCATCTCTCACGCCACAGATTGCCGGATGCTGGATCGATGACAATGAACTCTTTACCCGTGTGTTCCCAATGGATGTGCGTCCACAGGCTCACGAGATAATTCGAACCTGGTTGTTTTCGACAATCGTGCGGTCCCACTTTGAACATGGTTCAGCACCGTGGAGAAATGCGGCGATCTCGGGTTGGATCTTGGATCCAGATCGCAAAAAGATGTCCAAGTCAAAGGGCAATACTGTGACGCCCCTCGAGTTGTTTGATAAATACGGCAGCGATGCGGTTCGCTATTGGGCGACAAGTGCCAGGCCAGGCGTCGACACGGCGTTTAGCGAGGACCAGATGAAAGTTGGCCGCAAATTGGCGACCAAATTGCTTAATGTTTCAAAATTTGTTCTAGGAGTCGAAGTCATGGATCCCCTCGCCGCACCAATTGAGCCGATCGATGTGGCGATGTTGCAGCGACTGGCTCAAGTAGTGACTGAATCCACCGTGGCATTCGAGAGTTTCGACTATGCGCGAGTGCTCGAGCGCACAGAGGCGTTTTTCTGGTGGTTCTGCGACGACTACGTCGAGCTGGTAAAGACTCGCGCGTACGAGAAATCGGGGAACTCGGCGTCTGCCGTGATAGCACTGCGCCGCGCGTTGGGCACAATGCAGCTTCTTTTTGCACCGCTGCTACCCTTTGTTGCCGAAGAGGTATGGAGTTGGTGGCAACCCGATTCGATTCATCTCGGGCCGTGGCCGACGACCGACAGCATCCTCAATGGAACGACTGCTCGCGACGACGGCGAAGAGTTGCTGTCGGCTGTGGGTGATGTGTTGTCCCAAATTCGGCGAGCGAAAACTGAAGGCAAGACCTCGCAACGAACTGAGGTTGAGTATTTGAAAATTTTCGCCACTAGATCTCAACTGAATTTCATCAATTTGTGCATGGATGATCTGCGAAATGCGGGAGGACTGAGACAAGTGGAATTAGCGAGCCACGATCAGAATGAAATCGCTGTCGAGATCCGCCTCGCCCCAATTTCAAGGTCGTAGCCCCACTACCCTGAGATCCAACATGGCATCCAAACATCACAGGTACCGGCGACCGCTGACGCATCGTTTGGTGCTGATTTTGAATATTGCCGTTGCCGCCCTGCTAATAGTTACCGGGGTCGGCATCTTGTGGGCCGGTCAACGCCTGGATAGTCGTCAGGTGGTGTCGATCAATAATTCTTCGTCGGGAACCGTAATTTCGGGCGCCGACATTGCTCCATCTAGTGAGTGGACGCTTACCGAGGGTGACCTGAAGTCACAGAACTTCTTGCTCACCGGTTCGGATAATGGAAGTTGCGTCGATCCAAATTCGCCCTATGCGGGCGCCTTTGGCGACCGAACGAGTTTCGGCGAACGAAGTGACACGATCATGGTGATTCGCGTCAACCCGATCGACAATCAGGCCGCATTTTTATCGTTTCCGCGCGATCTCTGGGTGAAGATTGCAAGCTCCACCCGTTCGAATCGAATAAATACCGCCTTTGATCGCAAGAATCCCAATCGCCTGATCGACACCATCTATCAGAACTTTGGCGTACCGATTGATCACTACGTGAACATAGATTTCTGCGCGTTCAAACAGATTGTCGACGCGGTTGGTGGAGTGAGCGTCCCGTTCCTCTTTCCTACACGAGATCGGAAGACTGGCTTACACATCCCTGTGGCGGGTTGTTACACCTTTACGGGAGATCATGCGCTTGCCTATGTTCGGTCGCGCTCCGGCTATCGATACCTTGACCCCGTCACGGGATCATGGCTACAAGATGGAACCGGAGACTTGGGTCGAATCGGTCGACAGCAGGACTTCATTCGTCGATCCATGCAGCGAGCCTTGGACAAAGGCTCGAGCAGCCCACGCATTGCCAATCAGTTGCTCAATGCAGCGCTCAAGAATGTAATCACTGATGACCAACTTTCACCCATCACGATGCTCCAACTCGCCCAGGCCATGCGCAATCTCAACACCAACAAAATTGCCACTTACACCGTCGAAGTTTCGGGACAGATGATTGGTGATCAATCGGTTCTGATTCCACTAATTCAAAATGAGCGTATGCGTCAGATCTTGGCGATCTTCCAAGGCAAAGCCAGTCTCGGCGTTCCTTCGACGACGATTCCGGCCGATCCCGGCATCGATGAGGGTGCCTCGGAAAGGATCCAACCCGCTAGCGCGAAAGTCAATTTTAGTGTTACTCCTAATGCCACTCCATCGACGACGATCCCGCTTGTGTCGCCGGTGCAAGACACGGTCGGAGTTGTTCCACCAAACGATCCGAGTTGTCACTAGTCGAACAGTCGAGCAAAGGCGTCCGGAATATCGCTCGGTCCGGTCACGGTAGTGATGCGTGCACCAACCGTCGCCGCAAGGACTCGCGCATCGTCGTCGTCGCCCAATGGCGCGAGAATCACCAATTCATCTAGGGTTCGTGCAGCTGCACGCACGTCGCCAATCACCGATGCTCGACAATCGGAGAGCAGAACGGTGATCTTGCGACTGGCGCGCGAGCGAAGCAACTGTTGGTGCGCGGCGGCGAGCGCCTCACTTAGGTTCGTCGTACCAAAGCCGCGCATTCGAAGCACCGTGTTGACTACCTGTTCGGAGCTCTTGCTCGCGTCTTGTGACTCGACGACAACAACATCACTTCCGAAAACTACAACGCTGTAGTCCTTCGGACATCGGTGAGCGACGGCCGCAGTGGCCAGCGCGGAATTTGCCAATGGTCGACCACCCATGGAACCGCTGCGATCCACCACTAAACACAATGCCGTGCTTGGCTTCGTCCAGCCGCGTACCTTCAGGTGGTCGATGTCTGTTGCTCCGTAACGGCGCAATTCGTTGATCGCTTCCAGACTCGCGTCAATGTCAATGTCTCCGGCGTCGGGTTGGTACGGACGCAAAGTCATACGACCGACACCGCGCCCACGATCAGTTCCACCCCGAGCAAAGTCAAGCATGAGTCGTCCCGCCAAGCGCCGAGACAGTTCGCGTAATTTCGGATCGGTTGCCCCCGTCAGATCGGCGAGCATCGCCAAGGTGTCGTCGGGTGCCTCGGCAAGCGCTCGATTAAGAGCAGTCTCATCCAACTCACCGACCTCTGGCGATAGTTGCTCGAAGCGCTGATGTTTTGCAAGTTCGCGCCGAGACAGGGTCCGTTTGCTGGCCTTGGAGATCGCCTCGTCGGCGGCTCGACCTTCCTTGGTTAACGCGTGTTGGCGGCCCCGATCGGGGCGCGATCTTTTCCCGCCGAGTCGCCGTCCCTGGAAAGTCCGAAGACTTCCTCCCAGATTTCGGTAATGACTTCCTCGGCACTACGCGTGCTTCCTTCTCGAAGTCGCACCCGTCCCGTTAGGGCGACAAGCGCACTGTCCAGACCAACTAGCCCATCGGAAATGTCCGCACCGCGCAGTCGAGCCAGGCTGGCGGCAACGAGGGAGGCATCAATTGCACCGCGCACCGAGGATCCGACTCGCAGATCGGGGTGCAACCTGGTGCGTCGCACGACTTCTACGACATTGCGAATCCATTCCGCGCTCGGAGCCTCCGTAAGCAACGCCATGTTGCGTTGCACAATTTCTATTTCTTGATCTGACGATTGATACGACAGCGACAATCGACACACGCGGTCATAGACGGCGCTCGATATGCGCGCAGTCCCCACCGCATCAAACGGGTTCATCGCCGCAACCAAACGAAATCCCCCGGATGCCGCGACTCGACCTAGTCGGGGAATATTTAATTCGCTCTCGCTCATCACTGTTATCAGAACATTCAGCGTCTCTTCCGGAATGCGATTAATTTCCTCAACGTAAAGAAGGGAACCCTCTCGCAACGCCGTGACGAGTGGGCCATCCACGAACACATCTGGCGAATATCCGTCGGTGAATACTCGGGCCGGATCGAAGTGCCCGACTAAACGCGCGGGCGTGAGTTCGGCATTGCCTTCGACAAATTCAAAATTCAGTCCAAGTCCGTCGGCAACTGCCCTCAATAGTGTCGACTTGCCCGTGCCCGGAGGACCTTCCAGCAGCATGTGCCGGCCGGCGGCAAGCGCGGCAACAACAAGTTCAACCTCCCGCGTTCGCCCAACGACCTGAGTATCGAGCTGGTCAATCAGTTTCTTGGATATATGCAACTGGTCTGCCTCAGACATACTTGATGACGCCACGGATGTTCTCGCCGTCGCGCATGGCCCGATACCCCTCGTTGATCTCGTCGAGGGAATATTCGCGTGTGACTAGGCCATCTAGATCCAATTGACCCTCGCGATAGAGTCCCAATAATTTAGGAATATCGGACCGCGGGTTACCCGAGCCGAAGAGCGATCCGACCAACTGCTTTTCCATCAGCGTGAGATCCGCCAAACTTATGGAAGCGCCGAACTCGAGCAGCGGGTGAATGTTTGTGACAACAACTCGTCCGCGCTTGGCGGCCAAGGCCATCGCCTCGCCGATGAGCGCGCCGTTGCCTACGCCCATCGTCATAATCACCTTGTTGGCCATGGCGCCCATGGTCAATTCTTGAAGTAGTCCCACCGCCTCCGTCATTGATGGAGAAGTATGCGTGGCGCCAAACTCCATTGCTTTCTCGCGCTTGAACTCAATTGGATCGACTGCCACGATTCGCTTGGCGCCGGCAATGCGCGCACCCTGAATGGCGTTGGCTCCGATCCCACCAGCACCTACGACAACGACCGTGTCCCCTGGAGTGACTTCGGCCGCGTACACACTGCTACCCCATCCCGTGACCACGCCGCATCCGAGCAGGCAGGCGCGGTCGAGTGGAACATCGTCTTCAATTTTTATGCAACTCGCCTCATTGACCACCGTGTGTTCGGCAAATGTTCCGAGCAAACACATCACACCCAAGTCCTTTCCATTGCTGTGATGACGCGAAGTTTGATCGGCAATTTGCTTTCCCGATCCCAAGTATGCACCAAGATCACACAGGTTCTGATGTCCCGTACTGCAACTAACACATCGCCCACATGACGGAATGAAGCCGAACACCACGTGATCGCCAGGCCGTAGCCAACTCACACCAGTTCCGACCTGCTCAACGACTCCGGCACCTTCGTGTCCACCAATAATTGGTAATTCGAATGGGAGATCACCTGTCACGAGGTGTTCATCGCTATGACAAAGTCCGGACGCGTGGATCTTGACCAGCACCTCGCCGGGACCCGGTGCGTCAAGCTCGATTTCTTCCACACTCCACGGTGCATTTCGTTCCCACAAAATTGCTGCTTTCGTCTTCACAATGACCCTCCACTGGTTCACTTTTTCGGAATTGCCGCATCGCGACTACTTAAATAGTGTGTTCTTCACAGCCGACGCTACTCAACGAGTGGTCCGTGAGTACTGTGGAGACTGATGGAACCCTTGGAAGCCGTAACAGCGACCATCGTCGCAGAACCCGTTACCCCCGCGGTCCCCCAAGTTGTTGTCGAGGAACTCCTGATTGAAGAAATTTCGATCGACGGCATGTGCGGTGTCTACTAGCCGCAACGCCATGCCGGTAACGCTCGAAACGGCTTGCGAATTGGACCCTCGGGTGTCGCTACGGCTAGAACGATTCGGCGCCCTGGCCTACCACTTCGGAAATCGTAAGCTGGTATTTCTCAAACACCCGGACGTTGCCACCGTCGTTCGGGACCTCTCCAGACATCCAACGCTCGCGGACACCCTTTCGGCAAATGGCGTGCATCCCGATCGCTGGCCAAGTTTCGTGGAGGCGATCGACTCGCTTCATTCGTCGGAGATCATTCGTGTCCGCTAGCACCCTCGTCGCCCAGCTCAAGCGGGGACTCGATGCACCGATTTGCTTGACCTGGGAGATTACTTACGCGTGCAACCTGCAATGCGTCCACTGTCTGTCCAGCAGCGGTCGACGAGACCCGCATGAATTGTCCACCGCCCAGGCCATGGCCGTGTTGGACGAGCTCCGCGACTTACGCGTGTTCTACATCAATATTGGTGGTGGCGAGCCAATGATTCGTCAAGACTTCTTTGACATTCTCGAACATGCCGAATACAACAAGATCGGCGTGAAGTTTTCCACAAACGGAACCTACATCGATGCGGCAAATGCACGACGACTTGCTTCCATGAATTACCTCGACATTCAGATCAGTCTGGACGGCATCGACTCGGTAACCAACGATCCAGTACGTGGCAATGGTTCATTCGAGGTCGCCAAACAGGCAATGGATCATCTGCGGGATGCAAATTTTGGTCCGTTCAAGATCTCGGTCGTTGTAACTCGACACAACGTGGATCAACTGGACGACTTTAGGACACTCGCCGATTCCTACGGCGCACAACTTCGCGTCACTCGCTTGCGCCCCTCGGGACGCGGTGTCGACAGTTGGGGTGACTTGCATCCGACACAAGCTCAGCAACGCAAAATATACGATTGGTTGAGGGCCCACGGCGACGCAGTCCTTACCGGCGACTCGTTCTTTCATCTCAATGCATTGGGCCCGGCTTTGCCGGGTCTGAACATGTGCGGGGCGGGGCGAGTGGTGTGTCTAATTGATCCGATTGGGGATGTGTATGCCTGTCCGTTCGTCATTCACGACCAGTTCAGGGCCGGCTCAATCCATGATCAAGGCGGCTTTACCAAGATTTGGAAAGACAGCGAATTGTTCGTGGCATTGCGCCAACCGGATTCCGCCGGTGCGTGCATCTCGTGCGGTAATTACGATTCGTGCCAAGGTGGATGCATGGCGGCGAAGTTCTTTACCGGGCTTCCGCTCGATGGGCCAGACCCAGAGTGCGTTCTTGGCCATGGTGAAGAACTCTTGCGGTCTACCGCAGTTGTCCTCGTTCCCAAACCAACAACGGATCATTCACGAGGAGTTCGGCTGAACATGCCACAGCCCATCAGCGGGCGCTGATGGGGTTGCTCACACCACTGCACATTGGTGCACATGTTTCACCAAACCGAATCATGTTTGGCCCACATGTCACCAACCTCGGTACCGATAATCGGACATTTAGTGCCGGCCACGTTGCGTACTACGAGCGTCGCTCCCGTGGCGGATGTGGAATCATTGTCACCGAGGGTGCAAGCGTTCATGACAGCGATTGGCCATATGAGCGTGCGCCAAGAGCAGAGAGTTGTGGCGGTGGCTGGTCGGATATTGCAACTGCCTGTCATCGGCATAGTTCCCTCGTCATTGCATCGTTGGATCATGCCGGTGGACAGGGTTCATCCGCATTTCATCAGTCGCCATTGTGGGCACCTAGTCGCGTTCCCGAAGTAAACACGCGAGAGGTCCCGAAATGGATGGAAGATGCCGATATTGGCGAAGTAGTCGACGGATTTAGTCGGTCCGCAGAAATTGCGCTCGACGCAGGGTGCGACGGTGTCGAGATCAATGCCGGTCAGCACAGTCTTATCCGCCAGTTTCTTTCTGGTCTCACCAATCATCGAACCGACGAATGGGGAATTGATAAATCAAGATTTGCCCGTCAGATTATTTCCGGGGTGCGCAGGTCTATCGGATCTTCGGCGATTGTGGGACTGCGATTGTCATGTGATGAGTTGGCGCCTTGGGCCGGCATCACTCCGGAAATTGCTGTCCAATTTCTTCCCCAATTGGTGGCGGAGGGAGTCGATTATCTGGTCGTTGTTCGCGGCGGAATCTATTCGACCGAGAAAACCCGACCGGACTTTCACGAACCGGCGATGTTCAACAGCGATCTGTGCGCGACGATGAGATCAAAAGTACGGATTCCGGTGTTTCTACAGGGTTCGGTCATCGATGTCGGGCGTGCCGAGGACGCAATTGTCTCGGAGGTTTGCGATGCTGTCGAAATGACCAGGGCCCAGATCGCGGACGCCGACCTGGTGCGCAAACTTCGTCAGCAGAATCCGCTGCGAATTCGGCCATGTATCTTGTGCAATCAAACATGTCAAGTTCGAGATGTGCGAAATCCACTCGTCACCTGTGTCGTTGACCCAATGAGCGGTCACGAGTCAACCGATCCACACTGCGAGTCTCCGGCAGCCGAGTCACGATCCGTCACGATCATTGGGGGTGGTGTGGCTGGGTTGGAAACCGCCCGAGTGGCCGCACTGCGCGGTCATCGCGTGTCGGTGTTTGAGCGCGGTCTCAAGGTTGGCGGGCTGGCCGCACTTGCCGGACCCGGTAGGACCTTTGTCGACTGGCTCGAGTCGGAGTGTCAACAATCCGGTGTGGCGATCACCACAAACTTTGATTGGGGCGCTTCGCCACCGATTCAGAATCAAGGCTCAACCACCGATGTGTTGATTCAATGCACCGGTTCGCTTCCCGGAATGCGCGGCTACCAATTTAGTTCCGACGCGATTGTTATCGACATTGCCGAGGTGCGGTTCGACAATTCCCAGTTGCCGTCGGCCGGTGATGTCGTGGTCCAAGATCCGATCGGTGGTCCAATCGGGGTGGCAATTGCCGAGGAACTTGGTCACCGTGCCATTCTCGTTACACCGGACAACGTCGCGGGCAATGAACTTTCTCGTACCGGCGACCTCGCGCCGGCAAATATTCGGCTCGCAATTGCCGGAGTGCGAATCATTCGTCGCGCTGTTTTGCGATCGGTCACCGCAACACACGCTGAAATCGAAGACCGATTCACCGGTCAAAGTTCATACCTTCCCTGTGTTGCCGTCATCGATTGTGGATTTCGTCTTCCGACGGCGACAATGGCCGATGCCCATATTCAGGTTGGTGATTGTGTTGCCCCGCGGACGATTCTCGAAGCGGTTCTCGAGTCTCGCCGCGCCGCGATGGCCATCGGCAATGTCGCGGTCTGCGACTGACTAGGTTGCTGTCATGAGTCCGCTTGTGGTTGGTGTTGGAATTGTCGCGTCATACTTCTTTGGCACGTTTCCAAGTGCGCTTATGGTTGCCAAGCGCGGTGGAATTGATGTCACCGCAGCCGGATCTGGAAATCCCGGCACCTCCAATGTGGTTCGCTTATTGGGCTGGAAATACGGCGCGGTGGTGTTCGCCCTGGATATGGCGAAAGGCGCAATCGCCGCGGTCATTGGTTGGCAAATAGACGGAACGCGCGTATCGATATATACGTATGTTTGCGTGGTGGCCGCGATTATCGGCCACACATATCCGGTGACCCGCAGGTTTAAAGGCGGAAAAGGCGTCGCCACGGGCGGCGGCGCAATGTATGTTTTACACCCTGCGATAAGCCTCGTTTTGTTTACATCGTGGTTCATTATTCGCAGACTGACAATGAAGTCATCGGTAGCCTCACTCGCAATCTCAATCGCCCTACCAATTGCCGTTGCCGTCGACGGCGCCGAAGCGTGGGAAGTAACGGCGCTAGTGGCGATGGTCATTCTGATCGTCTTTCGACACATTGGAAATATTCAGCGACTTCGCTCCAAGCAGGAGCCAACCGCCTAGAGGGCATCCCCGTAACCTTGGCA
Organism: Ilumatobacteraceae bacterium; assembly: GCA_046716325.1. Taxonomy (GTDB): domain Bacteria; phylum Actinomycetota; class Acidimicrobiia; order Acidimicrobiales; family Ilumatobacteraceae; genus UBA3006. Next base: position 2,987 of record JBKJXI010000006.1, on the reverse strand, counting down.
TATGGTGCATCGATACTTGTGGACACCGCTGCAAGTTGGTCCCGTTACCGTGGCCAACCGCATCGTGTTCAGCGCTCATCTCACCAACTATGCGCGGGAAGGCAAACCAACCGAGCAGCACGCCGCCTACTACTCGGCTCGTGCTCGGGGCGGCGCTGGATTAATCATCACCGAGGAACACAGCACACATCTCACCGATTGGCCATATGAAAAACTCATCCACGGCTTCAATCGAGATGTGATCCCCGGGTATCGGCGAATTACCGCGGCGGTTCATCGACATCGAGTACCAATTTTTGCCCAGATAAATCACAACGGTGGGCAGGCAAGTTCGATGTACAGCCGGCTTCCCGTGTGGGCACCGAGCGCGATCGCCGATCCACTATTTCGGGAGGTTCCCAAGGCAATCACACTCGACGAGATTGGCGAGGTTGTGGCGGGCTACGTACGCGTGGCAGAGAATTGCGCCGAGGGTGGCTTCGACGGGTTGGAATTACAATGCAGTCACTCCTCAATCGTGCGCGGATTTCTTTCCCCGGCGACCAACAGACGCGATGACAAATACGGTGGTTCGCTGGCCAACCGGGCTCGGTTGTTACTTGAAATTGTTGATGCCGTACGCAACGCAATTGGAACTGATCTCGCCCTCGGCGTGCGCCTATGTGGTGACGAATTCATTGAAAATGGCACCACCATCGACGACGCGGTAGAGATTGCCAAAATGGTGGAGGCGACGGGCAATGTCGATTACATCAATACCTCGATCGGTGTTGCCACCGCAAGCCTGTTCATGATCGAGGCATCGATGCATATTCCCCCCGGATATGCACTCTTTATCCCGTCCGCGATTCGCAAGGCAGTCGAGTTGCCGGTGGTCGGGGTCGGCAGGTTCAAAGACCCACTGCAGGCCGAACGAGCAATTGCAGACGGACACTGCGATCTGGTTGGTGTCGTTCGCGGGCAGATCGCCGACCCGGATTTCTCCGCCAAGGCCCGAGCCGGTGCCGCCGAGGAAATCAGATTGTGCCTTAGCTGCAACCAAGAATGTGTCGGCCGAATGGGACTCAACCGTTGGATGGGATGCATCGAAAACCCGCATGCCGGGCGCGAATTCGTGGTGGACACAAGTAATCGAGCAACGCTACAGAAAACTCCCCGACGAGTGATGGTGATTGGTGCCGGCCCGGCCGGATTGCAGGCTGCAATTGCCGCGGCTCGCGGCCATCATCGAGTGACCGTTTACGAGCTGCAGAACCAGTCCGGTGGTCAGGTGCGTCTAGCCGCCAGTGTTCCAAACCGCGCCGAGTTCGGCGACCTCATTCGCAATCAAATGGCGGAATGTAGGCGGCTGGGAGTGAACTTCATATTTGGAGTCGACGTGGATGTTGAACTTGTCGAAGAACTGGGTTCCGATCATGTGATCGTTGCCACGGGTTCCGAACCGCAGCGGCCGGCGTGGGTATCGGCGCAGGAATTAGGAACAAGGTTCTGCGATGTTCGCCAGGTACTAGACGGAACCGCAATCCCGTCGGGCAAAGTAATTGTCGTGGATGAAGTCGGCTTCCACCATGCCACCTCGGTTGGCGAACTTCTTGCCGACCGAGGGTGCACCGTCGAAATAATTACCTCGGCGATGGTGGTGGGTCAGGACCTTGGACAGACATTGGATATGGAGAACTGGTGGATGAGGGCGAGCGCCAAGGGAATAGTGCAAAGTACAGATTTGGTGCCGATCGCAATGAGCGGGAGTGAACTTACCCTTCTGCACCACCCCACCGGCAAGAATCTCATTCGCAACATTGACTGGGTGGTACTTGCAGGTCCGGGGCAACCCGTTGAAAAGCTCTATCACCAACTTAAGAATCGCGGAATCAATGTCTCACGAGTTGGCGACTGCGTTGCTCCGCGTCGTGCCCATGCCGCTGTGATCGAAGGCGAACGTGTCGGTGCTTCTCTGTAGTGGTTAGAGGTAATTGACACCACTGAAGTATTGTCGAAGTCGAAATGTCGTACATCAATGACCTGCTTGATTGGCTCAAAGACTTCTCATCATCTCCATGGTTCTACGCAATACTGTTCGCGGTTGCGCTCATTGACTCGGTTCTTCCGATCGTTCCCAGCGAAACCTTGGTCATCATTGGCGGTGTAAGCGCGGGAAGTGGATCGCTCTCAATTGTCCTAGTCATCGCTTGTGCGGCGAGCGGCGCATTTATTGGCGACAATCTGTCGTACCTCATCGGGGTTCGGGCGAGCACATTTATCACCCGTCGCTATTCGCGCACCGAACGAGGTAAACGTCGCCTAGCCCAAGCAATACACCAAATTCATGAGCGTGGGGGTTTGCTCCTGATAACCGCTCGATTTATTCCGGGTGGCCGAACGTTGCTCACGCTGTCCTGCGGGGTCACACGCCAACCACGAAAGTGGTTCATCAAATGGACGATTATCGCGGCCACAATTTGGGCAAACTACGCGGCCCTACTTGGATTCATCGGTGGTAAGACCTTTTCTGGTAATCACACTTTGGCCTTCGCTGTCGCATTCGGATGCGCAATTGGGGTAAGCGTTGTCATCGAGGTGATTCGATTTGTGATGAGGCTGCGACGTGGAGCGAAAAAGCGAACGAGCAACGAGTGATGCGCGCCGTAATACCTATTCGCCAAGGGGTCTGTGCCGCTGGATTCGGTGAAACAATTAGTGAATGCGATGGTCGCGTCGTCCTCATCGGGCAGGGTTGCAGCCTAGCCGCATCCCAACTGCGCGATATCGCCCGTCAGATCACCTTGATCGAAGCCGGCGACTTTGCCCCGGCGGCCTGGGCCCGATTTCTGGCACCCTTATTCGTCGACGATGATGTCATCGTGTTGCCCGCGTCGCCCGACGGGCGCGACCTTGCCCCGCGACTCGCCTTTGAGCTTGGGGTTAGTCTCCACGCGGGTGCGGTTCGGGTGACCCAGAGCGTTGTTGAATTGGTCCGATGGGGAGGA
>JBKJXI010000005.1:0-2584 GCA_046716325.1 Ilumatobacteraceae bacterium | reverse complement strand
CCTTGTGATGTTGAAAACATTGAAGAATTTTTAGATACTCACTCACGGTCATAAATGCGTCATAAATCGAGGACGCTTCATTTTTTTGTGGTGGCCAGGTCGGCAAACGCAGGAGGCGGCCGCTCGTATAATCTGTTGCCTCAAACGCAGTCTCGTAAAAATTCTCTTGTTGGACCGAATTGACATTCGATGCCCTCGACCTAGGCTTATTTCGTCATGAAGCGCTTGCTGCACATCGGTCTGTTGCTGATGGCCCTCCTGGACCTGATGAACCAATCCACCGCGATGGCGATGGTGCCGGCGCGTATAACTGCGGCTTCGGCGCATGGGCCTCGTAACGCTCAACATCCCTGGGATTCACCTCGTCCGCCCAGAAACGTACGCCCCATTCAGGTCGCCAAGGCTGCCAACCAATACCTTTAAGATAGTAACTCCAATGAGGCTGCCAGTGGCCGTAAACTGCGCCAAATGATGGAGTAGGCCGCGGCGGGTGAACGTCTGGGCCTCCCTCCCCGGGCAAATGCCGTAGAACAAACCAACTGAAGCCATTTTGCTTGGTTAGCAGGGCAGCTCGATAAAGGAGCTAACCCTCGACTTCATCCCGTCCTCCAAATTGGTGGCCTGAAAAGGTGGTCTCTTTCAGTTCATCTTCGGTGTCTATTACCGCGAAGCCTTCATCGCTTCGCGGCTCTCGAGTTGAACGGGGTGGGGGCCGGTTGGTACCAATGGGGCGCACGCACTTGCGCCGCCCATGACCAGTCCCGCCAACCACCAACTGGGTCTAATGCTCGCTTTGATGCTCATTTCTCCGTCCTCGTTAGCAGCAGCGACGGCGACACGCCGCGCTATGTTCTGAAGGAGCGGATTGCCATAATAGGCTGCCCCAGGAATTTTTCGGATCAGCTCACTGACTGGAAGTTTTGGTACCGGAGTCAGATCACTCCAGCTATGCGTATCCGTCCCTAGGTACATTCCCTTAGCCCTGCACCTTCGATTGCGGCTATGAGCGATGGCATGGCCAGGGAAAGCGAAATCGGTCCAGAAAGTCGCGTCGCGGGCAAGCCGGCCGTCTTCGGGCGCGAAGCTCACCTCGATTCAATTCTCGAAACCGTCCCCGATGCGATGATCGTTATCGACGAACGCGGGCTCATCTTGTCGTTCAGCGCCGCCGCGGAGCGCATGTTCGGATTTTCCGAGGCAGAACTGCTGGGTGAAAATATCAGCACGTTGATGCCCTCGCCGGACCGAGAGCGCCACGATCATTATCTCGAGAATTATAGGTCAACCGGCGAGCGGCGGATTATCGGCATCGGGAGGATAACGACGGCCAGACGCCGCACGGGGGCCGCCTTTCCGATCGATCTCCATATCGGCGAGGCCCGCGCTGGTGACGAAAAGGTTTTTACTGGCTTCATACGGGATTTGACCGAGCGCCAGGCGACGCAACGCCGCCTGCATGATCTTCAAGCCGAGCTGGCCCATGTCGCGCGCGTGACCGCGATGGGTACGCTGGCGACCGCGCTTGCGCATGAACTCAATCAGCCACTCACCGCCATCGCCAACTATGTCGAAACGGCACGCGATCTGCTGCACGATCCGAGTGATGACGTTTTGGGAGTCATCCGCGAGGCACTGGATGAATGTGCTGCGCAGTCTGTGCGCGCCGGGCAGATCGTCCGCCGCTTGCGCGACTACATATCTCGTGGAGAGGTCGATCGAAAGCCGGAAAGCCTGAAACAACTTGTCAACGAGGCGAGCGTGCTTGCGATGATCGGCGCTGGGGAGCGCGGTGTTGAAATCGAAGTGAAGCTGGATTCTGGCTGCGACGAGGTGTTGGTCGATCGCATCCAAATTCAGCAGGTCATTCTCAACATCGTCCGCAACGCTTTTGAGGCGATGGATGACACACCGGTCCGGCGTGTTCAGATTTCCTCTTGTCGCGAGGAGGGCGGATCGGTTCGCGTGACGATCGCGGACAGCGGGCCGGGTCTTGATCCCGATTTGGCCGGACAGTTGTTCGAGCCTTTCAACAGCACGAAAACCCGGGGAATGGGCCTCGGCCTATCAATCTGTCATACAATCGTTCGCGGTCATGCCGGCCGGATTTGGGCGGAGCCCTCATTTTTAGGCGGTACGGCGTTTCATTTCACCTTGCTTGATGCTGCGCGAACTCAACATGACCTTGTCTGACCGCATAGTGCATCTGGTCGACGACGATGAGGCGATCCGGCGGTCGGCGAGCTTCATGCTCAAAACCTCTGGCTATGTCGTGCAAACCTTCGTTTCGGGGTCCGAGCTGTTGAAAGAGCGGGAGTTGGCACCCGGTTGCATCCTTCTGGACGTGCGCATGCCGGAAATGGATGGAATCGAGGTTCAGCAGGCGCTGCGTGCGCGTGGAGTGTCGTTTCCCGTTATTGTCATGACGGGGCACGGCGATGTCGAGGTCGCGGTGCAGGCGATGAAACATGGCGCAGTCGATTTCATCGAGAAGCCGTTTGAAAAAGCGGTCTTGCTCGGCGCGATAGAGGAGGGCTTCGCACGGCTGGAAAACACCGGCCGAAACCAAATCCGCTCGATCGAGGCC
>JBKJXI010000004.1:0-2601 GCA_046716325.1 Ilumatobacteraceae bacterium | reverse complement strand
CCCCAGATGAAATGCCGGCAAATATTCCGCACTCTCGTACGAGTCGCCGTGTCATTTCGAGACTCTCGCGAGGGCGGACTACCCGTTTCCGATCCAGCACATCGATCCCGTGCCACTGTTCGAAAATCGGTGGAATGTAGCCGTCATCCAAGTTGCGCAAGCCTTCGACTCGCTCGCCGAGCGGCGGTTCGATGGCGATGATTTTGACGCTTGGGTTTTGTTCCTTTAGATAGCGCCCGACGCCCATCAGCGTTCCGGATGTCCCGAGTCCGGATACGAAGTGAGTGATCTCTGGGCAATCGCGCCAAATTTCTGGTCCGGTTCCCTCGTAGTGCGCAATCGGATTGGCGTCGTTTTGGTATTGGTTCAAAAAGCACCACTCGGGATGTTCGCCGGCGAGTTTTTCGGCGCGTCGTACCGCGCCATTCGAGCCTTCGTTGCCTGGCGTGAGAATAATTTCTGCACCAAACACGGCGAGCATCTGTCGTCGCTCGATCGACACGCTCTCTGGCATCAAAATCGTGATTGGATGTCCCTTGATCGCGGCAATTGCGGCGAGAGAAATACCCGTGTTGCCAGACGACGGTTCGATGATCCGTTGACCGGGAACTAGTTCGCCCTCCTTGATGGCCTGTTCGATCATCGACTTTGCAATTCGATCCTTAACAGAACCAAAAGGGTTTTGGTTTTCCATCTTGGCCATCAATTTCACTCGCGGATTTGGCGACAGATTGCTGACATCCACCAGCGGCGTATTGCCAATTAGTTCAAACACGCTTTCCAGTGGAACCATTTGCGCTTACTCCAGGACGACCGGCTGATTGTTGACTATTTCGGTCATAATTGTACAGATTCGATGCCCACTTGGCTATATCGGCACCACCGCCTCTTCGCTGACCTGCCCGTCCACTAATCGGAAGCTACGGGGTTCAGATGTTCCCCGCATCAACGTGACGATCATGTAGTGCCAGGCCGGGTCCGGAGCCTGGGCGACATCCGTCGAACTCGGGTACGCCTCGGTATGGGTGTGGCTGTGCACCACGCCAATGACCTCGAGTCCACGATTTTCGGCATCGCGTTCGATGCGCAAATGTTGCAACGGGTTAAGCGTGTACACCCGCGCGGACTGGGCGACATTGACACACGAATGAAACTCGAGCACGGTGTTGGAGGCGGGTTGGCCGATCAACAAACCGCACGCCTCTTCCGGATAGCACGAGATCGCGTGTGCACCAATTTGCTCCAGCGCAGATGCGGAGATATTTAGCCGTGGTTGTTGCTCACTTGTCATGGGTTTTTCAGGCTAGCGGTACGCTGATTGCGCACTATGAACAAGAAATCCGACAACTCGGGCTCACAGCTCATCGCGAGTAATCGCAAAGCACGGCACGGCTACTCCATTTTGGATGTGGTCGAGGCTGGCATTGTGCTGCTCGGAAGCGAGGTCAAGAGCCTTCGCGCCGGTCAGGTACAAATTGCCGACGCCTATGCCCACATCGTTCGTGGTGAAATGTGGCTGGAGGGTGTGCATATCGCGCCCTATTCGTTTGCGGTTGGCGCGGGTTCGCATGACCCGATGCGTCCGCGCAAACTTCTCCTCCACACCGAGCAAATTCGTCGGCTTCAGGAGCGTGTGGCCAAGGAACGCCTGACATTGGTGGCACTTTCATTACACATTCGAAAAGGTCGAGTCAAGGTCGAACTTGGATTGGCCAAGGGCCGTCAGAAAGCAGATCGGCGTCAGGCAATCGCCGAAAAGGAATCGCAAATTGAAATTCGCCGTGCTCAAGGTCGGCAGAAGAAAAGAATGCCCGCCTGAATTGAAAACCGTAGCGAATCGGACACCCGTGCCATACACTAAATGCGTTACGTAAGTTCACGGGGCTGACAGGTTTCGACGTCAGTGTCGCTGTTCGAGCGTGCGACCCGAGTTGCTCAGACTCGTAAAACAGGGCAAAAATATAACTGCCAACAAGCAGTTCGCTCTCGCTGCCTAAGCAATTAGGGGGTAGAGAGCAACCGTGAGCCGCAAGGTCGCACGGGGCCAATTCACCGCAGCCCGGCAACAGAAGCGGGGAATGACGACAGGAAAGACTGTTGACGTTGGGAAAGACCGATGACCGCATGCAAAGACGTGCCGCGAGTTGTTACTTCGGTAGCAACTAGCCGACCCGCCGGTGGTGCTGCGTAGCACCGATGTTGGGAATGGTCGTATCACGGGCGCTCAACGGCTGATGGACGGGGGTTCGATTCCCCCCAGCTCCACTAATTTTTCGGGACGTATGTCCTTGACCGTTCCGTCGCTGGTTTGTTTACCAGCGGAAAATCGCGGCAACTGCTCCCGACATGGCAGCAAGGTTGGTGCTCGGTTATCTCTCATCCTCGTCACCCGCTGTCGGCATCTCGTCGGCAACGTTGCCCGTCGAGGAGACCTCGGGCTGCTCTTGGGCTGACCGCTCGGCGAAAGACTCGTCGGTGACATCAGAATCAGCGAATTGAATGCCATGCGGTCGCTCCGGTGGGAAGTCGACTTCCACCTGATCGGAAGTAATTGGACTATCTCCACCGATCATGTCCTCGTCGAAACTCTCGGCCCGATCC
>JBKJXI010000003.1:0-10333 GCA_046716325.1 Ilumatobacteraceae bacterium | reverse complement strand
GGCGTAGATCTTTCTTATATCAAGATTTGGGTGTTCATTGATGACGGCCATCGCTTGCTGGGCCATTCGGGAACGATCCTCCGGCGTTCCCACTGACCCGGCATCAATCACTCGCTGCACCCTAAAGCCGAGGAATGGCTTGGCTCCGGTGACCGCCGCGATAAGCGCTTCCGGATTGCTCGAAGCCAGTTCGCCCGGGTCCTTTCCGACGGGAAACTTAGCCACACTCACCTGCACCTTGTATCGATTTTCCCACTCGTAGAAACGTTCGGCGGCGCCCTGGCCGGCCGCATCGGCATCGAAGGCGAGAACAACTTTGCTGGCAAATCGTTTCAGCAGTCGAACATGCTCTTCGGTGAGTGCGGTGCCACATGTCGCGACCGCGCGCTTCACACCGGCGCGATGAAATCCGATCACATCGGTATATCCCTCGCACACGATGCCCTCGTCCGCCGCCACAATATCGCCCTTGGCCCAATTCAATCCATACAACGTCTTTGATTTGGAATAAATCGAAGTCTCCGGTGAATTTTTGTACTTTGCCGGGTCGGCGCTTCCGGGCAGGACCCGCCCACCAAATGCAACGGGGTCGCCGCTGTCGCTGAAGATCGGAAACAGGACGCGAGCGCGAAATGAGTCCTGCGGCTTTCCTCGCTTATTGATGAACGCCAGTCCTACCTCCTTTAGCAGCTCGTTTTTAACACCGATATCTCGGCTCATCGCGTCCCAGTCATCCGGAGCCCAGCCCAATTTAAATTGCCGAGCCACGTCCCCAGCGAGCCCCCTACTGCGAAGATAGTCGCGTGCCACACGCCCATCTATACCCTGAAGCAAGCGGTCGTGATACCAATCGACGGCTTTAACCATTACTTCAATGAGTTGCTTGCGGTGCTGGCGATCCTTGCTTTGGCCGCCCGATGTATAGGTGAGCGCGAGTCCTGCCTTATTCGCGAGTTGCTCCACGGCACCCACAAAATCAAGGTGCTCAATATCCTGCACGAACTTGAAGACATCTCCCGCTGCCCCGCAACCAAAGCATCGGTACCGCTTGGTTTCCTCGCGAACATTGAACGAACCGGTCTTCTCCGCATGAAACGGGCACAGTCCCACCCAGTTGCGACCGACTCTTCGCAATGGAATATAACTCTGTACAAGTTCTACAAGTGAAATCGTTTCACGCAGGCGTTCAATATCGTCTTCGGCTATTGCCACGCCACGAAGGCTAGTGCTTGCGGTCGTGGACGATGGAAGCAACTATCGCCACGGCAATAACGACCACAATCACGATAAGTGAAACCGGAGTCGGCATGTGGTACCACAGCGAGATCATCATCTTGGCGCCGACGAAGGCAAGCAACACCGAGATCGCGTGCTTGAGAAATTGAAATCGCTCACGTAAATCGGCCACAAGAAAGTAGAGCGCCCGAAGTCCAAATATCGCGAAGGCATTTGAAGCAAAAATGATGAATCTCTCTCTGCTCACGGCGAGCACCGCAGGTACGGAGTCGACGGCAAAGATGAGATCGGAAACTTCAATAACTACTAGAACGGCGAGGAGCGGAGTGGCCACCCTGTGTCCATTGACTTTGGTAAACATCTTTTGACCATCCAAATGGTCAACGCTTGGAACAAATCGGTGAAAAAGACGCATAATCCGGGTGTCGGAGGGATTGGAGTGCTCCATTCCGCCAGATCGCAGGACACTGATACCTGTATAGATAAGGAATGCACCGAATCCCACCAACACGAATTCGAATCTCTCGATAATCACGACACCGAGGAAAATGAAGATGAATCGCATGACAAGGGCGCCAAAGATGCCCCAGAACAGCGTTCGGTGCTGGAACTCTCGTGGCACCTTGAAGTGGGCGAAGATCATCGCCCAGACAAACACATTGTCGATGCTCAGACTCTCCTCGATGAGATAGCCGCTGATGTATTCCATGGCGGCTTGGCGGTTAAACATCGCGCCAATCACGAATGTCATCGACAATCCAAGACCAACCCAAAGCGATGTCTGAAGCATGGCTTCGCGAACGGTCGGAATATGAGCACGCCGATTGAATATCAGCAGGTCGGTAAGAAGGAGCGAAAGCAATAGCGCCAATAACGCCGGCCAAGCCCAGACCGGAACGGTGATATCAACAAATTTATCGTTGGTCGTCGATGCGGCGAAGAACAACAGCTACTTCGTTTCCGTTTTGGTGCCACCAATAATTGCCTGTGCTGCGGCAAGTCTGGCGATCGGGATGCGATATGGCGAGCAACTCACGTAGTCGAGCCCGAGTCGGTAGAACAGGCCGATCGACTCCGGGTCGCCGCCGTGCTCTCCGCAGACTCCCATCTTTAGTCCCCGTTTGGTTTTGCGACCGCGCTTGACGGCCATCTGGACCAGTTCGCCCACTCCGACTTGGTCCATGGTCTCGAATGGATTGCGTTTCAATAGCCCGGCTTCTAGGTACGCCGGCATCATTCGGCTCTCTACATCATCGCGGCTAAAACCGAACGTCATTTGTGTGAGGTCGTTGGTACCGAAGCTAAAGAAGTCGGAAACTTCGGCCAGCTCGCCAGCCACCAACGCGGCGCGCGGAGTTTCGATCATCGTGCCGATGGTGACCTGTGGCCGCGACGTTTTCTTTTTACCCTTGCCTTTGACTTTGCCTCTGACTTTGGAATTCACCTGCGGCTGCTGAGAGTGTTCGACAAGCACTTCCTCGACCCACGAACGAGCGAGCGCCATTTCGTCACGCGTCACGGTCAATGGAATCATCACCTCGATGACAGGTTGAAAGCCTTCGCTCACCACTAAGTCGGCGGCTTCCATGAGTGCCCTGACCTGCATGGCATAGAGACCGGGTTTGACAACACCGAGGCGGACCCCACGAGTACCGAGCATCGGATTCACCTCGGCCCACGCGTGCGCCGCGGACATCAACTTCGATTCCTCGGCGGTCAGCCCGATTGTTGCTTGCTTGATTTCAAGTTCATCCACCCGCGGCAAAAACTCGTGTAGCGGCGGATCCAGCAGTCGTACCGTCACCGGTAGGCCACTCATCGCCCGCAATATTTCGGCGAAATCGTCCTTTTGCGCCGTGCGCAGTTCTTCCAATGCGGTGGTCTCTTCGATTGGGGAATTAGCCAGAATCATGCGGCGCACAATCGGCAACCGATCAGCCGCCAGGAACATGTGCTCTGTGCGACACAGACCAATTCCCTCCGCGCCGTATTGGCGAGCCTTGAGGGCATCTTCCCCAGTATCTGCGTTGGCTCGAATTTTGAGTTTGCCTTTGCGGATCTCATCGGCCCACTTCAATATGGTGTGGAATTCGCGCGGGGGTTCGGCCGCGGCAAGTTCCATTTCGCCGATCATGATTTCGCCGGTTGTGCCGTCCAGCGATATGACGTCGCCCTCTTTGACCACGGTCGCACCAACCGTGAATTGATTGCCTGCGATCCGCACCGCATCGGCCCCGACCACGGCCGGTGTGCCCCACCCACGAGCAACTACAGCTGCATGACTGACCAACCCACCTCGCGCGGTCAAAATCCCTTTCGCCACCATCATTCCGTGCACGTCTTCTGGACTCGTCTCATTGCGAACGAGGATGACAGCCTCTCCCCGAGCCACGGCAACCACAGCTTCGTCGGCGGTGAAATACACCTTGCCCACGGCGGCACCAGGCGATGCGGCGAGGCCCTTTGCCAGGGCCTTGGACTTGCTCTTAAACTGTGGATGGAGGACCTGGTCCATGTGTTCGGCGGTTGTCCGCATGAGGGCTTCGCGCTTGGTGATTTTCCACGCGCCTTTGCCCTTGACCGATGGCTTTGTCATCTCGACGGCCATTTTTAGCGCGGCCGCCCCAGTTCGCTTGCCGACCCGGGTCTGCAACATCCAAAGTTTTCCCTGATCAATGGTGAACTCCGTGTCGCACATGTCGGCGTAATGTCGTTCGAGCCGTTTGAATATCTGCATCAGCTCGGCATGGATAATTGGAAACTTTCGGCGCAGGGCCTCAAGATCTTCGGTGTTGCGAATTCCGGCGACGACATCTTCGCCTTGGGCATTGACTAGAAAGTCTCCGTACGGTTTGTTCTCGCCGGTAGCCGCGTTGCGGGTGAAGCCGACCCCGGTACCGGAATTGTTGTCACGATTACCGAACACCATCGCTTGCACATTGACGGCCGTACCCAAATCATGGCTGATTTTTTCTCGCACTCGATAAGCGATAGCCCGAGCTCCGTTCCATGAACGAAACACCGCTTCGACCGCTCCGCGAAGCTGTTTGGTCGGATCTTGAGGAAAGTCGCGACCGGTTTCGATCTTGACAACCTTTTTGTATGTTTCGCACAGCGATTTCAGTGCGCTCGCCGCCAAATCCGAGTCGTTGACAACGCCGGCCGCTTTTTTGGCTTCGTCAAATGGATGTTCGAACTTGGCGCCTTCAATTCCGAGCACGGTTCGGCCGTACATCGAAATGAAACGCCGATATGAGTCATAGGCAAATCGTTGATCATTTGTGCTTCTGACCAGCCCCTCAACGCTCTGGTCGTTTAGGCCGAGGTTGAGGACGGTGTCCATCATTCCTGGCATCGAGAATTTCGCTCCGGAGCGAACCGAAACCAGCAACGGTGAAATTGGATCGCCGAGCCGCGCCTTCATTTTGTGCTCGAGGTTCGTCACTTGTAGCTCGAGCTCTTTGTCCAACCCCTTTGGCCATCCACCGTGCATATAGTCGCGGCAGGCATCCGTCGTAACGGTAAAGCCATGCGGAACGGGCAACTTCAGAACACTCATCATTTCGGCCAAGTTTGCACCCTTGCCGCCGAGCAAATCTTTCATGCTCATCGGCGATTTGCGGTGTTTGTGGTCGAAGGAATAGATGTAGCTCATCGTTGCAGTTTACCGACGTCCACTCCACGCTTGATCACGGCAAGCGCAATCGAGTTGGCAATCGATGTATATCTGCCCACAACTGCACCATCAAGAATGACATCATCGCCTATCGAAGCATCGGCAGTGGCATGGATCACACGCAACATTCGCGGCGCGGTCGATCCGCGACTGTCCATTCGTTCGACAAGTTCCTGTCCGGGATAACATCCCTTGGTGAAACTCACGGCATGTTCAATAATTCCGGTTTCGCCGGGAATCATGTCGGTCGACAGGTCCTGACCCATCAGTGGCCAGCCGGCGCGAATGCGCAACTCGTCGAATTCTGCCCGCGATCCTTCCCGAATCCCGGCCTTAGGTGTCGCTGCGATCTCGATGACATCGACGGCCGACCCGTCGCTGCGCCAAGCCGGTATTGCCTGTTCGATCCGTTCGCCCGAACAACTGCGATAGGCCAGTGTCGATCGAGATTCGGCACTTAGCTCAACTTTGACCCGAATCTTGAATCGCTGTAAACGAACCATCACCGCGTCGCCCCAGCCATGGTCCGTGTCCAGGGTGAAATACTCGTTATTAACGCACACAACTCGCACAAGTGCCTCAACCTTGCCCGTCGGTTGAAGCACAAATGATGCCAATGCGTCGCCACTCGACATGGCCGAGACTTCCTGGCTGAGCTGCGAGTGTAGGAATGACCGGGCGTCGGGTCCGCTCACCGATACCAGATCTCGGTCGATTCGCATCCAAAACGGTGACATCGGGCTACACAGTTCCCGACAACTGTCGCCTCAGCGCACTCATAGTTCGCGCTGCCGGAATTGCGGCCAGCAGTCCTGCCGCTTTGGCGCGACACTCCAAGTCCTCGTCGTCGGGATCGCTGTCGGCCACAATCCCGGCACCGGCCTGCAATGAGGCGAAGTCCGGCCCGATGAACATCGTTCGAATCGCTATTGCGGTGTCGAGATTTCCGCTGAAATCGACATAGCCGACGACCCCCGCATATGGGCCGCGCTTGAGCGGCTCAAGTTCATCAATTATTTCCATTGCCCGCACCTTGGGAGCTCCGCTTACGGTTCCCGCCGGAAGAGTGGCTTTCAATACATCGATCGGTCCTAGCCCGTCGCGTAGGACTCCGGACACTTGTGAGGTGAGATGCATTACGTGGCTGTATCTCTCGAGTGTCATTAGCTCGTCCACATTCATGGAGCCAAACTTCGCCACGCGACCAACGTCGTTGCGTGCCAAGTCAACAAGCATGATGTGTTCGGCAACCTCCTTTGGGTTCTCGCGCAACTCGCCCGCCAGTCGGCGGTCTTGCTCGTCGTCGATACCACGTTTTCGGGTACCGGCTATCGGACGACTCACAACCTTTCCATTCAGCAGCTGAACCATCGGTTCCGGGGACGAACCGACAATTGTAATTTCCGGATGTCTAATGAAGTACATGTAGGGCGATGGGTTTACTTGGCGCAGGACACGATAGACATCGAACGGATCGGCTTCCAGCTGCACATCGAATCGTTGCGACAACACCACCTGGAAAATGTCGCCGGCGCGAATGTATTCCTTGGCAACTTCAACCGCACGCTGATACATTCCGCCTGGCATCGACGAAATCATCTCTGGTAATACGTCCTTTGCATGTGGCGGCTCAACCGCTACGTAGGACAAGGCGCGAGCAAGATCTTCGCTTGCCGCCGTTACCCGAGTGACTGCGTCGTCGTAGGCGGCGTCAACTTCGGTTTCACTCAAACCGATGAGCGGAACGCTCTCCAATAGGTATGCGCGTTGGCGCCAATGATCAAACGCGGCGAGTGAGCCAATCACGCTGATCACTGCATCGGGAAAATCCCGATCGTCGCGCGGTGCAGTTCCAAGACTCTCAATTTCACGCACCACGTCATAGCCCAAATAACCGACAAGTCCGCTTTGAAGCGGTGGCAGATCAGGAAACAATGGTGCACGAAAGATTTGCAGCAGCGATTCCATGGCCGCCAATATTCCCCGATCGAGTGGAACTTCATCTGGAATTACTCCAGTTGCAGTGATTCGACCGTCTTGTAGCGACAGCGTCGCCAGTGGATTGCGACCAACAAATGAAAACCGACTCCATCGCTCACCATGTTCAACCGACTCGAGCAAAAACCCGGACTTGTCGCCGACGAGTTTCATGTACGACGCCACTGGAGTCTCGAGGTCGGCGAGCATCTCAGTCCACACCGGAACGATTGTGTGCTGTCGCGCCAGAGATCGAAATTCCTCACGAGATGGAAAAATTCGCATTAGAGATATAGACCGGTGCTCGCCTCGATACGCGATGCGGCAACCGCATGTATGTCTCGCTCACGCAACATGATGTAGTCATGACCTCCGACTTCAACTTCATAGCGATCGTCCGGACTAAATAGCACTCGGTCGCCGGCTTCCGCGGCCCGAACATTTTGCCCTAGCGCTACCACTTCCGCCCAGACCAGGCGCTTGGCCACCTGTGCGGTTGCAGGAATGAGAATCCCGCCGTGTGTGCGTCTTTCGCCTTCATTTTGAGGAATGCGAACCAACAAACGGTCGTTGAGCATCTTGATGGGGAGTTTTTCCTGCGACCCAGTCACGCCAGAAGGGTACCGCTCAACCAGGCGAATTTTACTCAGTGTCCAAGTCGTGCGGCGCGTACCACCAGTCGATGAGCATTTTTCAGTCCTCGCTCGGCCTCGTAGATCGCCGAGAGCATGTCGTCGCCGACACTTGCGTCCGACTCTTTGCGGACAGCCATCAAACGAGATGTGGCCAACGCGCCGATGCGCTGACAACATTGATCAATTGTGTCAGCCAATGCTGACAGTTCGACGGAATCGTTTGATGAATTCATGAGGCGGCGGCGAATCGTATCTCTCAAATTATTCAAAAAATGCCAAAGGCCTTGGGTGATACCCCAAGGCCTTGTGACACGCGATAGCAAGCGGCGGACCTGCTACCACCTTCAACCAAATTCCGGAGAATAGGTTGGACGGCAACAGCGTAGAGAATGGAAATCGATTATGCAAATCAGTGCATCTTGCTACGCGGAAGTTCGGAGGAAGGGCAGATGTCGGCCAATTCGCAAACTACGCAGCGCGGTTTTTTTGCGTCGCACACCCGCCGACCGTGCAAGATCAATCGCAGGCTAAATTCGCCCCATTCCTCTGGCGGCAGCATTGCGCTGAGATCGTGTTCAACCTTGACCGCATCAGCATTTGCGGTTAGTGCCAGTCGACGCGACAGACGGCCGACGTGCGTATCCACCGGCAGTCCAGGAAGATCGAAGGCAACGCTTCTAACCACATTGGCCGTCTTGCGGCCCACCCCCGGCAGAGTAATCAAATCTTCGAGTTCCTTGGGAACCTCGCCTGCAAATCGCTCCACAACTCCCCGTGCCATTCCGATCAAGCTTTTAGCCTTGTTTTGATAGAACCCGGTGGATCGAATGAGATCTTCAACTCGATCGATATCGGCCGCTGCGAGAGACTCCGCATCGGGAAACTCGGCAAACAAACTCGGCGTCACCATGTTGACCCGAGCATCCGTGCATTGAGCGGACAGAATTGTCGCGGCTAGCAATTGAAACGGGTTGTCATGGGTAAGTTCACAAATTGCGACGGGATACACCCGTTTCAGACGGACCAAGACTTCGGTGGCGCGCGCTCGTCGTTGAGTTGCATTTCCCTTGGCGACCATGACGCCGAACACTAGCGACCGCCACAGATAACCTTGAATCATGGTGCAGCTGGACATCACGCGGCTGAGTCGCACCGAAGACATGTCCGAAGTCCACGAATTGTTGGCAGCGGCGGAAAAAGCCGACGGAATTCGCCCGCTTTCCGACCATCTCTGGCTGGATCTACGCCAGGGTGGCCGCCCCGGTTTTGCCGGTCTGTTGGGATTGCAACGTGGCCACGGGCATCCGTTGGCCTATTGCCAGGTGTCGCGAGGCAATGACTCGTGGAGCCTCGATCTCGTCATCCATCCCGGTCATCGCGACGAAACGGCCACGATCGGGCCGCAACTACTCGCAGAAGCGGTCCGCATTGTGGCCGATGAAGGCGGCGGGCATGTTCATTGGTGGGTTTTCCAACCAACCGAAAGCCATGCGATGCTGGCGCGGGGGATCAACTTCGTACCCGGTCGCAGTCTGCTGCAGATGCGTGCGCCGCTACCACTGGCGGCAAGCGTGGTAGATGCGGTATCGCAGATTACGACTCGAGAGTTTCGAGTGGGAGGTGACGAAGAGAGCTGGCTGGGAGTAAACAACCGCGCATTCGCAGCCCATCCGGAACAAGGCGCCTGGACTCTTGAGATTTTGCTGTCCCGAGAACGCGAACCCTGGTTTGACCCACATGGATTCCTGTTACATGACAAAGACCACCATCTGGCCGGGTTCTGTTGGACAAAACTGCACCCAGAGCCGGAACCCGTCCTCGGCGAGATCTACGTGATTGCCGTCGACCCGCAATTTGCTGGCCGAGGTCTTGGACGAGCGCTCACGGTGGCGGGACTTCAATACCTGACCTCGGTGGGGGCGGTGATCGGAATGCTCTATGTTGACGAGCAAAACACGCCCGCAGTCTCGATGTATTCAGCACTGGGTTTTACGACCAACTTTGTTCAGCGCGCCTTCGTTGGAGACATCCGCCCTTCGAGCAGATAGTTTCTCTGCATGACTTCCACACAAGAATCAGTGAGTTCAACCCTGCCGAGATGGTCGGTCGCCGATGTCCACGAGTCATTCAGCGCTCGATCCTTCACCGACGCGATGGAACGCGCCGGAGCCGAGGTGAGCCGGCTAGAAGCATCGTTTAACGAACACAACATTCGAGCGATCGATCCGCGTCAACCGAACAGCCTCGACGGCACGGTTGCCGACACCGTGATCAAGCAGCTCAACGAAACGGTTAAGGAATCGGATATTCTTGGCGCGTATATCTATGCCACGGTGAGCACGGATACTCGCCACGAGCAGGCGCAAGGACTACTCAGCGAACTGGAAACGCTTGACGCTCGGGTCTCGCCATTGCTGTCCCGTTTTGCCGATTGGATCGCCTCGCTGGGTGCCGACGAATTGGCTCTAGTGAGCACAGAGGCCCGCGAACATCTCGGACCGCTGCAACGGCTGGCCGCGCGCGCCGAGCATCAAATGTCCGAATCTGAGGAGGGGTTATATGCCGAACTTGGTACGACCGGTTCATCTGCATGGGGGCGGCTGCAGGGTGACCTCACATCGCAACTGACAACCGATGTGGAACTGCCGTCCGGAACCAAGACGATGCCGATGGCCGCCGTTCGCGGATTGGTGAGCAACGGCGACATTGCCGTTCGGAAGGCCGCCTACGACGCAGAAATGCGCGCGTGGCCAACAATTTCCGTGGCCTGTGCCGCGGCGATGAACAGCATCAAGGGCGAAGCAAACAC
>JBKJXI010000002.1:0-3665 GCA_046716325.1 Ilumatobacteraceae bacterium | reverse complement strand
GTATTTGCTTCAGCACGTCGTCCAACTGGTGCGGTTCGCACCACTGTTGTTGCCGCTGTCTTGCTGATTGTCGCAGCGACAGTCGGCTACCGAATGTATGACGGAATCGGCTGGCCCGACCCACTTGACATAGCCATTACATTGGCAATGGTTGCGGCACCTGTGTGGGCGATGGCTTCGTTCGTCAAGCGGGAACGGCGAAGATTTGTGGCACCTCTCGCAGCACTGATCTCTATTGGTTCTCTAATTGCATTTAGCTTTTTCGCCACGGATCCACGCGATCCAAGCGGAATCGCCAACCAATGCGAGGTACGCGACAACATCGAGTATTGCCACTATGCGGGATTCGGTTCGTTCGTCGACCGATGGGAACCGGCGGTGACTGGGGTGATGAATCGGTTGCCATCACAAGTGCGTTCCAAAGCATGGTCAGTCGTCCAGACAGTGGATAAGCCGACACGTGGACCACTGGCCACACCGTTTTTGGATTGGGATCGCCCTGGCAAGGGTACGGCCGAATTGGCGCTCGCCCTCGACGTGGCCAACTCTGTGCTCGGCATTAACGACGAGTTCAAAGGTCTGCGCGGCAAGGAAGGCAAGTTGTGCACTCCACGACCAGACGACGGCCGAACCCTTGTCGCGTTCTGGTTGGCTGGACAGTCCACCACCGAAGCTGGGCACACTCTGCGTAACCTGAATAAATTCGGCGACGCAATTACTGGATCCGAGTATGCCGCACCAGTTGTTGGTTCTAGCGCCGCCGATGCCGTGAAACTACTTGACCGTCCGGTTGAGGAGATCGCCACCCTTGTTCGCCGACATTGGATTGCACTCACCAACCCGCTGATCACTGTCGACGAGGTGTTTGCTCTCTTTGATTTGCCGGCGACGAATTCAGCGACGAATTTCGATGAGGGAGACGCTCGTTTCTACACTCAAGACTGCATCTAGGTCAACATTGGTCGTCGCAAAGCTCGCCATGCCAAGCTCTACGACCTTCGATGACGGCGAGAACTGAGATCGCCATGGCGGCGAGTGGATCAGCCCACCACCAACCAATTGTCGCATTGAAGATGAGCCCTGCAAGCAGGATTGCAGAGAGATACGCACAGAGTTTGGTCTGGTAGCTGTCTGCTACGACGGTGGCACTTCCCATACGCAATCCAGTTTTTCGTTTCGCGGCAGCGACTATCGGCATCACAATCAGTGACACGATCGCCAGACCAATCCCGATAAGCGAAGTATCCGGTTCGGTGCCACCGATGAGATCCAACAATGCTTGAACTGCTACATAGCTAGCGAGGACATAAAAACTGATCGCAATGAGTTTCAACGCAGCACGCTCTCGGTTCTCTTCCAGACCGCGCAGTTGCCACACAATCACGAGGGCCGACATCACTTCCACGGTGGAGTCGAGCCCAAATCCAACCAATGCGATTGAACTGGCAGCCGCGCCCGCACTAATTGCGAGGATAGCTTCGACGACATTCCATGCGATGGTCGCCCATGCCAACAGACGGGCACGCTGCGTTAGCACGGACGGATCAATCAAACTCACCATGTCACCTCATTGCATCCAGTGTGATCATCTGGTTCCACCTGCAATGTTGCATGAGAAATGCTGTACCGCTCGGCGAGAAGCGCGCGGGCCTGATCTAGAACGGCGTGCGAGTCAACTTTCGAAGTGACCATGAGATGGGCGGAGGCAACATCCATTTCCGAGGTCAATGTCCATACATGCACATCATGGACATCGACAACTCCAACAATGGCCGCGAGTTCAGTCCGTAGCGCGTTAACATCGAGATGCGCTGGCGCTGCCTGAACGAGCACGCGAATCGCTGTTCGTCCCAATTTGTACGCTCGTGGCAAAATGAAAACTCCAATCGCCGCGCCAATTACTGGATCGACCCATGTCCATCCAGTTACTCCCCACAACACTGCGGCAACAATTACACCAACAGAGCCGAGCATGTCGGACATCACTTCGAGATAGGCGCCCTGAATATTCAGACTTTCCTTAGACCCGGCTCGCAACAGCATGAACGCGACCACATTTACGACCAGGCCGATTGACCCGACAATGAGTACCGGCGCGGACGACACCTCGCGCCCGGCACCTAACCGCTTCACTGCCTCAAAGCCGATGTAGCCAGCAACTCCGAACAGCAACATCGCGTTGGCTAACGCGGCAAGAATTTCCAAGCGGTACAACCCGAAGGTGTGTTGTGAGTGGGTTTGCGCATTCGACGCCACCCGGATCGCCGCAAGTGCCATCCCTAGTCCGAGCGCGTCGGTGGCCATATGTCCGGAGTCTGATAGCAACGCCAGTGAACCGGTGATTAGTCCGGTGGCCACTTGCACGAACAGGAACGCAACAATTAATCCAAGCGAAATCAATAGCGGACGGGCATGCCTTGCACTTGCTCGTAGCTCTGCTACTCCGTGATTGTGATCTCGTCCGCCACTCATTAGCGACCGTCTAGATCTGTGTGACCCTGCTCAATTTGCAAATCAAGTTCACACAGGAGCCGCAATGCTCGCTCCAACTTGCGATCCGCGATGACATAACGCATTTGGCGACCTTCTCGTGTGGCCCGCACCAAGCCACAACCCCGCAGACACGCCAAGTGATTCGACATGTTTGCGCGACTCTCGCCCATCGAATCAGCAAGTTCGGCTGGATACGAAGGCCCTTGAAGCAACTGAACCAAAATTTGTCGGCGCACACCGTCGGCTATCGCCGTGCCAACGCGACTTAAAGTTTCTAGCCGCACATCTCGACGAAGAACAGTGACCATTCCATAAAGCATAGTTCACTTTTCACTGTATTACAGCCTTGGCTGAACTATAAATTGACCAAACTCGAGTTTCGCTAAGAAGGATTCGAACGAATGACGATATCCACGAGACGCGGAACGCGGTGGAGCAGGTCTTGACGGGCTAGCTCCGTGATCTTGTGGGCTTCGACAAAGGACAGGGAGCTATCGGACACGATCTCGACCTCGCCGAATAGTTCGTGGCCGACCCAGCGCAATCGCACCGCATCTACTCTCATGATTCCATTGGCTGCAAGAAGTGTGGCTTCGACAAGATCAACGAGCTTTGGATCGACACCGTCCAAGAGACGGCGAAACACGTCTCGAGCCGCTTGACGAAGAATGACAAGAATCGCCACGCTGATGAGTAGTCCGACGATGGGGTCGGCGAGGCGCCACCCTGCCCAGGCGCCGAGAGCACCAATGACTACCGCGAGGGAAGTCAAAGCATCGGTGCGTGCATGGAGGCCGTCCGCAACCAACGCCGTCGAACCGATCCTTCGACCAACACGAATGCGATAGCTGGCTGCGAACTCGTTACCGGCGAAACCGATCAGGCCGGCGACGACAACTACGCCGTAATACTCGATGTCGCGTGGGTGGATGAGGCGTTGCACGGCCACCCAAGCGGCGACGCCGGCGGAGAGGGCAATCATGGCGATGATAAAGATTCCGGCAAGATCCTCGGCCCGACCGTATCCATAGGTGTAGCGCTTGGTCGCCGGACGACGCGCAAGAATAAATGCAACGCCCAACGGAACCGCGGTTAGTGCGTCCGAAAAATTGTGAATCGTGTCGGCCAACAGAGCCACAGAACCCGTAATCACCACAAGGACTGCCTGGGCG
>JBKJXI010000001.1:0-3429 GCA_046716325.1 Ilumatobacteraceae bacterium | reverse complement strand
AGTTCAACGACGCGAGGCAATCCGCCGGCAATGTCCTTACCGGCGACTCCACCGGTGTGGAACGTACGCATCGTCAACTGGGTACCCGGTTCGCCAATGGATTGCGCAGCGATTACTCCAACGGCTTCACCAAGTTCAATCGACAGACCGGTGGCGAGTGAACGGCCATAGCACAGCGCGCACACACCCACTTCGGCGTCGCACGTGAGTACCGATCGCACGCGGGCTCGGTTGACCTTGGTGTCGTCGCGCAGCTTGACTACATCGTCATCGGACAGAATCGTGTTCTTGGCAATGACCGAGCCATCGACCAATTCAACGTCGTTGAGTAGCGCTCGACCGAACAGCTTGGTATCCAGGTAGCTGCGCGTATTTGCGGTGTCTTGGACGATGTTGTCGACCCACACCCCCAGCGTCGTGCCACAGTCGTCTTCGCGCACGATCAATTCCTGAGCGACGTCGTGCAATCGACGCGTGAGGTAGCCGGAGTCGGCGGTGCGAAGCGCGGTGTCGACAAGACCCTTGCGAGCGCCGGGAGTAGCAATGAAGTACTCGAGTGTTTCCAGTCCCTCGCGGAAATTGTTTTTGATTGGGCGCGGAATCATGTCACCACGCGGGTTAGCCACGAGGCCTCGCATGCCGGCGATCTGACGCATTTGCGTCATGTTTCCACGAGCACCTGAGCCGATCATCATCATCACGGGGTTAAATTTCAACGCCTTGAACTCGGAGACCATCGCTTCTTGGACATCGGCAGTTGCGTCCGTCCAAATGCGAACCTCTTGCTGACGGCGCTCGCCGTCGGTGATAATTCCGCGGCGAAACTGGTTCTCGACTTTCTCCGCCTGCTTTTCGTACCCATCAAGAATCGTGCGCTTCGCCTTTGGAGTTTTTACGTCGTCGACCGAGACAGTCAGTCCGGACTGTGTGGCGTAGCGATAGCAGAGGTCCTTGATCGCATCGAGCGACGAGGCGATATCTGACTTGGAGAAATTGTCGCTCAAGCGCTCGACGATGACTCCGAGTCCACGTTTGTCGAGTGCCTCGGTGATGTGGCCAAACTGGTGGACATAACCCGCCGGTAAGGCCTCTTCAAACAACAATCGACCGGGTGTGGATTCGAATTCGTTTAGGCCCGATTCATCGCGCATCGAAATCTTCACCTTGGCGTGAATATCCAAGTTGCCCTCGTCGAGAGCCTGAACGACTTCCCACAATTGACGGAACACCCGTCCTTCGCCCTTGCGACCATCGATGGCGTCGGTGAGATAGAAACCGCCAATGACGAGGTCCTGCTGCGGCGTCACAATCGGACGACCAGAAGCCGGCGACAAGATGTTGTTGGCGCTTAGCATCAGCACCCGCGCCTCGGCCTGGGCCTCGACCGACAGCGGCAGGTGAACCGCCATCTGGTCTCCGTCAAAGTCGGCGTTGAATGCGGTGCACACCAATGGATGCAGGTGAATGGCCTTGCCCTCGACAAGGACCGGCTCAAACGCCTGAATTCCCAGACGGTGCAAGGTTGGGGCGCGGTTCAACAACACTGGATGCTCTTTGATCACATCCTCGAGCACATCCCATACCTGTGGACGACGACGCTCGACCATGCGCTTGGCGCTCTTGATATTTTGCGCCAGTTGCTGATCAACCAATCGCTTCATGACGAACGGCTTGAATAGTTCAAGTGCCATCAGTTTCGGCAACCCACACTGCTGCAGACGCAGAGTTGGGCCGGCCACAATCACCGAACGACCCGAATAGTCAACGCGCTTGCCGAGCAGGTTCTGACGGAACCGACCCTGCTTACCTTTCAACATGTCGGATAGTGACTTCAGTGGTCGATTGCCCGGACCGGTGACGGGACGACCACGACGACCGTTGTCGAACAAAGCGTCGGCAGCCTCTTGCAACATTCGCTTTTCGTTGTTGACAATAATTTCTGGTGCGCCTAGATCAAGCAGGCGACGCAATCGATTATTGCGGTTGATCACGCGGCGGTACAGGTCATTGAGGTCGGACGTCGCGAAACGGCCACCATCGAGCTGGACCATTGGTCGTAGATCCGGAGGGATAACCGGAATGACATCCAGCACCATGGCCTTTGGATTGTTGACCAAACGGCCGGCGTCATCGCGACGATTAAACGAAGCAATGATCTTTAGCCGCTTGATCGCCTTTTGCTTGCGCTGCGTGGACAACACCTTTCCCTTGAATCCATTGGTGATCGCATCGCGGAGCAGCAATTCTTCGGCATCAAAGTCAATCGTGTCGATGAGCGACTTGATTGCCTCTGCCCCGGTTCCGCCGACGAAATAGTCGCTGTAACGATCCTTCACTTCTCGCCACAGTTCTTCGTCGTCGACGATCATGCGCGAATGCAATTTGCCAAATGTCTCGAAGGCCCGCTCGATGAGATCGGCTTCCTTGGCGTAACGATCCGTGATCCCGGCCAGGTCCTTGTCGATCTGCTTCTGGCGCGCACGAATATCGGTTTCCTTGGCGCCTTCCTTCTCGAGTTGCTTCAACTCGACTTCCGCGTCCTTTTGCCGCTGCTTGATTTCCTTTTCACGGCTCTTCACGGTCTGTTCGCGGTCCTCGAGGTATTCCTGCTCAAGGGTCGGCAGGTCGGCGTGACGCTTATCGGCGTCCACACTGCTCACCAACCAGGCCGCGAAGTAAATGACCTTCTCCAGTTGCTTGGCCTTGATTTCATCGCGTGGCTCTAATCCACCCAACAAATAGGCAAGCCAGCTGCGCGTGCCGCGTAGATACCAGATATGGACGACGGGTGCTGCAAGCTCGATGTGTCCCATGCGCTCGCGGCGCACCTTGGAGCGTGTGACTTCAACGCCGCACTTTTCACAAATGATTCCCTTGAAGCGCACACGCTTGTACTTGCCGCAGTAGCACTCCCAGTCGCGCGTTGGGCCAAATGTTTTTTCGCAGAACAGACCGTCGCGCTCGGGACGAAGCGTACGGTAATTGATTGTCTCGGGCTTCTTTACTTCTCCGCGAGACCAATTACGAATATCGTCGGCGGTCGCCAAGCCAATTCGCAATTGCTCAAAGCTGTTGACGTCAAGTTTCTTCTTGATGTCTTCTGCTACTTCAGCCATTTCGTTTCCTCTTCCTCTTCGAATTCAGCGTCTCTTCGTCAAATAATTAACAGTTACCAGGTGTATTTAAAAAGCGCGCTCACGGCGACGCTCTCGTTCACGATCATCGGCGTCCGAACCGCGCTCAGGTCGACTGATGTCGATTCCAAGTTCTTGCGTGGTCCGGAAGACATCTTCATCGAGGTCGGTCAATTCGATTTCCTTGCCCTCGTTGTAAATGACTTCGACGTCAAGGCACAGTGCTTGCATTTCCTTCATCAACACCTTGAAGCTTTCAGGAATGCCGGGCTCCGGAATGTTTTCACCTTTGACG